>DATDMT010000138.1:0-32069 GCA_036518635.1 Rhodocyclaceae bacterium | reverse complement strand
CTTCTTACGCTCCACCTCAACCACGGCTTCGCGCTTCTCGGCCACGACGCGGCCGTAGCGGCGGTCCTGCCAGGTGTGCCAGAGATGGAAGATGCCGTTCCAGCTATTTTCCAGCAGGGCGCCGAAGCCCTCGACGAAGCGCAGCCAGGACAGGCCGGTGAACACGCTCATGCCCGCCGCCCAGACCGCCATCAGCACCAGGGTGCCGCCGTGGAAACCCAGGTAGCGCACCGTCAGCGCGCCCACCTCGGCACCGAGCAGGCCACCGGGGGCCAGGGGCGTGGCCGCCTTCAGGCTCCAGAAGCGCAGGGCCTCGACGCCGGCGCTGGCGACCAGCACCACGCAAAAGCCGAGGACGGCAATCAGGAAGGGGCGACGATCCTTGCTCAACACGCCTTCCAGGCGATGGAAGCCCCAGATCACCTGGAATACCAGGAAGACCACGCACCACCAGGCGGAAAAGCCGAGGAAGTAATACAACAGGTCGGCCAGCCAGGCACCAAAGCGCCCGCCCGGGTTGGCGACGCGCTCCGTCAGCGCGGCATGGGACCAGCCCGGATCGGCCAGGCTGAAGCCCCAGAGGATCAGGGACAGGTAGCAGACGCCCGCGGCGAACAGCAGCCAGCGGGCCTCGTTCATCAGGGCTACGATTTTTTCGGGCAAGGGCTGGTTCGCCGGTGCCGCGCCGAGGGAAGCATTCATGGCCGGGTCAATCCAATTGGGGTTGCTAGCCATTTTCGGCGCCACGGGAAGCGCGGAAGGAAGAAATACAGCCCGGAAGTATTTGCTTTCCGGGCCTTAGCGCGATGCGCTCAGTTGGGGTGCTGCATCGGCTCCAGCAACAGGATGCGGCCGTCTTCCATTTCCTCGATCAGGCCCTGATGGGACAGGTCCTTCATCACCCGGCTGACCATTTCGCGGGAAGCGCCGATCATCTTGGCGATGTCCTGCTTGGTGATTTTCTGGGTGACGATGCGCTGGCCGTTTTCCTCGCCGGCCGAATCCAGCAGCAGGCGGGCCACCCGACCATAGACGTCCATCAGCGCCAAGCTTTCGATCTTGCGGTCGGCCACGCGCAGCCGGTGGGCCAGGCCGCGCATGATGAACAGGGCGATATCGAAGTTGGCGGACAGGCAATATTGGAAGTCGGAGCGGGCGATGGTCACCAGATCGCTGGACTGGGTGGCAACCACGGTGGCCGAACGGGGGTTGTTGTCCAACACGCCCATTTCGCCGAACAACTCACCGGGGCCAAGGATGGAGAGGATCACTTCGCGGCCGTCCTCATCGGAAACCAGAACCTTGAGGTTGCCGTTGACGACGAAGTAGACGTTGTCGGTCCGGTCCCCCTCACGCAGCACCACACCGCCCCGCGGGGCATGGCGCAAGGCCGCCACTTGGGCAATGGGTGCAAGGCGGGCGTCTTCGAGGGCTTCAAAGATCGGCAGCGAACGAAGTACGGTCAGGGAAACAGGCATGGGTGATAGCCTTCGGATATTGAGGTTGTAGAAATCGGCTATTGCTCGCCTCAGTATAATTCCATTCGTTAACTTTCCCTTACTTAGGCTACGCCACGGTCATGACTGCTCCCGCTCGCCACTCTCGCCTACTGATTCTTGGTTCCGGTCCCGCCGGTTATTCAGCCGCGGTTTACGCCGCTCGCGCCAACCTGAAACCCACCCTGATCACCGGCCTGGCCCAGGGCGGCCAACTGATGACCACCACCGACGTGGACAACTGGCCGGCGGACGCCGACGGCGTGCAGGGCCCGGAGCTGATGGCGCGCTTCCAGAAGCATGCCGAGCGCTTCAACACCGAGATGATTTTCGACCACATCCACACCGTCAAGCTGCAGGAAAAGCCCTTCCGCCTGATCGGCGACATGGGCGAATACACCTGCGACGCGCTGATCATCGCCACCGGCGCCTCGGCCCAGTACCTGGGCCTGCCTTCGGAAGAGGCATTCGCCGGCAAGGGCGTCTCGGCCTGCGCCACCTGCGACGGCTTCTTCTACAAGAACAAGCCGGTGGCGGTGGTCGGCGGCGGCAACACCGCCGTGGAGGAAGCGCTCTACCTGTCCAATATTGCCAGCCACGTGACCGTGGTCCACCGCCGCGACAAGTTCCGTTCGGAGAAAATCCTCCAGGACCACCTGTTCGAGAAGGAAAAGGCCGGCAAGGTCACCATCAAGTGGAACCACACCCTGGATGAGGTGCTGGGCGACAAGAGCGGCGTCACCGGCATGCGCATCAAGAGCACCCAGAACGGCGCCACCGAGGACATCGACCTGATGGGCGTGTTCATCGCCATCGGCCACAAGCCCAACACCGACATCTTCGAAGGCCAGCTAGAAATGGAGAACGGCTACATCGTCACGCAGGGCGGCCGCACCGGCAACGCCACAGCCACCAGCGTGCCCGGCGTATTTGCCGCCGGCGATGTGCAGGACCACATCTACCGCCAGGCCGTCACCAGTGCCGGTACCGGCTGCATGGCAGCCCTGGACGCCGAGCGTTACCTGGACGCCCTCGGCCACTGAGATGCCACGGAAGCGCCCGCCTCCGCCCGACGAAGCGGATCGGGCGCTGTTCCGGGAGGCGGTGGCGGATGCAATTCCGCTGCAACACGACCGCCACCACGAGGAGCCGGAACCCCTTCCGGCCATCCCGCGCCAGCGCCAACTGGACGAATCCCACGCCCTGCACGAATCCCTACACGGCCCCGCCCCGCTCGACCTGCACCTGGAAGGTGGCGACGAAGCCGCTTGGCTACGCCCTGGCCTGGCCAGCAGCGTCTTGCGCGATCTGCGGCGCGGCCGCTGGGTGGTGCAGGACCACCTGGACCTGCACGGCCGCACCCGCGACGAAGCCCGGCAACACGTTACCGAGTTCATCGCCCATGCCCTGGCCAAAGGCCTGCGCTGCGTCCGTATCGTCCACGGCAAGGGACTGGGCTCGCCGGGCCGCGAGCCGATCCTGAAAAAGCTGGTCCAAGGCTGGCTGGCGCAGAACCGCGACGTTCTGGCCTTCTGCCAATCTCGCGCCGCGGAAGGTGGCGCCGGCGCTGCCATCGCCCTGCTCCGCGCCCGCAAATGAAAAACGGCGCCTGAGGCGCCGCTGATCAGTCGCCCCTTCCTCGGGAAGGGGTTGGGGGATGGCTTCTTATTTCCCCGCGGGGTAGCGCTTGCGCTACCCCTTCCTCGGGAAGGGGTTGTGGGGGAAGGTACTCCAGTTCGCGGCAAAGCCGCTATCTGAGCGCCTCCGGCACTCAGATAGCGGCGTCGCCAGTCTCTCCTGTGCGGATGCGCACGATCTGCTCCACCGAGGTGACGAAAATCTTGCCATCGCCGATCTTGCCGGTGCGGGCGGCCTTGATGATGGCTTCGATGGCGGCTTCGACGGTATCGGTGGCGACGATCACTTCCAGCTTCAGCTTGGGCAGGAAATCCACCACATACTCGGCGCCGCGATACAGCTCGGTATGCCCCTTTTGCCGGCCAAACCCTTTGACCTCGGTCACAGTCAGACCGGTGACGCCCACTTGCGACAGGGCCTCGCGAACCTCGTCGAGTTTGAAGGGTTTGATGATGGCTTCGATTTTTTTCATGCTGCGCTCTCCTTCGGGGGCCGTTCAATATTCATCTTGATAGCGCGATGTTATCGGATAACGCCAGTCCTTGCCGAATCCGCGGCGGGTAACGCGGATGCCCACCGGCGACTGGCGGCGCTTGTATTCATTGCGCTTGAGCATGCCCACCACCTTGCGCACATCGGCCTCGGCATAGCCTCGGGCGACGATTTCGCGGGGACTGCGGTCCTGCTCCATGTATTGCTCGATGATGGCATCGAGGATCTCGTAGGGTGGCAGGGTGTCCTGGTCGGTCTGGTCCGGCCGCAACTCGGCTGAGGGCGCCCGGGTCAGGATGTTTTCCGGAATCACCGGCGACAGGGCATTGCGATAGGCGCAGAGCCGATAGACGAAAGTCTTGAAGACGTCCTTGATGACGGCAAAGCCCCCCGCCATGTCGCCATATAGCGTGGCGTAGCCGACCGCCATTTCGCTCTTGTTGCCGGTAGTGAGGACGATGGCGCCGGTGCGGTTGGACAGCGCCATCAGCACCATGCCGCGAATCCGCGCCTGGATGTTCTCCGGCGTGGTGTCGGCCCAGGCGGTGGGTGGCAGGCCGGCAAATAGCGGTTCGAGCATGGCAGCGTAGGTATCCATGGCCGGCTCGATGGGCATTTCGTCGTAACGCACGCCGAGAGCTTGAATCAGGGCGCGGGAGTCGTCCAGACTCATCTGCGCGGTGTAGGGCGAGGGCATCATCACCGCCCGCACCCTTTCCGGCCCCAAGGCATCGACGGCTATGCAGAGGGTCAGCGCCGAATCGACACCGCCGGAGAGGCCGATGATGGCCCCGGGGAAACCGTTCTTGCCGAGATAATCGCGCACGCCCAGGGTCAGGGCGGCGTAGGCGTCTGCTTCGAGGGAATCGGAGACGCTCACCGCGCCGGGGACGATGCGGCCATCGACGAACTCCACCAAGCCCAACGCCTCTTCGAATGCGGGCAGGCAGTGGGTCAGCGCCTGGGCGCCGTCCAGGGCGAAGGAAGCGCCGTCGAACACCAGTTCGTCCTGCCCGCCTACCAGGTTCACATACAGCGCCGGCAGTCCAGTGGAAGCCACCCGCTGGCGCAGGATGTCCTGGCGCTCACGCTGCTTCTGCATGTGGAAGGGCGAAGCATTCAGCGCCAGGAGGATTTGAGCGCCGGCATCGCGGGCCTGTTCGGCGGTGCCGTAGGCCCAGATGTCCTCGCAGATATTGATGCCGCAACGCACCCCGTTGATCTCGACCACACAGGGGCCGAGCGATTCGCCGGAAGCGAAGTAGCGCTCTTCATCGAACACCTCGCTATTCGGCAGACGCTGCTTGCAATAGGTAGCCTCGATGCGCCCCTGGCGCAGCAGGGAGGCAGCGTTATAGCGGCGGCCATCAATTTCCACCGGATGACCAACGATAGTCGGCAGCGGCAGCGCGCCGGCCAATTCGGCCAAGTGGCGGTCGCAGGCGCGATAAAAATCGGGCCGCAACAACAGGTCCTCCGGCGGGTAGCCGCAGAGGGACAATTCGGGGGTGAGCAAAAGTTCGCCACCTTGCGCCTTGGCGCGCTGGGCGAAGTCGATAATGCGTGCCGCGTTGCCGGCGAGATCCCCCACCGTGCAATTGATTTGGGCCAGGGCGATGCGTAATGAGGACATGAGAAAGAATATAACCCAAGGCCGGCAATGGCCGAGTGACAAGGTAAGGCCCATTGGTTACGATGGACCCGGTCGAACCGATTAGAACCGAGATGGCATATAACGACCCCGCCCAGCGCAGCGTCATGCGCTTTGAGACCCGCCGCTATGCCTCGCGATGCGAGGAGCAGGCGCGCAATATCGAGAGGGCGGACACCCTACGCGAAGTTGCCCGTCTCAGCACAGTCCACCTGCCGTCCAACCTGCAAGGCGCCGAAGAGGCGCGTGAAGCGCAACGCCGCTTGCTGATCGCCGCCGAACAGAAGGCCAAGGATCTGGTGGCGGAGCACATCGCCGCCTGGATCAAGGCGGAACCGGAACGCCGCGACAAGCTCCGTTCGCAGATGAACGACGACTGGGCCAATCTGTCAGGCCCCCTGGGCCATCTGCGCACCTGGGCTCAGCGCCAATTCACTGCCGCCGAACAGAGCCAGGGCCTCGGCTTGTAAATAAAAAAACGGCCATCGCAAAGCGACGGCCGTTTTTTTTATGGCTCACCGGCTGATCAATAAGCGGGCTTGTCGGCCGCATCGTTGTAGCGCGAGACGCCGGTCATGATTTCCTTCTTGGCGTCTTCGATGTCGCCCCAGCCCTGCACCTTGACGAACTTGCCGGGCTCCAGATCCTTGTAGTGCTCGAAGAAGTGGGCGATCTGATCGAGCAGAATCTCGGGCAGGTCGCGGGTATCGGAGACATTGCGGTACATCGGCGTCAGCTTGTCCACCGGCACGGCCAGCAGCTTGGCGTCCTCGCCAGCCTCGTCCACCATCTTCAGCATACCGATCGGGCGGCAGCGCACCACCACGCCGGGCGGCAGGGCGAACTGGGAAATCACCAGCACGTCCACCGGATCGCCGTCGCCGGCGATGGTATGGGGGATGTAGCCGTAGTTGCAGGGGTAGTGCATCGCGGTGGACATGAAACGGTCCACGAAAATCGCGCCGGACTCCTTATCGACTTCGTACTTGATCGGCTCGGAGTGCATCGAAATTTCGATCACGACATTGAAATCATTGGGCAAATCCTTGCCGGACGGTACGTTTGAGAGTCCCACTGAAATTCTCCGCTCTAAAAAGATGTGATTATAAAGGATGGCGCTTGTGGCACCGGCAAACCACCTGGGTGGCTAGCGGCCCCTGCGTAAGGACGCTGACCCGATACCGGGCCAACGACGATGGGTTACAACTCGATCTGGGTGCCCAACTCGACCACCCGGTTGGTCGGAATCTTGAAGTAGGCCGTCGCACTCTCGGCATTACGGAACATCCAGGTGAACAGCACCTGGCGCCAGAACGGCATCGACGGCATCCGGTTCGGCACGATGGTTTCGCGGCCGAGGAAGAACGAGGTTTCCATCACTTCGTAATGGAAGCCAAAGGGCTCGCAGCGCGACAGCGCCAGCGGGATGTCCGGATCGTCCTTGAAGCCATAGCGCACCTCGACCTGGAAGAATCCTTGATCCAGGGATTGGACCTTGATCTGCTCGGATTCGGTCAGGTGAGGCACGTCTTCCATATGTACGTTGAGCAGGACCACCGTCTTGTGCAGCACTTTGTTGTGCAGCAGGTTGTGCAGCATGGCCCGCGGTACCGCATCCGCATTGGGAGTCATGAAAATGCCCGTCCCCTCGACGCGATGGGGGCCGCCGTATTGCAGACTGCGGATGAAGGCATCCAGGGGCATCGAATCCTGCGCCAGCTTCTCGTAGAGCAGCGCGCGCCCGCGCTTCCACGTTGCCAGTAGGGCGAAGACGCTCAAACCTAGCACCAGCGGGAACCAGCCACCATCAAGGATTTTGGGGACGTTGGCGGAGAAGAACGCGAAGTCCACCACCACAAAAAAGGCCAGGAACAAGCTCGCAGTGATCCAGTGCCAACCCCACAGTGCCCGCACCACGACGAAGGCCAGCAGAGTGTCGATCATCATGGTCATGGTGACGGCGATGCCGTAGGCCGATGCCAGATTGGTAGACGATTTGAAGCCCAACACCAACACCACCACCGCAGCCAGCAGCAGCCAGTTGATGTTCGGGATGTAGATTTGCCCCTTTTCCCGCTCCGAGGTGAACTTGATCTGGATGCGCGGACAGTAGCCGAGCTGGATCGCCTGGCTGGTCAGCGAAAACGCCCCCGAGATCACCGCCTGGGAAGCGATCACCGTCGCCGCGGTGGACAGAACCACCATTGGAATCAGCATCGGCTCGGGCACCAGCAGGAAAAACGGGTTCTTAACCGCTTCCGGGTTCGCCAGAATCAACGCGCCCTGCCCCAAGTAATTCAGGTAGAGCGTAGGAAACACGAAGCCAACCCAGGCCCATTTGATGGGACGGCGGCCGAAGTGCCCCATGTCCGCATACAGCGCCTCGCCACCGGTAATCGCCAGCACCACCGAACCGAGGGCCAGGAAGGCCAATATCTTGTTCTGGATGAAGAAATTCAGGGCATACCAAGGATTAACTGCCCACAGTACGCCAGGATGCAGCATCACGTTCCACAGCCCCAGCACCCCCAGGGTGCCGAACCAGAACAGCATCACCGGCCCGAACAGCCGCGCCACGCTGGCCGTACCCCGAGGCTGAAACAGGAACAGGCCGGCCAGGATGACCAGAGTCGCCGGCACCACGTAGGGCTTGAAGACCGGCGTGGCGACCTCCAGGCCCTCCACGGCGGACAGCACCGACATCGCCGGGGTGATGACCGCATCTCCGTAAAACAAGGCCGCGCCGAAAATACCCAGCACAGAAATGCCCCAAAGCAACGGCGCACTGGCCCCCGGCGTCCGCAGAGCCAAGGCGGTCAAGGCCATGATGCCGCCCTCCCCCCGGTTGTCGGCGCGGGTGATGAACATCACGTACTTGAGGGAAACCGTGATCGTCATCGCCCAAAAGATCAGCGACAGAATCCCCAAAAGGTTCTCCGGACTCACCGCCACGGCATGATGACCGCTGAACACTTCTTTCATTGTGTACAGGGGGCTGGTGCCGATATCGCCGTAAACGACCCCCATCGCCGCCAAAGCGGTGGCGAGAAGGCGCGGATGGTTTCCGTCTTCGCTGTGATTCAAGCGGGAGCCCTTTGCTAGGTCAGCGGGTTTGAATATTTGCTGCTACGCAACAACTGCGCGCGAGATTCTACCCTGATGGCCGCAGCACAAGGCCTAGCCCAATGTCTGTTGCAAAATTCCAACAACCAAACTCGCCAAATAGGCCGCCTACCCCGGCCCAGCCCATCCCCCGCCCCATAATTCGCCCCGACTTCCCTATGGAAGCACGCAGTGACCAACCACGTGGTGTCATTGCAAACGCAACATCAACTCTCTTGGAGAAACATATGCAAAAGAAACTGATCGCTCTGGCCATCGCCGGCCTCGCCGCTGGTTCCGCCTTCGCTCAATCCAACGTGACCGTCTACGGCCGTGTTGACTACGGTTTTGTTAGCCGTGGCGACGGCAGCGGCGCTACCGCCGACCTCGGCAACAAGAGCGAGTTCGTCTCCGGCGGCCAGTCCGGCAGCCGTATCGGCTTCAAGGGTGCGGAAGACCTGGGCAACGGCTGGAAGGCCCTGTTCGAAACCGAATTCCAAGTGAACCTGGACAGCGCCAACGCCACCGCCACCACCGCGACCAACCAGTTCTGGAACCGTCACTCCTACATCGGCCTGACCAGCGGCACCTACGGTACCTTCGTCGGTGGCCGTGTTGATGGCGCCCGCTACGGCTTCGCCACCAAGTACGACGCCTTCGGCGCCGGCACCGTTGGCACCATGTCCGCCATCCAGACCCATCAGACCCGTGCTGACAACGCTATCGCCTACATCTCCCCGTCCTTCGGCGGCGGCTTCAGCGTTCTGGCTGCTTACTCCCACAACCTGACCGGCCAAGAGCATACCGGTACGGCTGCTAAGAAGGCCGTGGCTTCTGACATTACGACGACTCCGATCACCCTTGGTTCCAAGGCCGTCGCTGCAACTTCCGGCAACGAAGGCGACATCAGCCTGTGGGCCCTGGCCCCCATGTACGACAACGGCCCGATCAGCGCTGTGTATGACCACGAAGAAGCTGAAATGGACGGCACCGACGGCAAGATCAAGATCAACGTGCTGGCCGGTTCCTACGACTTCGGTTCTGTGAAGGTTTCCGCCTACTGGGAAAAGGTCAAGAGCGAAGGCGCCCTGGCTACCATCCTGCCCTGGGATCAGAAGAGCTACTACCTGGCCGCTGCCATTCCCGTCATGACCAACGGCAAGGTCAAGGTCAACTGGGGTAAAAATGAAGACCGCGCCGCTGGCACCATCGGCCTGGGCGATTGCAAGAAGTTCAGCCTGGGCTTCGACTACGCTCTGTCCAAGCGCACCAACGTCTACACCGACTACTCCAAGATCTCCAACGAAGGCGCTGGCACCTGCGCCATGGGCTTCGCTGGCACCACCCACTCCCTGGATGTGGGCGGCACCGGCTACGGCGTCCGTGGTCTGGACGTGGGCATCGCCCACACCTTCTAATTCTGGCTTCGCCAGTCTTAGTTAGTGAAACGGCCACCTTCGGGTGGCCGTTTTTTTTTGCGCAAATCGAAAATTGGCACCGGGCATTCCTGCCGAAGAGCCCCTATTGGCAGCTATCTGGCTTTCGCAGATACCACCAGACGACGGCCAAACAGTACTTGATCCCCCCCGGCCGAACGCCACATCGCGGCCGCTTCTGGGGTCGGCGCCCGATTGGCGCGATGCTTGGCATACAAGCGCGCTGCCGGGGCAAACAAGCGCTCCCAGTAATGCTTCGGCTTAGGCTCGGGAACCTCGTGCACCGAGATATCGGTGAACCCCGTCAAGCCAAGCAGCAACCATAGCTGTTGCCAGGTCAGCGGGTGCCACGGCATGTGGGCCTCAATTTTTTGATTCTGGCCGGGCACGGGAAAGGAAGGCGAAAAGCCCTTTATAAGTTGGCTGATCCGTGCGCCCAGATAAGCAGGATTGGGCGTTGTCAGCACCAGATACCCCTGCGGATTCAGGCAGGCCCGCGCGCTTTCCAGAAACAGCCCCGGATTCAGCAGATACGCGACCGCCTCGCAGCACACCACCGCATCGTATTTCTCGTCGGCAGCGGGAATCCCCCGATTCAAGTCGGCTTGGCCGAACTTTCTGTAGCCGTCGGGCTTTTTCAACTGGAAAAAATCCAAGCCGTCGAGCGCGGCATCGCTCGGGAGATGACGTGCCAGCCAACCCTCGCCAGCAGCCACATCCAGGACCAGAGAAGGGCGGATGTCCGCGAGTATCTTCTTGACCGCGTAGCGGTAGGGCTTGCCCGAAAACTCTGGCGGACTCTGCATGGTGGATGCGCGATGAATTGCAGAGTTGTCCAAATTCGACTGACAACCCAGTTGAATTGGTGCCGGGAGAGGGACTCGAACCCTCACACCTTGCGGCGGCGGATTTTGAATCCGCTGCGTCTACCGATTCCGCCATCCCGGCCAGGATAGGGCTCGCGTAGAATGGCGCGCCCTGCGAAAGGAGGGCGCATTATCCGCGAATCCCCCCCTCGCTTCAACTCATTCGTCACGATGAATCTCACCCTCGACGATTTCGACTTCGACTTGCCGCCGCAATTGATCGCCCAGGCGCCGCTGGCCCGGCGCAGCGCCAGCCGTCTGCTGGCGCTGGACGGATCGTCGCTGACGGATCGGATGTTCGTCGACCTGCCCGATATGCTGGCCCCCGGCGATCTGCTGGTGATGAACGACACCCGCGTACTGCACGCACGGCTGTTCGGCCGCAAGGACAGCGGCGGCCAGGTGGAAGTGCTGGTGGAGCGGCCCCTCGGCGATGATGAAGTGTTGGCCCAGGTGCGCGCCAGCAAGCCGCCCAAGCCCGGCTCGCAGATTCGCCTGGAGGATGCCTTCGACGCCACCGTGCTCGGCCGCGAGGGCGAGTTCTACCGCCTGCGTTTTCCCGGCGACGCCCTGGCCCTGCTCGAAGCCCACGGCCGCCTGCCGCTGCCGCCCTATATCGAGCGCAGCGCCGGCAATGACGACGAATCCCGCTACCAGACCGTGTTCGCCCGCGAGAAGGGCTCGGTCGCCGCGCCCACCGCCGGGCTGCATTTCGACGAGGAGCTGCTGTCCCGCCTCAAAACGAAGGGTGTGGCCACCGCCCACGTCACCCTGCACGTTGGCGCCGGCACTTTTCAGCCGGTGCGGGTGCAGCGTATCGCCGAGCACCGGATGCACTGCGAGCGCTACCACCTGCCGCAAGCCACGGTGGACGCCATTGCTGCCACCAAGGCAGCCGGCGGCCGGGTAATCGCGGTCGGCACCACCAGCCTGCGCACCCTCGAATCCGCCGCCCGCCATGGCCCCCTGGCCGCCGGCAGCGGCGAAACCGACATATTCATCACACCCGGCTTCGACTTCCAGGTCGCCGACCTGCTGATCACCAACTTCCATTTGCCGAAGTCCACGCTGCTGATGCTCGTCTCTGCCTTCGCCGGGATGGACGCCATCCGCGCCGCCTACCGCCACGCCATCGCCCACCAATACCGTTTCTTCAGCTACGGCGACGCCATGCTGATCCATCGCCACCATGAACTTTGACCTGATCGCATCCTCCGGCGCCGCGCGCCGCGGCCGACTGACCCTCGCCCATGGCACCGTCGAAACCCCGGTCTTCATGCCGGTCGGCACCTACGGCACGGTCAAGGCCATGGCGCCCAACGAGTTGGAAGAGATCGGCGCCCGCATCGTCCTGGGCAACACCTTCCACCTCTGGCTGCGCCCCGGACTGGACGTAATCCGTGCCCATGGCGGGCTGCACCGCTTCATGGGCTGGGACAAGCCCATCCTCACCGACTCGGGCGGCTTCCAGGTGTTCAGCCTGGGCGATCTGCGCAAGATCACCGAGGAGGGCGTCAAGTTCCAGTCGCCGATCAACGGCGACCGCCTGTTCATGCGCCCCGAGGATTCGATGCAGATCCAGCATGTGCTGAACTCCGACATCGTGATGATCTTCGACGAATGCACGCCCTACCCGGCCGACCTGAAGCAGGCGGCGGACTCGATGCGCCTCAGCCTGCGCTGGGCCCGGCGTTCCCGTGACGAACACGACCGACTGGAGAACTCCAACGCCCTCTTCGGCATCGTCCAGGGCGGCATGCACGAGGGCCTGCGCGACGAATCCCTCGCCGCCCTGAACCAGATCGGCTTCGACGGCTATGCCATCGGCGGCCTCTCGGTGGGCGAACCGAAGGAGGATTTCGCCCGCATCCTGGCCCACACCGCGCCGCAGTTGCCACAGCACAAGCCCCGCTACCTGATGGGCGTCGGCACGCCAGAGGACATCGTCTATGCGGTGGGCCAGGGTATCGATATGTTCGACTGCGTGATGCCCACCCGCAACGCCCGTAACGGCTGGCTGTTCACCCGCTACGGCGACGTCAAGATCAAGAACGCCAGCCACAAGAACGACGCCCGGCCCCTGGATGAGACCTGCGGCTGCTACTGCTGCCGCCACTTCAGCCGCGCCTACCTGCACCACCTGCATCGTACCGGCGAGATTCTCGGCGCTCGGTTGAACACCATTCACAACCTCTACTACTACCAAATCCTGATGGCTGAGCTGCGCGCCGCCATCGAGGCGGACCAATTCGCCGCCTTTGTCGCTGAATTCCAGCGTAACCGGTCTGCCATGTCCGGGCCGGTATAATGCGCGGTTTAGATTTTTCCGAACGGAGAATGCCGTGCTGATTTCCAATGCCTATGCCCAAGCCGCCACCGGTGCCGCCAGCGATCCCCTGGGCGGCCTGACGGGCATCGTGCCCCTGGTGCTGATGTTCGTCGTGCTGTGGTTCATGATGATCCGCCCGCAGATGAAGAAGGCCAAGGAACACCAGAAGATGGTCGGCGAACTGCGCAAGGGCGACGAAGTGGTCACCCAGGGCGGCATCGCCGGGCGCATTTCCAAGGTCGGCGAGAACTTCCTGACCATCGAAGTCGCCGAAGCCAAGGACGGCGCCGTCGAAATCCTGGTGCAGAAGAACGCCGTCGGCGCCCTGCTGCCCAAAGGCACCCTGAAGAGCCTGTAATCCCGTTGCGGGGCGGCCTGGCCGCCCCGCCGTCATTTTCCCCTCGCGTCTCCCGCCCATGAACCGCTATCCCCTCTGGAAGAACGCCACCGTCCTCATCGCGCTGGTGATCGGCCTGTTGTACACCCTGCCCAACTTCTTCGGCGAGGCGCCGGCCGTTCAGGTCTCCAGCGTCAAAGCCACGATCAAGGTGGATTCCCAGTTGCTGGGACGCGTCGAGGAATCCCTGAAGGCCGGCAGCATCGCCTATACCGCGCTGCAACTGGACTTGAACAGCATCCGCGTCCGCCTGGCGGATACCGATACCCAGATCAAGGCCAAGGACGTCATCGAAAAGACCCTGAATCCGGACGCCAACGACGCCGGCTACAGCGTGGCGCTGAACCTGGTATCGAATTCGCCGAACTGGCTCAGCGACCTGCACGCCATGCCCATGTACCTTGGCCTGGACCTGCGCGGCGGGGTGCACTTCCTGCTGCAGGTGGACATGAAGGGTGCGCTGACCAAGCGCCTCGATTCCACCGGCGCCGATGTGCGCAGTCTGCTGCGCGACAAGAACATCCGCCACAGCGGCATTGGCCGCGAAGGCATGAACCTGGTGGTGCGCTTCCGCGACGCCGAAACCCGCGACAAGGCCAAGTTCGTCATCGGCGAACAGCAGCCCGACCTGATCCTGGCAGAGAGCCAGGACGGCGCCGACTTCAAGCTCTCGGCCAGCATCAAGCCCGTTGCGCAGAAGAAGATTCAGGACGACGCCCTGCGCCAGAACATCACCACCCTGCACAACCGGATCAACGAACTTGGCGTCGCCGAGCCGGTGATCCAGCAGCAGGGCGCCGACCGCATCGTCGTGCAACTGCCCGGCGTGCAGGACACCGCCAAGGCCAAGGACATCCTCGGCCGCACCGCCACCCTCGAACTGCACATGGTGGACGACGAAGGCAGCTCCAACCCGAGCGTGATGCAACAAGCCGCCGCCGGCCAGCCCCCCGCCGGCACCGACTACTACGTCGAGCGCGGCGGCCACGGCCTGCTGGTCAAGAAGCCGGTGCTGCTCACCGGCGACCGCCTGACCGATGCCCAGCCCGGCTTCTCCGGCGACAGCCACGAGCCCGCCGTGCATCTGACCCTGGACTCCGCCGGCTCGCGCATCTTCAAGGACCTGACCCGCGACAACGTCGGCAAGCGCATGGCGATCCTGCTGATCGAAAAGGGCAAGGGTGAAGTGGTCACAGCCCCCGTGATCCGCTCCGAGATCGGTGGCGGCCGGGTGCAGATTTCCGGTCGCATGAGCACCCAAGAAGCCGCCGATACCGCACTGCTGCTGCGCGCCGGCTCCCTTGCCGCACCGATGGAGATCATCGAGGAACGCACCATCGGCCCCAGCCTCGGCGCCGAGAACATCAGTAAGGGCTTCCATTCGACGCTGTGGGGTTTCATCGCCATCTCGATCTTCATGGCGTGCTACTACCTGCTGTTCGGCTTCGTCTCGGTGCTGGCCCTGTCGGCCAACCTGCTGTTCCTGGTGGCCCTGCTCTCGCTGCTGCAGGCGACCCTGACCCTGCCGGGTATCGCCGCCATCGCCCTGACCCTGGGTATGGCCATCGACGCCAATGTGCTGATCAACGAACGCATCCGCGAAGAACTGCGCGCCGGCAACACCCCGCAAGCCGCCATCCTGGCCGGCTACGAGCGGGCCTGGGCGACCATTCTCGACTCCAACGTCACCACCCTGATCGCCGGCATCGCCCTGCTGATCTTCGGCTCCGGCCCCGTGCGCGGCTTTGCCGTGGTCCATTGCCTGGGCATCACCACCTCGATCTTCAGCTCGGTGGTGGTCTCCCGCGCCCTGGTCAATCTGATCTACGGCAACCGCAAGAAGGTGACCTCCCTGGCCATCGGTCAGGTGTGGAAACCCGGCATCTCCACCAAGTAAGGGAAAGCATCATGGAATTTTTCCGCATCCACAAAGACATTCCCTTCATGCGCCATGCGCTGGTGTTCAACATCATCTCGTTGATCACCTTCCTGCTGGCCGTGGTGTTCCTGTTCAGCAAGGGCCTGCACCTGTCGATCGAATTCACCGGCGGCACGCTGATGGAAGTCAGCTACAGCCAAGCACCCGATCTCGACAAGCTGCGCAACAAGCTCACCAGCGATGGTTTCACCGACAGCCAGGTGCAGAATTTCGGCACCTCCCGCGACGTGCTGATCCGCCTGCCGCTGAAGGCCGAGAGCAACACCAGCCAGACCTCGGAAAAGGTGTTCACCGCCCTGTGCACCCTGCAGAGCGGCAGCGTCTCCCAAGTCGAGTTCAAGACCGACAAGGGCGAGGTGGGCAGCAAGATCGCCTGCCAAGGCGCCGACAAGGCCGAGCCGGTGGCCTTGAAGCGCGTCGAGTTCGTCGGCCCGCAAGTGGGCAAGGAACTCGCCTCCGACGGCGCCCTGGCCCTGCTGCTGGTGGTGATCGGCATCGTCATCTATCTGGCGATCCGCTTCGAATGGCGCTTCGCCGTCTCCGCCATCATCGCCAACCTGCATGACGTGGTGATCATCCTCGGCTTCTTCGCCCTGTTCCAGTGGGAATTCTCCCTGCCGGTGCTGGCGGCGGTGCTGGCGGTGCTGGGCTATTCGGTGAACGAATCGGTGGTCGTCTTCGACCGGGTGCGCGAAACCTTCAAGCGCAAGCGCGGCCTGACCACGCCCCAGGTGCTGGACCACGCCATCACCAGCACCATCTCGCGCACCATCATCACCCACGGCTGCACCCAGATGATGGTCACCTCGATGCTGATCTTCGGCGGCGAAGCCCTGCACTACTTCGCCCTGGCCCTGACCATCGGCATCTGCTTCGGCATCTACTCCTCGGTGCTGGTGGCCAGCCCGCTGGTGATGTGGCTCGGCGTCTCCCGCGAGCAGTTCATCAAGGTCAAGGTGGAAAAAGAGGAAGCGGTGGTTTGAGCCTCCCCTAGCCCCAAACAAAAAGGCCGGTCCATGGACCGGCCTTTTTGGTTGGGGCACCGCCTGGTCAGCGATAGGCCGGCAGGTTCTCCCCATGCTGGCGCAGCATCTCCAGCAATTCGTCCAACCGCGGCCAGCTCCCGGGTAGATCGAAGTTGCGGCGATGGTCCAGCCAGTCGCGGTAGAGCATGCCGGCGAGGGGGAAATTGCCCGCCTGCACCAGCTTGTCCACCGCCGCCACCATCACGTCCGGCGCCAAGGAGCCGGCGCGGGCGTGGGCGAAAATCTGCAGAACCAGGGAAAACGCTTGGCTATCGTCGGGCATGGCGCTCCTCCATTCGATGGTGCGCCCACTGTACTCCATCGCACCCGACGGCGGCGCGGCCCTCAGGCGGCGTTTATCAAGCGGCGAAAACGTGTTTGACCCGCAGCGTGACGCCTTCGGCCACGAGGGCAATCAGGCGGTCGATATTCGGATGCTTGCCCGGATGAGCCTGGGCGTCGGCCGTATGTTCGGCATACAGGTCCAGGCCCTTCTTCGCCGCCTCCGGCGTGATCGCGCCGAAGGTTTGGCCGAGGTGGTTGTACACCGTCAGCGAACCGGTCTGACCCGGCTTGTTCTCGATCAGCGCCACTTCCTTGCCCTCCCCGTCCAGCAACTGGATCGCGGCCAGATGGGAAACGCCGGGTAGCTGCTTAATGTTGTCCGCAAATGCCATCGTCCCGCCCCCTCAGATGCGCTTGGCCAGCTCGGCAGCCTTGCCGATGTAGTTGCCCGGCGTCATCGCCAGCAGGCGCTGCTTCTCCGCCTCGGGAATCGCCAGTGTCTTGATGAAGGCCTGCAGCCCGGCTTGGTCGATGCCCTTGCCGCGGGTCAGCTCCTTCAACTGCTCGTAGGGATTCTCCACGCCATAGCGGCGCATCACGGTCTGCACCGGCTCGGCTAGTACTTCCCAGCAGGCGTCGAGATCGGCGGCCAGTTGATCGGGATTGGCTTCCAGCTTGGAGAGACCGCGCAAGCAGGATTCGTAGGCCAGCACGGTGTAGCCAAAGGCCACGCCCATATTGCGCAGCACGGTGGAATCGGTCAGGTCGCGCTGCAGGCGCGAGATCGGCAGCTTCTCGGCAAGGTGGCGCAGGGTGGCGTTGGCCAGGCCCAGGTTGCCTTCTGAGTTTTCGAAGTCGATCGGATTGACCTTGTGCGGCATGGTCGAGGAACCGATCTCGCCGGCCTTCAGCTTCTGCTTGAAGTAGCCCAGCGAAATGTACTGCCAGAGGTCGCGGTTGGCGTCGATCAGGATGGTATTGGCACGAGCCATGGCGTCGTACAACTCGGCCATCGCGTCATGGGGCTCGATCTGGATCGTGTAGGGATTGAACTCCAGGCCCAGGGACTCGATGAATTTCTTATTGAAGCTTTCCCAGTCGAAGTCCGGGTAGGCGGACAGGTGGGCGTTGTAGTTGCCAACCGCGCCGTTGAACTTGGCGGTCAGCGACACCGCGGCGATCTGCTTCTCGGCGCGGATCAGGCGGGCGGCGATATTGGCCATCTCCTTGCCCAGGGTCGACGGGCTGGCCGGCTGGCCGTGGGTACGGCAGAGCAGGGGCAGGTCGGCCAGGCCATGGGCCAGTTCGCGGAACTTGGCGATGATCTTGGCGAGGCCCGGCAGCAGGCTGGCACCGCGGCCATCGCGCAGCATCAGGGCATGGGAGACGTTGTTGATGTCTTCCGAGGTGCAACCGAAGTGGATGAACTCGGTGACCCGCATCACTTCGGCATTGTTCGCCAGGCGCTCCTTGAGCCAGTACTCCATGGCCTTGACGTCGTGGTTGGTACGCTGCTCGATGGTCTTGATGGCGGCGGCATCGTCCACCGAAAAAGCGGCAATCACACCATCCAGCTCGGCCACGGTGGCGGTGGAGAAGGCGGCGATCTCGGCCAGTTCGGGAGCGGCGGCGAGGGCTTTGAGCCACTCGATCTCCACCTTGATGCGGTTGCGGATCAGGCCGAACTCGGAAAAGTGAGCGCGGAGCGGTTCCACCTTGTCGGCGTAGCGGCCGTCAAGGGGCGAAAGAGCAGTCAAGGAGAAGGACATGGCATTGAATCGCAAGGGGAAAATCCTGCGATTTTATCATGCTGCCCCGCCCCGCCCGAACCCTCGCCAAGTCGCACCGGGCGCGGGAAGTCCCGGTGCTATACTGCGCCGCGCAAGTGGAATAACACTAATCAGATGAAACTCATCGGCACCCTCACCAGCCCCTACGCTCGCAAAGTTCGCGTCGTACTGGCGGAAAAGAAAATCGACTGCGAATTCGTTGTCGAAGTCCCCAGTACACCGGATGGACTGGTCGCTCGCCATAACCCCTTGGCGCGCGTACCGGTATTGGTGCTGGACGACGACTCGGCCCTGTTCGATTCGCCGGTGATCGTCGAATATCTCGACAACGCCGCGCCCAACAGCAAACTGATGCCGCAGCCCAACCGGGAGCGCATCGAGGTCAAGCAGAAGGAAGCCCTGGCGGACGGCCTGACCGATGCCGCCGTGGCGATCCGCCTCGAATCCATGCGCCCCGCCAAGGAACGCAGCAAGAGCTGGATCGCCCGCAACCACGAAGTCATCGGCCGTTGCCTGGTGGTGATGGAGCAGGACTTGGGCGAAAAATCCTGGGCCATGGGAACCCACTTCTGCCTGGCCGACATCGCCATCGGTTGCGCCCTAGGCTATCTGGATTTCCGCTTTCCCGAGATCGATTGGCGGGCCAACTGCCCGAACCTGGCGCGCCTGCAGGAGAAGCTGCTGCAGCGCCCCTCCTTCGCCGACACCATGCCGCAGGACCCGGTCGCCAAGAGCTGATCGCTGGCCCCAGCAATAAAAAAAAGCGCGCCCCTGGCGCGCTTTTTTTCCGCCTGCGATTCTTAAAGAATCACACCGCCCCCCAGGCAAACTCGGGACTCGTACACCACCACCGACTGCCCCGGGGTCACCGCCCATTGCGGCGCGGCGAAGGCCACCTCGCAACGCGCGTCATCTACGGCCTCGATATCGCAGGCCGCATCGGGCTGGCGATAGCGCGTCTTGGCAGCGTAGACCCAGTGGGTATGCGGCATCCGCCCGGAGACCCAGCTCAGGTTCGCCGCGCTCAGGCGGTCCCGCAGCAGGGCCGGATGATCGTGGCCCTGGACCACGTACAGCACATTCTTTTCCATGTCCTTGCGCGCCACGTACCAGGGCAGTTCCGCCGCGCCCTTGACGCCGCCGATGCCGAGGCCGTCGCGCTGACCAAGGGTGTGATACATCAGCCCCTGGTGCGAGCCCATCAGCTTGTCACTGTCGAGGTCGCGGATTTCCCCGGGCTGCATCGGCAGATAGCGCTGCAGGAACTCGCGGAAGGGCCGCTCGCCGATGAAGCAGATGCCGGTCGAATCCTTTTTCGCGTGGTTCGCCAGCCCGGCCTCCTCGGCCAGCTTGCGCACGTCGCGCTTGTACAGGTGGCCGACGGGGAACAGCGCCTTGGCAAGCTGCGTCTGGTTCAGCCGGTAGAGAAAATAGCTCTGGTCCTTATTGCCGTCCTCGGCCTTGAGCAACTGGAATTCGCCCTGGAACTCGCGCACCTGGGCATAGTGGCCGGTGGCGATACGGTCGGCACCGAGGCGCACGGCGTGGTCGAGGAAGGCCTTGAACTTGATCTCGGAATTGCACAGCACGTCCGGGTTAGGGGTGCGCCCCGCCTGGTATTCGCGAAGGAATTCGGCGAACACCCGATCCTTGTACTCGGCGGAAAAATTCACCACTTCCATGTCGATGCCGATGGTATCGGCAGCAGCCACGGCGTCGATCAGGTCCTGGCGCGACGAGCAGTATTCCTCGTCATCATCGTCTTCCCAGTTCTTCATGAACAGGCCGATCACCTTCCAGCCGGCCTGTTTCAGCAGCAAGGCTGCCACCGACGAATCGACGCCGCCGGAAAGGCCCACCACCACGGTTCCCTTGCCACCCTCAATCATCGACATCTTCTCCATTGATCCAATCGTTCAGCGCCATCACTTCCGCCGGTTTGCCGTTGTCGTGGAACCAGCTGTCCACGACGAAATGTTCGCCATCCTCACCCAATTCGGCGATCTCCACCGCATGGTGCTCGATCACCAGGAAGCGATCGCGCCGCACCGGCCCCACCACCCGGTGGAACTGGAACAGAGACCGCCGCTCCAGCATCCGCAACAAGCGCTCGGTGGTGGTCGAGTGGTCGATGCAGTCCATGCTGCCGGGCACCCCTTGATCAGCCATATTGCCGCCCTTGTCGGCCCAGATCGGCGTCTGCTCGCCCGCCCAGGCATACAGCCGGCCGACCACCACACCGATCATGAAGCGCTCGTGCTCGGCGTTGTTGGCCAACCCCAGTAGCTCCTTGATCCAGCCCAACTGCGGCTCCGAATACACCGCCGTTTCGCTGGAAGCGCAACCGTAGTTGAAACACACTTCGACGGCTTCCTCGGCCGCCGCGCCGTTGGCAAAACAACAGCACAGCAGCAGGCAGAGCAGCCGCGCCACGGACATCAGTCGTAGTGGCGAATCAGATCAAGCGGGAAACGCCGCTGCGCCATGTGGTCCTGCACGCACTGCCAGATCAGCGGGCTGCGATGACGCGCCTGGCTGGCTTCGATCTCGGCCGGGGTCAGCCACACCGCGCGCAGGATGCCCGTATCCAACTGACGCTCCGGGTCGTGGGCGCCCAGGTCGCCGCAGAAGGCGAAGCGCAGATAGGTGATGTCGCCCTGGGGCCGCGGCCATTGATAGACGCCCACCAGGGCCGTCGGAGTGAATTCCCAGGCGGTCTCTTCCATCGCCTCGCGGGCCACGGCGGCGAGCAGCGACTCGCCCTGGTCGAGATGGCCGGCGGGCTGATTGAAGCGGATGCCGTCGTCGGTCTCCTCTTCCACCAGTAGATAGCGGCCGTCGCGCTCGACCACGGCGGCGACGGTGACATTGGGTTTCCAGATTTCGCTCATGGCGCCATTTTACCGCCGCCCGCCGCCACCCACCGTCGCCTAGGGCAACACCATCACTCGACGATCAGCGTGCCCATCATGCCGCCGGCGGCATGATCGAGGATGTGGCAGTGATACATCCACTCCCCCGGGTTGTCGGCGACGAAGGCCACTTCCACCGAGGAACGCGGCGCCATCAGCACCGTATCGCGCCATTCGCGCAAGCGGGTCTTCCTGCCATCCACCGCCAGCACGCGGAAGAAATGGCCGTGCAGGTGCATCGGGTGGAAATAGTCGGTCTCGTTGATCATGTGCAGCACCACGTGCTCGCCGACGGCGAATTGCAGCAGCGGCACATGGGACAGGGCGTGTTCGTGCTGGGCGGTGAAATTCATGGTCCAGGCCAGACCCTGTTTTTCCATCATGTCCTGGATCCGGCCCGGCTTGCCGTCGATGGCGCCGATGATCGGCGTGCCGCGCATGCCGCCCTGGAAGACGATGTAGTGGTCGCTGGCCTTGTCCAGATTGGGTTCCGGCAGGGGGTTCGCCGCCAGTGCGATGGGCGCCTTCAAGGCCTTGTCGCGCAACGGCTTGCCCTGCTGGTAGACGATCCGGCCGACATCGCCGAGGCTGCGCCGATGGCTGTCGCTGATGGCGAAAGTCTCGCCGGGGCGGCGCAGGCAATCGAGCACGATGTCCACCCGCATGCCGGGGCCGAGTTCCACGAACTCCAGCACATGGGGCGTGACCGCCTGGCCGTCGTAGGCAATCACCGTCACAGCATGGCCGGCAATGGCCAGCTTGAACAGCCGCGCCGAGGCGGCGTTGATCAGGCGCAGGCGGATGCGTTCACCGCTCCTCACCGACAGCTCCCCACCGGGCTGGCCATTGACCAGTATCCGGTTGCCGAGGCGGCCTTCGTTGCCAAAATCCATCACCCGGCCGTAGTCCTCCACTTGGCGACCGTCGGGGTCGAGCTTGACGTCGGACAGCAGCCAGACCTCGTCGCGGTCCACGACGATGGGCTTGTCTTCCTCGACAATCAGAGCGCCATATAGCCCGCGCGGCACTTGCTCGAAGCTGCTCTGGTGGGGGTGGTACCAGAAGGTGCCGGAATCCCGCGCCAGCCATTCGTACTCGAAGCGCTCGCCGGGCTTCAGCGCCGCCTGAGTGACCTGGGGCACACCGTCCATCGCGTTCGGCACCCGCACGCCATGCCAATGGACCGCGGTCTCGACAGCAAGGCCGTTCTCCAGCGAAACATGCACCCGCTCGCCGCGCCGGACGCGGATCTGCGGGCCGGGCACGCTGCCGTTGAAACCCCAGAAATTGCTCTTGCCAGCCATGCCGGCCAGCGCCAGTTCAAGCTCCGCCGGGCGCAGGGCGTAATGCTTGACGCCCTTGGCCGCGGTCGAGGCTGAGGTGGCCGAGGCGGCCCAGGATGGCAGGGCACTGGCGGCGGCCAAGGCGCCCGCCGACTTGAGGAAATCACGGCGAGACCACATCGAAATCTCCTTCATCGCTTAGCGCCCAAGACGTTCATACAGGGTGGTGAGGCGGTCGGCGCTGGCCAGGATCGCCTCGCTGGATTCGGCAACGATCAGCCGATAGGAGCCAGTACCCTCGGTGGCGATGGCGGCACCCAGCCATTCCCATTGCAGCGCCAGTTCGTTGATCTCGGCCTTGATATCGGGCGAGTTGCCGCGATACCTGCGCAGCGTATCGAGGCCATGGGTGAACTCATGGGCTGCATCTTCCATTTCGCTACGCAGGCGCGGATCGGGATGGCCCCAGGCGCGCAGCATGAAGGCCTTGGCCAAGCGCTGCGACAACATACGCTGGCGTCCGGCCAGATTCACTAAGCGCCCGATCTCGCCGCCGTCGGATTGGGCCAAGCCCTGGGTCAGACCCTCGGCCAGATTCAGGATGCCTTCGGCGGTGCTATTCAAGGCCGCAGCCTGCGCCAGCTCCGGGCTGTCGTGAAAAATCCGGCCGAACTCCTTCCAGCGGCCCTTCAGCTCGCTCAGGCGGCCGCCGTCCACTCCAGGGAAGTCCTCCAGCCAGCGCAGGTCGGCGTCGAAACGGCGCACCGACTCGGCGAGGATTTGCCGATCCACCTTGGGCTGCACGCCCATGCCGACTTGGGCGTAGGCCTTGACGATGCGTTGCGACAGCATGCGCAACTCGCCCGCCCGGTTGATCGCCGTCGCCCCCGCTGAGGTTTCCGCCGCCAGGGCGGCACCCGACGCCAGCATCAGGCCCAGCAACAATCCTCGTATCCAGTTCATCGCGCTCATCCTCAGAAGACCGGCACGCCCATCGCCTGGAGCGCCCGCGTCAGTTGCGCGGTGGCCTGCTCCATCTGCCCGACGGCATCCTTGTGGCGGCCGCCCTGGGCATTCTGCGCCGCCTCCTGCATCAAGCGGCGGCCCTCGCCGACAAAGCCTTCCACCAGCTTCTTACGCTCGCCCTCGGCCTTGCCCTCGGCGATCAGCATGTCCACCATGATTTCGCTGCTCTTGTAGCGCTTCTGCTCGTAGGCGTACTCGTCGGCCGGGCTGTCGAACTTGAGGGACATCACCACCTCCTGGCCGGCGCGTATCCGCGACAGTTCCACCACCGCCAGCTTGTAGGTATCGGCCAGCTTCTTGTTGGCCTCGCCGAGCTGGCCACTGCCGGCCATGCGGCTGGCCTCGGCCGAGGCCTGGTCGATCTGGGTCAACAATTTCTGCGCCGGCGGCCCCGCCTTGGGATCGCGCACTAATTCGGCCGCCGAGGCGCGATAGGTCGCCACCTGCTCGCGCAGCTCGTCGTAATTCTTGCGCTGGGCGCTCTCCGACAGGGCGTTGTCGGAAGACATGCGGCGCGACACGGCAGAAAGCGCTTTGAAGGCCTCGTCCGCCAGCTTGGCCGCATCTTCTGTGCGCCCTTCGGCGACGGCGCCGCGGGCGCCGGCCAGGGCCTTGTTGGCGCTGTCGATCATGCCCTGCGCTTCGCCGCCGCGAGTCGCGGCACTCTTCGCCGCCGGCGCGTTGAGCAGGGTCTCGACCAGGCGCAGCTTCTGCTCCACCAGGCGCAGCCGGGCATCGTCGCCCTCGGCGGCAAAGGCCTGCAGGCCTAGCGCCATGAGCGCTGTCAGCAGCAAGGCCGCCAGCTTTTTGTTCATCTCGTTATCCCCCTAAGTCGCGGACGCTACGGCAAGCCGATCAGCGCCGCTGACTGAATATTGGGCCAAGTATATTTCCCCGATGGCACCACGGCTATCGGCAGAGCCGCGATATCGGCCCCCTCAATCGCCGGCAGGCGTCAGCGCGTACCCCGCCTCGCGCCATGATTTGATGCCGCCATGCAAGGCCACGGCGCGCATGAAGCCCATCTGCCGCAGAGTGGCGGCGGCCAGGGTGGATACCCGGCCGAACTCGCAGCAGGTGACGATGTGCCGAGTCGGGTCCGGCAGATCGTCGTTGACCCGCAGTTCTAGCTGTCCCCGCGGCAGCAGTTGCGCGCCAGGAATGTGGCCGGCGTTGAAGGCCTCCCGTTCGCGCACATCCAGCACGATCAACTCCGGATCGCCGCGCGCGATGCGCCGCTGCAACTCGGCCATGGCCATGAAGGGCACGCTGGCGGCAGCTTCGGCCAGCATCTGGGCGACGGTCTTGCCGCCGCTCAGGTTGGTGCGCAGGGCCTCGGTGATATGGGTCGGCATGGCCAGGTTCAACTGACCCATCAGGGCGACGAAGGCCGCCTTGTCGCGGACCTGCAGGCGCGGATTGGAGGCGATCTCGTCGCCGATGGTGGTGAGGCTGCGCCCCTGGTATTCGTGGGCGGGAAAGACCATCAGCGTCGGGTCCAGTTTCAGCAGACCGTCGAACAGGCTGTCGTAGAGCGTCGCCGAATCGCCGGTCGGCAGGTCGGTGCGGCCGGTGGCGCCGATCAGCAGGGTGTCCCCGGTGAATACCCGGTCGTCGGCCACCAGGCAGATCGAATCCCGCGTATGTCCCGGGGTATACATGATCTGCAGGCGCAGACTGCCGATCACCAGCATATCGCCGTCGTCGACGCGCATATCCACCATGGGTGCGGAACTTGAGCGATGCATCACCGTCGTCGCGCCGAGCCGCTGCGCCAACAGCCTGGCGCCGGAAAAGTGGTCGGCATGGGTGTGGGTGTCGATCACGTAACGGATGCGCACCCCGTCCTTGGCGGCCAGGGCGACGTAACGCTCGATCTGCCCCAGTTCGGGGTCGATCACCGCCCCGGCACAGGTCTCCGGGCAGCCGAGCAGATAGGAGCGGCAGCCGCCGGTGGCGACGGTCTCGAAGATCACGATCCGCTAGCGCGGCTGCTTGACCACCCGCAGATAGGGCTTCGGCGCCTTCCAACCGTCGGGGAACAGGGTCTTGGCGTCGGCATCGGAAACCGAGCCGGCGATGATCACGTCCTCGCCCTGCTTCCAGTTCACCGGCGTCGCCACCTTGAACTTGGCGGTGAGCTGCATCGAATCCAGCACCCGCAGGATTTCGTCGAAATTGCGCCCGGTGGTCATCGGGTAGGTCAGCATCAGCTTGATCTTCTTGTCCGGGCCGATGATGAACACCGAACGCACGGTGGCATTGGTCGCGGCGGTACGGCCGGCAGAAGTGCCGGGCTCTTCGGCCGGCAGCATGTTGTAGAGCTTGGCCACGGCCAGATCGGTGTCGCCGATCAGCGGATATTTGACGCTGGCGCCCTGGGTTTCCTCGATGTCGGCGAGCCAGCAGCCATGGTCTTCCACCGGATCGATGGACAAGCCGATCAGCTTGGCATTGCGCTTGGTGAACTCGGGCTCGATTTTCGCCATATAGCCCAGTTCGGTGGTGCATACCGGGGTGAAATCCTTGGGGTGCGAAAACAGGATGGCCCAGCTATCGCCGATCCACTGGTGGAAATCGATCGTGCCGTGGGTGGTGTTCGCCGTGAAATTGGGGGCCGTGTCGTTGATACGTAGGGACATGTTTGCTCTCCTGAACGTTGGGGGCAAGGAAGCTCAAAACCGACTCAACCGTGACAAGCGAGGATCAGCCTTGGATTTTTGACATCGGTGCTGACGAATACCAGTGTGGTTCGCCGCAAAGCCGAAATCAATGGTCCTCCGGCCAGCCGGGAGCCCTGCAGGCGGCCGGATGGGCAAAATGGACTGTGGCTAACAGGGCGAATCGGCTAAAATCGTCGGCTTTCGCCCAAACTCGCTGGAGATTCGAACATGTCCATGGCCGACCGTGACGGCTTTATCTGGTACGACGGCAAGCTCGTGCCCTGGCGTGAAGCCACCACCCATGTGCTGACCCACTCGCTGCACTATGGCCTTTCGGTATTCGAAGGCGTGCGCGCCTACAAGACGGTCTCCGGCACTGCGATCTTCCGCCTCAAGGAACATACCGACCGCTGGTTCAATTCGGCCCACATCTACATGATGAAGATGCCGTACAGCAAGGAACAGTTGATGGAAGCGCAGAAGGAAGTGGTGCGCGCCAACAACCTGGAATCCTGCTACCTGCGTCCGATCGCCTTCGACGGCTCCGAGAAGATGGGCGTCAGCCCGCGCGGCGCCAGCACGCACGTGGCGATCGCCGCTTGGCCGTGGGGCGCCTACCTCGGCGAGGAAGGCATGGAGAAGGGCATCCGCGTCAAGACCTCGAGCTACGTCCGCCATCACGTCAATGTGACCATGGCCCGCGCCAAGTTCGCCGCCACCTACGCCAACTCGATCCTGGCCAACCTCGAAGCCACCCAGGACGGCTACGACGAAGCCCTGCTGCTCGACGTGGACGGCTATGTGGCCGAAGGCGCCGGGGAGAACCTGTTCATCGTCAAGGACGGCGTGCTCTACGAACCCGAGATGGGCTCCGCCCTGGTCGGCATCACCCGCGGCTCGATCATCGCCCTGGCGAAGGATCTCGGCCTCGAAGTGCGCAGCCGCCGCCTCACCCGCGACGACATCTACATCGCCGACGAAGCCTTCTTCACCGGCACCGCCGCCGAAGTGACGCCGATCCGCGAACTCGACAACCGCCAGATCGGCGAAGGCCGCCGCGGCCCCATCACCCAGAAGATCCAGAGCCTGTTCTTCGACGTGGTCAACGGCAAGGTGCCGGCCCACGCCGACTGGCTCACCCACGTTTGAGGACATCGCCATGAGCAATGCAACCGTCGACGACAGCGTCCGCGACGTCACCGTCACCGCCCACGATCTGCCGCTGCACTGCCCGCGTCCCGGCGCGCCGCTGTGGTCGCGCCATCCCCGCGTCTTCCTCGACGTGCTGAAGAACGAAGAAGGCAAGGCGGTCTGCCCCTACTGCGGCGCCACCTACACCTTCACCGGCGAACGGCCCAAGGGACATCACTAAAGGCAGTCGAGAGCCGAGAGTCGAGAGCGCAGCCCTCTCTCGACTCTCCACTCACCACTCTCGACTCTCCCCATGAAAATCCTCGTCGTCGCCCCCTCCTGGATCGGCGACACGCTGATGGCCCAGCCGCTGCTGGCCCTGCTGGCCGCCCGCCCGGCCAGCGTCGATGTACTGGCCCCCGGCTGGAGCGCCCCGCTCTTGGGGCGCATGGCGGAAATCGGCAACATCCTCGAAAGCCCCTTCGGCCACGGCGATTTCGCCTTCATGGCGCGCCGCGCGCTGGGCAAGCGCCTCGCCGCCGCCGGCTACGACGAAGCCATCGTCCTGCCGAATAGCTGGAAGTCGGCCCTGGCGCCCTTCTTCGCCGGCATCCCGCAACGCACTGGCTACATCGGCGAATCCCGTTACGGCCTGCTCAACAACCGCCATCGCCTGGACAAGGCCGGCGTGCCACGCCTGGTGGATCGCTATGCCCGCCTCGCCGTGGCGCCGGACGCGCCGACGCCAGCCCTGCCGGCCACCCGGCTGAACTCCTCGCCCGAACAGCAACAGGCCGCCCGCAGCGCCCTCAACCTGCCGCAGCAGGGCGCCCCGGTGGTGTTCTGCCCCGGCGCCGAATACGGCCCGGCCAAACGCTGGCCGGCACGCCACTTCGCCGCCCTGGCCAGCCGCATCGCCAGCCCGGAAGCCCCGGTCTGGATACTCGGCGGCCCCAAGGATGCGACGGCCGGCGACGAGATCGTCCGCCTGTCGAAAAATTGCGCGATCAACCTCTGCGGCCGCACCACGCTGATCCAGGCCATCGACCTGCTGGCCTGCGCGCGCCAGGTGGTCAGCAACGATTCCGGCCTGATGCATGTCGCCGCCGCCCTCGGCCGGCCGTTGATCGCCCTCTACGGCTCCTCCAGCCCGGGCTACACTCCGCCCCTCTCGTCCAGTGCCAAAATTCTGTCGCTGAACCTGCCCTGCAGTCCCTGTTTCAAACGCGAGTGCCCCCTGGGCCATCTCGACTGTCTGGAAAAGCTGGCGCCTGAAAAAGTGCAAGCCGAAATGGAGGAACGCTGACCATGCCCGACAAGATCGTCTTCGCCACGCCGCAGGATGTGGAAGCGGCTTTTTACGAGGCCATCGAACGCGCCGACCTGGAAGCCCTGATGCAGGTCTGGGCCGAGGACGAGGACATCATCTGCGTCTCCCCCGGCGGCCAGCAGGTCAGCGGCTACGCCATGATCCGCGAAACCTGGCGACGCATTTTCAACGGTGGCCCACGGCTGCGCGTCACCCTGCGCCCGGTGGGCAGTGTGATCACTCCCTTCAGCGCGATCCACAGCCTGGTCGAACAGATCAGCTTCGAGGGCGACACCGAAGGGCTGACGCCGATCATCACCAGCAATGCCTACGTGCGCGGCCCCCTCGGTTGGCGCATGGTGCTGCACCACGCCTCGGAAGCACCCGAGGAAATGATCGACACCGACACCCGCTTCCTGCATTGAGCGTCAACGGCCAGCGTTAGCCCCATGCCATAATCGGCCGCTTTCCTTGCCCCTCCCCCTGCGCCCCATGAGCCTGCCCGCACCGGAAATCTTCAAGGCCTACGACATTCGCGGCATCGTCGGCAAAACCCTCACCACCGGCACCGTCCGTGCCATCGGCCAGGCCCTCGGCAGCGAGGCGGTCGCCCGCGGCATCAAGTCCATCGCCGTCGGCCGCGACGGCCGCCTGTCCGGCCCCAGCCTGTCGTCGGCCCTGGCCGAAGGCATCCTCAGCAGCGGCGTGGACGTGGTGGACATCGGCTGCGTGCCGACGCCGCTGACCTACTTCGCCGCCTATGAACTCGGCACCGACTCCTGCGTTTCGGTCACCGGCAGCCACAACCCGCCGGACTACAACGGCCTGAAGATGGTGCTCGGCGGCCAGACGCTCTACGGCGAGCTGATCCAGGATTTGCGCCAGCGTATCACCGACGGCAGGCTCGCCAAGGGCCGCGGCAAGCTGAGCCGGGCCGATGTGCGCGAAGCCTATCTGTCGCGCATCGTCGGCGACGTCAAGCTCGCCCGGCCGATGAAGATCGTCATCGACAGCGGCAACGGCGTGGCCGGCGGCATCGCCCCGGAACTGTTCCGCCGCATGGGCTGCGAAGTCATCGAACTGTTCTGCGAAGTGGATGGCAACTTCCCCAACCACCACCCCGACCCCTCCAAGCCGGAAAACCTCCAGGACGTGATCCGCACGCTGAAAGAAGCCGATGCCGAACTGGGCCTGGCCTTCGACGGCGACGGCGACCGCCTCGGCGTGGTAACCAAGGACGGCGAGATCATCTACCCCGACCGCCAGTTGATGCTGTTCGCCGCCGACGTGCTGAGCCGCAACCCGGGCGCCGAGATCATCTACGACGTCAAATGCTCGCGCTGGGTCGCCCAGTCGGTGCGCCACCAGGGCGGCAAGCCGCTGATGTGGAACACCGGCCACGCCCTGATCAAGGCCAAGCTGAAGGAAACCGGCGCCCCCCTGGCCGGCGAGATGAGCGGCCATGTGTTTTTCAAGGAGCGCTGGTACGGCTTCGACGACGGCCTCTACGCCGGCGCCCGCCTGCTGGAAATCGTCTCCCGCTGGGCGGACGCCAACTGGCCGCTGAAAAACCTGCCGAACGCCCTGTCCACGCCCGAGCTGAACATCAAGATGCAGGAAGGCGAACCCCACGCCCTGATCGCCAAGCTGCAAAAGCAAGGCCGCTTCCCCAGCGCCCGCGAACTCAACACCATCGACGGCGTGCGCGCCGAATATGCCGATGGCTTTGGCCTGGCGCGCGCCTCCAACACCACCCCGGTAGTAGTGCTACGCTTCGAGGCTGACAATCCGGCGGCGCTGGAGCGCATCCGCAACGAATTCAAGACGGCACTGCAGACCGTCTGGCCCACCCTGGACTTCCGCTTCGATGGAACCCACTAACGACGAGATTTTTCTCGGGCGGCAGCCCATCCTTGATCGAACGCACCAGCTCTATGCCTACGAGCTGCTGTTTCGCAATGGCCGGCAGAACTCCGCCAATGTGGACGACGATCTCGCCGCCAGCGCCAGCGTGATCAGCAATGCCTTCGCCGAACTCGGCATCGAACGCGCCCTCGGCCCCTACAAGGGCTTCATCAACTGCGACGAATCCCTGCTGCTGTCGGACATGCTGGAAGCCCTGCCGACGGAAAAAATGGTGCTCGAAGTTCTGGAGACCGTCGAGCCGACGCCGGCCATCATCGAGCGCTGCCAAGACCTGAAGGCCAAGGGCTTCACCCTCGCCCTCGACGACTTCGTGCACTTCGAGGACAAATGGAAGCCCCTGCTGGACCTGGTGGAAGTGGTCAAGGTGGACATCCTGCCGCTGACCACCGCCGAACTCGAAACCGTCACCCAGAAATTGAAAAGCTGGCCGGTCAAGCTGCTGGCAGAAAAGGTCGATTCGCGTGAGCAGGCCGACCTCTGCCACCGTCTCGGCTACGCCCTGTTCCAGGGCTATTACTTCGCCCGCCCGGCCATCGTCGCCGGCAAGAAGCTGGGCCACTCGCAGCTCTCGCTGATGCGCCTGCTCGGCCTGGTGATGGGCGACGCCGACACCAAGGACCTGGAAGCCGTGCTGAAGCAGGAGCCGGGGCTGGTGGTGAACCTGATGCGGCTCACCAACTCCGCCGCCACCGGCCTGCACACCAAGGTCACTTCGCTGCGCCACGCCATCGCCGTGCTCGGCATGCGCCAGCTACAGCGCTGGCTGCAACTGCTGCTGTACACCAATCCGAGCGGCAGCAGCGTCGGCAACCCGCTGCTGCACATGGCGGCCACCCGTGGCCGACTTATGGAACTGCTGGCCCAGCGCGCCCCTGGCCTCAAGGACGCCCAGGACCATGCCTTCATGAGCGGCATCATGTCGCTGATGCCGGCCCTGATGGGGGCGCCGATGGAGGAGATCACCAAGGGCATCAATCTCGCCGGCGACGTGCTCGAAGCCCTCGACGGCAAGGGCAAGCTGGGCATCCTGCTGCGCCTCACCGAGGCGCTGGAAATCGGCGACGGCGCCGCCTGTCACGACCTGGTGGCGCAACTGCCGGGCCTGGACAACAACACGGTGAACGCCAGCCTGGCCGAAGCCCTGACCTGGGCCGCCAACATCAACCAGGAAAATCCGGACTGAGCCTCAGAGGTTCCAAAGCAAAACGGGCAGCCGCGGCTGCCCGTTTTGCTTTCCAGCTCAGACGTTTCAGCGCGACTTGGGATTCATCGAACCGCGGTTGTAGTCCTTGTCACCCGGCATCAGGGTACGGCTACCGGGCAGCCAGCCGCCCTGGGCGTCGATCGGGCGTACCTTGTTCTCGGGGTACAGC
>DATDMT010000137.1:0-5417 GCA_036518635.1 Rhodocyclaceae bacterium | reverse complement strand
CAGCGTCGGCATCGCCCTCTACCCGGACGACGAAAGCGATTCCGACGCATTGATACGGCACGCCGATCAGGCCATGTACCTGGCCAAGCGTGGCGGCCGCAATCGCCTGCAGTTCTTCGACACGAAACAGGAGCAGCACCTGCGCGAACGCCAGGCCATCATTGCCCGCATTCGCAAGGCGCTGGAAGCCGATCAGTTCCGCCTCTACTACCAGCCCAAAGTCGATCTGCGCAAAGGGCGCGTCGTCGGCGTCGAGGCCCTGGCCCGCTGGCAGCACCCTGAGCTGGGTCTGCTGGCACCCAAGGATTTTCTGCCCTTGATCGAGGAAAGCGATCTCTCGGTGGCCTTCGGCGAGTGGGTGCTGAAAACCGCCTTGGGGCAATTGGTCGAATGGCAAAACCAAGGGCTGGACCTCGACGTCAGCGTCAATATCAACATCTCGCCGCGACACCTGCTGAGCGGCGACTTCGAGTCCGAACTATCGGCGCTATTACAGAAATATCCGCAACTAAAACCGCAGCAACTTGAACTGGAAGTGCTGGAAAGCACTGACGTCGCCGACCCGACCCGCGCCCGCGAGGTAATTCAGGCCTGCCGCAACCTGGGGGTTACGGTGGCGCTGGACGACTTCGGCACCGGCTATTCATCGCTGCAGTATCTGAAGCAGTTCCCGGTGGATACCTTGAAGATCGACCAGACCTTCATCCGCGACATGCTCGACGATCCGGAAGACATGACCATCGTCGAAGGTGTCCTCAGCCTGGCCACGGTATTCCGCATGGAAGTCGTAGCAGAAGGGGTGGAAACCCTGGCCCACGGCCTCGCCCTGATCTATCTGGGGTGCGACCTGGCCCAGGGCTATGCCATCGCCCGCCCCATGCCAGCCGAAAAACTGCCCACCTGGGTGGATACCTGGACACCGGATGCACAGTGGAGCGCAGCATGCCAATCCTCACTGGACCAGGCCGATCTGCCAATCCTGCTGGCAGGGCTGTTACACCAGCGGGAATTCGATTCCGTGCGCAGAACACTCGACCGCGGCACCAGCTTGCCGGATCGCCACTCCCACGACGACCCCAGGGGTTGCCACTTCAAACGCTGGATGGAGAGCCGCGGCGTTTACCGCTACCAGGCGCTGCATGAATTCACCGAGACCAACCACGCCCATCGGGAAGCCGACCAGTTGATCGAATGCGTGCGCCACACCTACCAAAACGGCCAATCCGGCATGGCGCGCCGACTATTCGCCCAACTGGAACAGGCACAGAACCGACTGGAAAGCTCGCTGGGGCAATTGACCCAAGCCCTCAAATCCATATCCGGCCAAGACAATCAAAGAATCCCACCAGCATAATCCAAGGGCTACGTTTGCCTTGCCGAATCGGGCGCCTGGGTTGAGACAAAACACGCACCGTATATCGGATACCGCCACGACGACGCTGAGTTCTGTCACTCGACAGATGCAGTAGTCCACCTCACAAAAGTTGGAGAAATTTGCATGGAGCCGATTCGGGAACTGGCTTTTGACCGTACCCACCGCGATCACAAACTGATGATCGACTTCGCCGAGCGGATCAAGGCCGCCTGTACACAGCGGAGCACTGTCGATGACTGCCACCAGTGCTGCCCAGATCTACGCCATATCTGCCGTAGTGCCGTCGAAAATCTGATCAAGGCTTTTGTTGAAGCCACGCTCAAGCACGATGTCATTGAAGCTTTGCTCATGAAAGGAAACGTGCCACCAGCCCATCGATTGGCGCATATGCAATCGCATATCGCCATTGCGGAACAGTTGAAATCGATTCGAGTCGTGCTGTCCGAGGATGGCAATTGCGTGCTCGCGGTCGACGGAATCGACGGCGTTCTATCCCTGCTTCTGGCGCACTACGAAGAATATGACCAGCCTTTGGAAAATTACCTCCTTGGCCCAATCTGATACGTGACCATCCCATCGCCCCGATTGCTACGGCGCAACCAGGTCACCACGCACACGCTTCAGACTTGCGTCCGCCCTTGATTTGGGGATGGCTCAGCGCGCCAGCAGCGTCGCCAACTCTGCCGCGGAACGCACCCCGAGCTTGGAGAACACCCGCGCCCGATGGACCTCCACGGTGCGCATCGAGATGTGCAGTTCGTCGGCGATGACCTTGTTCAGCTTGCCGGCCACCACCCGCTGCATCACCTCCCGTTCGCGCTCGGTCAGGCTGTCGAGGCGGGCACGGCTTTCCGCCGCCTGGGCGTCTTCCGCGTAACGTGCCGCCTCGACCGCCAGAGCCTGCTCCAGGCGGTCCGCCAGGCTGTTGTCGCCATAGGGCTTTTCGAGGAAATCGAAGGCGCCACGCTTCAATGCCTCCACCGCCATCGGGATGTCGCCGTGGCCGGTGAGGAACAGCACCGGGTTACCGAGGCCGCGGGCGATCAATTCGTCATGCACGCGGCTGCCGCTCATCGGCTCCATCCGCATGTCCAGCAGGAACACGCCACGCACCGGCGCCGCTTCCGCGTCCAGGGCAGCGAGCAGGGCCGGGCCGCTGTCGAAGCTGCGCACCGTCAGGCCCCGGGAGGCGAGCAGGAAGCCGAGGGCATCGCGCACCGAATCCTCGTCGTCCACCAGATAGACCACGGGCACTACCGTCTTCTGCGTCATGGGTTTTCCTCCCGGTTCGATGTCAGCGGCAGCCACACGGTGAAGTTGGCCCCGCCCAGTTTCGCCGCCCCGGCGGTGAAGCGTCCCTGATGGGCCTCGACGATGGAACGGCAGATCGCCAGGCCCATGCCCATGCCCTCCGGCTTGGTGGAAAAGAAGGGCGAGCACAACTGCTCGACCGACAGGTCGCCCAGGCCCTTGCCGTTGTCCGCGACGGCGATGAAGACTTCGTTGCGCTCCCGGTCGACACCGCTCTCGACCTCGATCCGGCGCTCGCCGGAGCAGGCCGCCAGGGCGTCGGCCGCATTGCGCACCAGATTGATGACGATCTGCTCGATCAATACCCGGTCCGCCCGTACCTCCGGCAAGGCGGCAGCGGCCTGGAAGCCGACATGGACGTCGCGGCGCTTCATTTCCCGCGCCATCAGCTTCAATGCATCGCGCACCAGGCCGTTGATGTCGCAGGCTTCGCGGCGCGGCGTGCGGCGGGTGAGGAATTCGCGGATGCGCTGAACGATGCTGCCGGCATGAGCCGCCTGCTCGCCCAGGCGCTGCAGGGCGCCGCTCAGCACCGAATCGGGTTGCGGCTGGCGCTTCAGGTAATTAATCGCCCCGGCGTTGTAGCTGACGATGGCGGTCAGCGGCTGGTTCAACTCGTGGGCCAGGGTCGAGGCGATCTCGCCGAGCATGGTCAGCCGCGCATTGTTGGCCAGGGCCTCGACCTGGCGCCGTTCGCGCTCCTCGGACTGCTTGCGTTCGGTGATGTCGAGGACCGAGCCCATCCAGCCGATTTGCTTGCCGCTGGCGTCCACCAGGGGCGCCTCGAACTGCATCACGTCGATCATGCGGCCGTCGCGGTGGCGCCAGCGCGCCTCGTAGCCCTCGCGCGGGGCCTGTCCGGCGAGATTGCGCTGCAACCGCTGCATCGTCTCGGCAATGGCATCGGGCGGCCAATAGGGCATCGGCGGCATCTGACCGACCAATTCCTCGGCGCTGTAGCCGACGATGTTCTCGAAGGCCCGATTGACGTAAAGCATGCGGCCGTCCAGCGCCCGGGCACGCAGGCCGACGGTCAGCGAGTCCTCCATGGCACCGCGCCAGGCGGCCTCGGTGCGCCAGGCTTTCTCGGCCATGGACACGGCGCGCATCTGGCGCCGCAGCATCAGCGTGGCGACGCCGACCATCAGCATGAAGATGCCGACCAGGGCCACCGGCAGGGTGCGATACCAGGGAACCACCGGATTGCGCGCCGTCAGTTCCAGCCAGGTGCCCTCCAGGGTCGGGTCGAGACTGACCCGGTAGGACTGCCGGCCGCCACTGCTGGTCAACGGCTCCGCCGCGGTTGCAATCACGTTGTCGAAGCTGTCGATCATCTTCACGTCGTATTTGCGCGCCAGCCACCAGGGCACGTTGTGGCTCAGCATCTCCCCCGGCGAGTAGCGCCCCACCAGCCGCCCCTGACCGCCGGCGAGGGGAGTCGCCAGGTGGGCGCTGAGCCCGGCAGCGCTCTGTTCGCGCTCCCCCGGTTCCGCGGGGGACGCCGCGGCATGGGCGACGATGCGGTTCTTCCCATCCAGCCAGGTGAGGCTGATCCAGAAGCGCTTCAGCCCCTCCACCACCTCGGCATGGCCGGCAAAGCCGGCGGGGGTGACGTCATGCAGGGCAATCAACTTGACCAGGGCGCCGAGGCGTTCGTTTTCGAAAGCCAGGCTGGAGCCGACTTCCGACTGCAGCGTCAAGGCGTCGGAAATCAGTTCCTGGCGCTGCTCGTCCAGTTCGCGTTTTTCCGCACTGCGCAACCAGACCATCACCGAAACCGACAGGGCCAGGGACAGCAGCAGGGGCAGCGCCCACAGGCCGCGCCAGCGCGTCGGCCGCGCCGGCAGGGCAATGGTGGGACGGGGCAGTTCCGGTTCTGCGGCACTCATGGCGCGGAGTATAGGGCGGCGGAATATCCATCAAGCTTGAAATGTGGAAACCCACAATAGCCCGAGTTGCGGCCACTGGCCAAAATTCGGCTACCAAGTTCCTAATAGATGGAGGAGATCGCCATGAGCAACTGTCTGTCCCGTTTCAAACTGCCCCGCGTCGCCGTCGCCGCTGCGCTGATTTTCGGCGCCTGCGCCGCCTGGGCCGATGGCCCCATCGTGATCAAGTTCAGCCACGTGGTGGCCCACGACACGCCCAAGGGCCTGGCCGCCGAGTTCTTCAAGAAGAAGGCCGAGGAGCTGACCAAGGGCAAGGTCAAGGTCGAGGTCTACCCCAACTCGACGCTGTACAAGGACAAGGAGGAAATGGAAGCCCTGCAGTTGGGCGCGGTGCAGATGCTGGCCCCCTCCCTGGCCAAGTTCGGCCCCTTGGGCGTCAAGGAATTCGAAGCCTTCGACCTGCCCTACATCTTCGACGACTACAACGAGCTGCACAAGGTGACCCAGGGGCCGGTCGGCCAGCAGCTCCTCGCCAAGCTCGAACCCAAGGGCATCAAGGGCCTGGCCTACTGGGACAACGGCTTCAAGTCCTTCTCCGCCAACACCCCGATCAAGACCCCGGCCGACCTGAAGGGCAAGAAGATGCGCATCCAGTCTTCCAAGGTCCTGGAGGAGGAGATCCGGGCCCTCGGCGGATTGCCGCAGGTGATGGCCTTCTCCGAGGTCTATCAGGCCCTGCAGACCGGCGTGGTGGACGGCACGGAAAATCCGATTTCCAACCTCTACACCCAGAAGATGCATGAGGTGCAGAAGCACCTGACCCTGACCGAGCACGGCTATCT
>DATDMT010000136.1:0-31725 GCA_036518635.1 Rhodocyclaceae bacterium | reverse complement strand
ACTGGATCGCCACCGCCGGCCGCTATGCCCTGCTCGACAGCAACTTCGTCCGCGGCACCACGCCGCAGCGGCTGACCGTCAGCCAAGACAGCGCACCGGTGGAACTGCGCGATGTGGACCTGGACCCCAAGGCACCCCCCGGGGCCCCCAACTTCAACGCCATCCTGGTGTTGAAAGCGCCGCCCCTGGCCGGGTTGGACCCGGCGCGGCCGGTGAATATCAGCCTCGACATCGCCCGTGAGAAGGGCCTGATCCTGCCGGTGGTGACCCACAAGACCATCGCGCTCGACTACGAGCCGCCTGCGAAATATTTCGACAAACCGCCCAAGCCTTTACCCGAGTGGCTGCTGGCCTGGAAAGGCCGCATCCCCGACCTGATCGCCATCGGCCTGGCCCTGGCGCTGCTCTCCGTGGTGCTGGCGCGGCCGCGCTGGATGACGGTGAATCCGCGGCGGCAGAACGCCTTCCGCTGGGGCTTCCTGGCCTTCACCCTGGGCTTCGTCGGCTGGTATGCGCAAGGCCAGTTGTCCATCGTCCAGATCACCGGCGCGGTGAAGTCCCTCGCCGCCGGCCAGGGCCTATCGAGCTTCCTCTACGACCCGGTATCGCTGCTGCTGATCGGCTTCACCCTGGTCAGCTTTTTCGTCTGGGGTCGCGGCACCTTCTGCGGCTGGCTCTGCCCCTTCGGCGCCCTGCAGGAATTCGTCGCCGTCGCCGCCCGCGCCGTCGGTCTGAAAAAATACCGGCAGTTGCCGCCCAAGCTGGATCGGCTGCTCGACCGCGGCCGCTTCGTCATCCTCGGCGCGCTAGTGGTGGCCGCCGCGGCGGCACCGGCGGTGGCGGAAAAGCTGGTGGAAGTGGAACCCTTCAAGACCTCGATCACCGTCGGCTTCGACCGCGAGTGGCCCTTTGTCCTCTATGCCGGCATCCTGCTGCTGGTCAGCGGGCTGTACTACAAGTTCTTCTGCCGCTTCCTCTGCCCACTGGGCGCGGCGATGGCCCTGGGCGGCAAGCTGCGCCGTTTCTCCTGGCTGATCCGCCGCGCCGAATGCGGCCAGCCCTGCCAGACCTGCCACTACCGCTGCCACTACGACGCCATCGCCAAGGACGGCGCCATCGTCTATGACAAGTGCTTCCAGTGTCTCTACTGCGTCGGCATCTACCACGACAACCAGCGCTGCGCCCCGCTGCTGCTGCAAGCCAAGAAAGGGCGGACGATTCCCATCGTCGCCGCAAAATGACCCAATCCCTAAAAACCCGCGTCAGCCTCACCCTCACCGCCGCCATGGCGGTGCTGCTGATCCTCGGCGGCATCCTCTGGGTCAGGCAGACCCGCCAATCGATCCACGAGGAAATCGAAGCCGCCACCCATGTCGCCGAACAATGGCTGGGGGCCGCCGCAGCCGACGTGCGCGGCGGCGGCCAGCACTGGACACCGGATACGCTGCTGGCCCAGGTGCGCATCACCGGCCGAATCCGCGCCAATGCCCTGGAAATTTTCGCCGCCGACGGCCAATCCATCTACGCCTCGCCGCCGCCGGTGTACAAGGCCGGCCGCACCGCGCCCGCCTGGTTCAGCCGCCTGGTGGAGCCGGAGTTCCCGCCCCATCGGATCGATGCTGGCGCCTACTCGATGGTGCTGAAACCCGACCCGTCCCGGGCCACCCTGGACGCCTGGGACGATCTGGCCACCGCCCTGGGTTGGGCGCTGACCCTGCTGGTGCTGCTGTTCCTCGCCTCCCGCCTGGCCCTGGCGCGGGCCCTGGCGCCCCTCGCCCAGGTGATGGAAGCCCTGACCAGCACCGGTCGCGGCCGCTTCGACACCCGCCTGCCGGTCTATTCGGTGACCGAGCTGGGCCATCTGGCGCGGGCCTTCAACGGCATGGCAGATCGGCTGGAAGAGGCGATGAACGAAAACGTGCGCCTGGAGTGCGACCGGGAATTTAGCCTGCGCATCCACCATCGACTGGAGGAGGAGCGCCGCGCCATCGCCCGGGAGATCCACGACGAGATGTCCCAGGGCATCACCGCCGTGCGCGCCCTGGCCGGCGCCATTGTCCAGCGCAGCAGCGAGCAACCGACCATCGGCAATGCAGCGCGCAGCATCGTGGACGTCACCACCGAACTGCAGGAGGGCGTGAACGGCATTCTCGGCCACCTGCGGCCGGTGACCGGGCCCCTGGCGGAAATGCTGACCCGCTACGTGGAGAGCTGGCGGCCGCGTCATCCGGAGATCGAACTCAAAGTGGAGTTGGCCGCCGACCTGCCGCCGGTGGCCGAGGATACGGCCCTGGCAGCGCTGCGCATCGTCCAGGAGGGATTGACCAACGTGGCGCGCCACTCCGCCGCCAATCGCGCCCAACTGCAGGTAGGCCTGGACAGCCAGCAGGAAGTGCTGACCCTGAGCCTGACCGACAACGGCCGCGGCACCGCCGCGCCGTCGCCGGCGGCCGGCTCCGGCCTCGGCTTGACCGGAATACGCGAGCGGGTGGCGGCGCTCGGCGGTACCATGGCGCTCGAAAATCAATCCGAAGGCGGCGCCAGCCTGCAGGTTTGCCTGCCCCTGGCGCCGCTGACTGCCAAGGAAATGCCATGGAACCCCTGAACGACCGAACCATCCTGCTGGCCGACGACCATGCCGTGGTGCGCATGGGCTATCGCCTGCTGCTGGAAGGCGCGGGCGCCAAGGTGGTGGGCGAAGCCTCCTCCGGCGAAGAGGCCCTGACCCTCTATGCCAGCCTCAACCCGGACGTGCTGGTGATGGACGTATCAATGCCCGGCCTGGGTGGTCTGGCGGCGCTGGAACGGCTGCTGTCGCACTCGCCGCGGGCCAAAGTACTGATCCTCTCGGCCCACCAGGACCCCCATGTGCCGACCCGGGCGCTGAAGGTGGGTGCCCAAGGCTATCTGTGCAAGCGCGCCACACCGGACGAATTTCTCCGTGCCGTCGGCGAGATCGCCAAGGGCCGCCGCTATGTGGACCCGGAGTTGGCGCCGCAACTGGCCCTGGCCCGCATCGAGGACAAGGCCCATCCGGTCGACGCGTTGAGCGAGCGGGAATTCGCGGTCTTCCTGCAGTTGGCCAAGGGTCGCTCGGTGAACGACATCGCCGAGGATTTTCACATCAGCCCAAGCACCGTCGGCACCCACCTGTACCACATCAAGCAAAAGCTCGACGTGCGCAACGCCGCCGAGATCGCCATGGTCGCGGTGCGCTGCGGCCTGATCGACGCCTGATTTTCGCCGCCGCCCAAGGGGCGGCTTGACCAGGATCAACCGCCCGTCGGTCTCATGAATTTCATGAGGCGCGAATCACGCACGCCCTGATGCCCTGCGGCGGCGGCGGCCGTATGGTTCGCCCTGTCCGAATCTCCTGTAATGCAAATGCAACATCGTCTCCCGCAACACACCTTGATTTCCTCGGCCATCGGCCTGCTGCTGTCTGCAGGCGCCTGGGCCGAGGGCATCGAGAGCCCCACGATCAACCTGGCACCGGTGGTGGTGACCGGCGCCCGGGTTGAACACAGCAGCTTTGATCTGCCCGCCTCCATCCAGGTGGTGGAAGGCAGCCAGATCAGCGAAGGCCAGCTCCGCGTCAATGCGTCCGAATCATTGGCGGCGGTGCCCGGCCTGGTGGTGCAGAACCGCCAGAACTACGCGCAGGATTTGCAGATTTCCTCCCGCGGCTTCGGTGCCCGCTCCGCCTTCGGCGTGCGCGGCGTGCGTCTGATCGCCGACGGCATCCCGGCCACCATGCCGGACGGCCAGGGCCAGGCGGCGACTTTCAACCTAGACACGGCCGAGCGCATCGAAGTGCTGCGCGGCCCCTACTCGGTGATCTACGGCAACCACGCCGGCGGCGTGGTGCAGCTATTCTCCCGCAGCGGCCAGGGCGCGCCTTCCCTGGAAACCAGCGTGATGGCTGGCGGCTACGGCACCGTCAAGGTGGATGTGACCGCCCAGGGCAAGCCCGACGGCAACTGGGGCTACGTCGCCGACGCCTCGCGCTTTGCCACCGACGGTTATCGCCAGCACAGCGCCGCGACCCGCGACCAGGCCTATGCCAAGGTCACCGGCAACCTCGGCCCGGATACCAAGCTGACCTTCGTCGCCAACGGCCTGTGGCAGGACAACACCCAGGACCCGCTGGGCCAGACCTGGAACACCTTCGCCACCAAGCCGCGCGGCGTGGAAACCGCGGCTCTGACTTTCAATACGCGCAAGAGCATCGACCACATGCAGGCCGGAGGCACCTGGGAGCAACGCTTCGGCACCAGCCTGTTGACCGTCACCGCCTACGCCGGCAACCGCAGCGTGATCCAGTATCAGGCGATCCCCACCGGCCCGCAGGGCAACCCGCGCCACTCGGGCGGCGTGATCGACTTTGACCGCGATTTCGGCGGCCTCGGCCTGCGCTGGAACACCAACTATGCCCTGAGCGCCGGCACGCTGAACTTCACCGCCGGCCTGGACCTGGATCGCTCCAACGACGACCGCAAGGGCTACGAGAATTTCATCGGCAGCGTGCTCGGCGTCAAGGGCGCCTTGCGCCGCAAGGAAGACGACATCGTCACCAGCGTCGATCCCTATGCCCAGGCCGAATGGCTGCTGGGCGCCTGGACCCTGACCGCCGGCGTGCGCAACAGCCGGGTCAGCTTCGAGGTGGACGATCATTACATCGTCGGCGTGAACGGCAACGACAGCGGCAAGGTGGATTACGAGCGCACCACGCCGATGGTCAGTGCCATGTACAAGATCAACCCGGCGCTGAATGTGTACGCCAGCGCCGCCCGCGGTTTTGAAACCCCGACCTTGAACGAGCTGTTCTACTCGGGTAGCGGCGGCGGCTTCAATTTCAACCTGAAAGCTGCCGAAAGCGACCACGCGGAAATCGGCGCCAAGGCCTGGCTGGGTAACGATACCCGCCTCGACGTGGCCCTGTTCCAGGTGACGACCAAGAACGAGCTGGTGGTGGATGTCTCCACCGGCGGCCGCACCAGCTACAAGAACGCCAGCAGCACCCAGCGTGAAGGCATCGAAATCGCGCTGGAAACCCGCTGGCAGGGCGGTCTCTCCGGCCGCCTCGCCTACACGGCGATGGACGCCACCTACGACAAGGCCTTCACTTCCACCAGCGGTCTGGTCCGCGCCGGCAGCCACATTCCCGGCATTCCGGATCAATCCCTGTTCGGCGAGTTGGCCTGGAAGCACGCACCGAGCGGCATCTCCACCGCCCTCGAAGTGCAGGCACGCAGCAAGGTCTATGTCGAGGATCGCAATGTGGACCGCCCCGCGCCGGGCTACACCACGGCGGCCTTCCGCATCGGCACCGAGCAGAAGCAGGGCGCTTGGCGCTTCGGCGAGTTCCTGCGGGTGGACAACCTGTTCGACAAGGCCTATGCCGGCTCGGTCATCGTCGGCGACAGCAACAAGCGCTACTACGAGGCCGCCCCCGGCCGCAACTGGCTGATCGGTGCCAGCGCCCGCTACACCTTCTGAGCAGCGCGGCGAAAAGCAAAAAAGGCCTGCATGGTTACATGCAGGCCTTTTTTGTTTTTACGACCGGCGGGTTTAGAGCCGGCCGATCTTGCGGTACAGGGTATTGCGGCTGATGCCCAGCTTGCGCGCGGCGGCGGAGATGTTGCCGCCGACGGCGTCGAGCATGTTGAGGATGGCCTGGCGTTCGATGGCTTCCAGCGATGCCCCCTCGGCCGGGCGGGGCGCCGGCGGTGCCTCGCTGCGCTGAACGGCGTCCATCCGCGTCGGCGCGGGGCTGCCGGCCACTTCGGAGAGTTCGTCCGGTAGATGGTTGGGGCCGATGCTCTGCTCGCTGTCGTCCAGCAAGGCGATGGCGACGCGAATCACGTTGTTCAGTTGGCGGATGTTGCCCGGCCAGGAATAACGCTCGATCAGGTCCATCGCGTCTTCCGACACCGAAATCGCCCGGCCGGCGGCCTCGGCATCGATCAGCTTGTGCACCAGTTGCCGCAGGTCGGTACGCTCGCGCAGGGCCGGCACGGTGATGCACAGGCCGTTCAAGCGGTAGTACAAGTCCTCGCGGAAGCTGCCGCGGGCGACCTCTTCCTTCAGCTTGCGGTGGGTGGCGCAGACCAGGGAAATATCCACCGGCACCGACTTGTTGCCGCCCAGCGGGGTGACGCTGCGCTCCTGCAGCACGCGCAGCAGGCGCGCCTGCATGTGCAAGGGCATATCGCCGATTTCGTCGAGGAACAGGGTGCCGCCATGGGCCTGCTGAATCTTGCCGATGGCGCCTTCCTTGCGGGCACCGGTGAAGGCACCGCCCTGATAGCCAAAGAGTTCGGATTCGATCAGGGTTTCGGGAATCGCCGCGCAGTTCAGCGCAACGAAATTGCCGGCGGCGCGCGGGCCGCTGCAATGGAAGGCCTTGGCGAACATTTCCTTGCCGGCGCCGGACTCGCCCTGGATCAGGATCGGAATGTCGCGGCCGAGGATGCGGCGGGCCTTGTCGATGGCGGTCTGCAGGCGCTGATCGCCGGTAGCCAAGCTGTCCAGGGTCAGATTGCCGGTGGCCGGGGCCACCACCCGGCTGGCGCCGCGCACGGTGACCGCGCTCATACCGGAGACAGCAACGCCGGGGCGCGGCAGATCGCCGCGCAGGCGGGCGCTGAACTGACGGCCGTCGTAAGTGCTGAAGTTGGCGATGGAGAAGGCGTCAGAGCGCAAGCGCTCCAACAAGGCGCCCAAGGGTGTGGCAAACACCGTGGAGAAATCGCGCCCGACCAATTCCTCGCGGCGCAGGCCGGAGATTTCCAGGGCGGTGCGATTGGCGGACAACACGCGACCGTCGACGCCGATGGCCATCAGGCCGTCGCTGAGGGTGCCGAGGAACTCGGGACGCTGATGGAAACTGACCAAAATGTCGCGGGCGTGTTCGCTTTCGAACAAGCGGCGCTCGATGATCTGGGCGGCCATGCGCACCAGGCCCAGGGTGTGGCGCTGATAGGTACGGTAGTCGCCGGAGATGTCCAACACGCCGACCAGTTTGCCGCGCGGATCGATCAAGGGCGCGGCGCTGCAGGTGAGGAAGCTGTTGGTCTCGAAGAAGTGCTCGGCGCCATAGACCTCCACCGGCCGTTCTTCGACCAGGGCGGTACCCACCGCGTTGGTGCCGCGCACGTTTTCATCCCAGGTGGCGCCGGGGCGCAGCAGGACGCGATCGGCACGGTCGAGGAATTCGGGGTCGCCGAGGCTGTGCAACAGCAGGCCGTTGGCGTCGGAGAGCAGAACCAGACTGCCGGATTGGCGAATCTGCTCGTAGAGGTATTCCATTACGGCGCCGGCGTGGGCGATCAGGCCATGGCTACCGTCACGGGCGTCCTTCAGGTCGTTGCTCCGCATCAGGGCGGCGTCGGCGGGCACGCTGCCGCGATCAAGGCCGGCCTTGCGGCATCTCAGCCAGGAACTCAGGATAGTGCCGTCGAGCAGGCCCGCCGGGGTGTGCCCAAGGCCAAAAAAGAGATGCCTCGCTTCTTGCACGCGCTGACCATGCGCGTCCAAGTTTGATATCTGCTGTCCCATCGACTCCTGCCTCCTAGCGGCTCTGCGATTTGTTATTTTGTTATTTGTTTAGGTATGATTTTAATTGTGTCTCACAAAGTAGCATCTGCGTAATTTATTAGCAATAGCCATAGAGTGAGATACTAAGCCTGTCAATCGCGCAATCGCGCTGCCAGAGCCAGATGCCGCGACAGGGAGAGCGCGGCCGGGAGGCAAATCGATTGGCACAAGGCTTGCTGTTTAGGCGTCCAAGATGTGCAGATTGTATCCACATCGAGACACACTCTCTAATGTCCTTGAGCAAAGGTAGTCAAGGTGAAACTTCGCAAAAACGCTTTTCCCCGAATTCTCGCTGTCGCAGCGCTGGGCCTTTTTGCCGCGGCAGCTCATGCCCACGGCGACGTTACCCCCCAGGCTGTCGACGTTAGCAAGCTGACGCCCCTCGGCCCCGAGTGGCGCACCGTCAACCCCTACCGCGGCGACAAGGAAGCCATTAAAACTGGCATGTCCGCCTTCAACCAAAACTGCGCCCGCTGCCATGGCCTCGAGGCCATCTCCGGCGGCATCGCCCCCGATCTGCGCTACTTGCCGGAAGGCCAGGAAGGCGACGAGATTTTCATCAACCGTATCCGCCATGGTTCTTCTCGCGATGGCCGCGTGTACATGCCTCCCTTTGAAGGCATCTTCCCCCAGGAAGCCATGTGGACCATTCGTTCTTGGCTGGATACCGTCCGTGTCAAGGATTAATCGCCGCCGCGGCCTGTTGGCTGCTGTAGCCGCTGTGTGTCTGGCCGTGGCGCTTCCCGCCGCGGCCGAGGAAACCCAGATTCAGGGCACGCTGCGGATCGCCGTCTACAAAGACTTCGCGCCCTATTCCTTCCAGGAAAACGGCAACGAAAAGGGCATCGACGCCGATCTGGGCCGGGCCCTGGCGCAGCAAATGGGCCTCAAGGCCGACGTCGCCTCCTTCAAGGCAGACGACGACATGGCCGACGATCTGCGCAACATGATCTGGAAGGGCCATTACCTGGGCTATCGCCCCGGCGATGTGATGATGCACGTGCCGGTAGACGCCCGCTTTGCCGCACAGAACGACAAGGTCCGTATCTTCGGCCCTTACCACGTCGAGTCTGTCGCCACGGCACGTGATGCCGCCAAGGTTCCGCCGCCCGAAGGTTCTTCTGCGGTGGCACTGGAAGTCTTCACCCGCGAAAAAATCGGCGTCGAAGGTCGTAGCGTTTCCGATTCATTTTTGCTGGGTGTTCTGAATGGTCGCATCGCCAGCAATGTGACCCATTTCAAGACCGTGGCAGAAGCCGTCGCGGAACTGAAAAAGGGCGGCGTGGCAGCGGTGATGGGCACCAAGACGGAAATCGAAGCAGCCCTGGCAGGCGACACCCGCTTCCCGGTGGCCCCGGTCAAGATGCCCGAGATGAGCGTCCGCGGCTGGGCCATGGGCATGGCGGTAAAGAACGACAATCCGCAGCTCGCCGAGAAACTGGACCGGGCCCTGTCCGAACTCGAGAAGAACGGCACCGTGGCATCGATCTTTGCCCGCTACGGCGTCAGTCAATCCCGCCCGGGCGGCTGATCGCTGCCGCGGGTTTGGCTATTGAACGGAGCTGCCCTGGCAGCTCCGTTTGTTTATGTGGCCGCGAAAAATCAGCGACAATCCGCGCTTAGCCATAGATTCCGGGCGTGGCCAAGAGCCTTGTCACCAGCGGAACACCCCCAGCCACATCTTCGCCACCAACAATCGAACGCAAAAAATGGAACAACTCCGCCACTCAAAACCCACCATCGCATTGCACTGGCTCCACGCCCTGCTGATCATCGGCCTGCTCGCCCTCGGCTGGTACATGGCCGACCTGCCCAAAGGGCCGGAGCGTTCGAACCTGATCGGCCTGCACAAATCCTTCGGCATCGTCGCCCTCGCGCTGATTTTCTTGCGCGCCGGCTGGAAGTTCACCCAGCCCGCGCTGCCGCCGGCCCCCGGCAAGCCCTGGGAGCAGACGTTGGCCAAGGCCGCCCATCACCTGCTGTATCTGCTGATGCTGCTGGTCCCCGTGGCCGGCTTCCTCTCGTCCTCGTTCACCAAATATCCGATGAAGTTTTTCGGTATCGAATTGCCGCGCCTGTTCCTACCGAACGAAGGCATCAACGACCTGTTCCACGAACTGCACGAAGCCAGCGCCACAGTCCTGGCGGTGGTGATCGGCCTGCATCTGCTCGGCGTAGCCGTGCACAAAGTGCGCGGCGAGGATGTCATGCCACGGATGGGCATCGGTCGCTGAACGCAACCTCCCAAAAAGCAAAAGCCCCGCAATGCGGGGCTTTGGGGGGCCGTCGGACGTCGGCCCGCCGGCGAATCAAAGACTGAGAATCCAGGCGATCGACGACTTCAAATCCTCATCGCTGATCTTGTCGGCACCGTGCGGCGTCATCGGGATGTCACCCCAAACGCCGGCGCCGCCATTGCGCACCTTGTCGAACAATTTTGCCGGGGCTTCGGCATTGTCCTTGTATTTCGCGGCCACATCCTTGTAGCCGGGTCCGATCATTTTCTTGTCCACTGCGTGGCAAGCCACGCAACGGGCCTTCTTGATCGGGGCCGGGATTTCCTGGGCCAGGACCGGCGCGGCGACCAGGGAAGATAGGCATACAGCAACGACAAATCGCTTCATTTTTTCGTTCTCCTCCGCTTGCCCGCCGGCCATGAGCAACCGCCGGAACGGGTCAATGGTTGAAAGATTATGTTCGGCCCCAAATATTTTTCAGGACAGGGACCAGGCGCCAGCAGGCCGAGGGGCCTTTGCCACCCGCTGCCATGATACCGAGTTCCCTTCTCCACCAACGGGGGCAGGGGCCGATTCGTTGACCTAAATTAAGCCTAAAGCTTTTCGTCGCGGGATTGGCCGCTTCAGTCGGCGGCGGCCTGCTGCCACAACGCATCCAGATCGGGGATACCCCATTGCGACGGATCCTCGTAGGCGGCGATCTTTTCCTTCACCCCAGGGCGCGACAGATCGACGATCTCCGGCGGAATCCGCGCCTTGGACTTGGTCGAGTAGAACACCTTGATCTTCGGCGTCAGCAGGGACTTTTCGCTCTGGTCCATCACCACCGCCAAGCGCCCCGATTCCAGGCGCACCAGGGTGCCGATGGGGTAGATGCCGACGCTTTTGACGAAGGCCTTGAAGATCGTCTCGTCGAAGTGGCCCTTGCACCATTCCGCCATCTTGCGCAGGGATTCGGCAGGGCTCCAGCCGGCCTTGTAGGGGCGGTTGGAGGTGATTGCATCGTAGACGTCGCAGACCGCCCCCATCCGCGCGAACAGGCTGATCTGCTCCCCTGCCAGGCGCTCCGGATAGCCGCTGCCGTCGATCTTCTCGTGATGGTGCAGGCAGACGTCCAAGGCGATGTCGTCCACGCCCTCGCCGCTCAGCAACATCTTGTGGCCCTCGGCCGGATGGGCCTTGACCGTGGCGAACTCCTCATCGGTCAGTTTGCCCGGCTTGTTCAGCACTTCCAGCGGGATCATCATTTTGCCCACGTCGTGCAGCAGGCCGGCCATGCCGGCCTTGCGGGTCTGCTCGGCATCGAGCCCGAGCTGCTTGGCCAGGGCCACCATCAGCGCACAGACCGCCACCGAGTGCATGTAGGTGTAGTCGTCCTTGGTCTTCAGCCGGGCCAGGCTGATCACTGCACCGGGGTTGCGCATCACCGAAGCGGAAATCTCCTCGACCAGCGGCGCCGCATCGTTGGCGCTGATGGCCTTGCCCATCCGCGCCTCCTGGAACATCGTGGTGACGGCCTCCTTGGCCTTGGCACAAATCTTCGCCGCACGCGCCACCTCGTGAGCCATCGACACTCGCTCCACCGGCTTCGGCGCCTCGCTGACCGCAGCGATCAGTTCCTGCTCCACCTCCTCGCGCGCGTCCTCCGGCGCCTGACCGTGCTCCGGCGCATCCAGGCCTTTGGAAACGTCGATCCAGACTTCGGTGATGCCGGACTCGATGACGCGCCGCACATCCTTCGCGTCTTCCAGCAGGAAGGAGGTGCGCCAGAACGGATGCTCCATCCAAGAGCCGCACAGCTCCTGCAAGTACATGCCGGGGCGCAGGTGCTGGGAAGAGATTTTTTTCAGCATCGGCAGAGTTTAGCGCGGCTTGCTTGACCAGCAGCCTTTGTGGCAACGATGCACTGCAACAGCAATAAACAAAAAAGGCTGCACACCGTGCAGCCTTTTTTGCAGGGCGATGGAAGCGCGCTTACAGGCCGGCGTCAGCCCGCAGTGCAGCGGCCTTGTCGGTGGCTTCCCACGTAAAGTCCGCGTCGTCGCGGCCGAAGTGGCCGTAGGCGGCGGTCTTCTGATAGATCGGGCGCAGCAGATTGAGCATGTTCACAATGCCCTTCGGCCGCAGGTCGAAGTGGCGCTTGACCAGTTCGGCGATCTTCTCGTCGGCAATCTTGCCGGTACCGTAAGTGGTGACCCACACCGAGGTCGGCTGCGATACACCGATGGCATAGGAAACCTGGATCAGGCAGCGGCTGGCGAGACCGGCAGCGACGATGTTCTTCGCCACGTAGCGGCCGGCATAGGCGGCGGAACGGTCCACCTTGGACGGGTCCTTGCCGGAGAAAGCGCCGCCGCCGTGGGGCGCGGCACCGCCGTAGGTATCGACGATGATCTTGCGCCCGGTCAGGCCGCAGTCGCCCTGGGGGCCGCCGACGACGAAGCGGCCGGTGGGGTTCACCAGGAACTTGATCTCGCCCTTGACCAGCTCCTTGGGCAGCACCGGCTTGATGATGTCCTCGATCACCGCCTCGCGGATCACCGACAGATCAAGGTCCGGCGAATGCTGGGTGGACAGCACCACGGTATCGATCGCTTCCGGCTTGCCGTCCTGATAGCGGATCGTCACCTGCGACTTGGCGTCGGGGCGCAGCCAGGGCAGGGTGCCGTTCTTGCGCAGCATCGCCTGACGCTCCACCAGACGATGGGACAGATAGATCGGCAGCGGCATCAGGCTGGCGGTTTCGTCGCAGGCGTAGCCGAACATCAGGCCCTGATCGCCGGCGCCCTGATCGAGGTCGTCGTCGTAGGCCTTGTTCACGCCGCGGGCGATATCCGGGCTCTGCTTGTCGTAGGCCACCAGCACAGCGCAGCCCTTGTAGTCGATGCCGTACTCGGTGTTGTCGTAGCCGATGCGCTTGATGGTCTCGCGGGCGACGTTGATGTAATCGACGTTGGCCGCGGTGGTGATCTCGCCCGCCAGCACCACCAAGCCAGTGTTGCACAGGGTCTCGGCGGCAACACGGGAATGGGGGTCCTGCGCCAGGATGGCGTCGAGGATCGCGTCCGAGATTTGGTCCGAAACCTTGTCCGGATGGCCTTCGGAAACGGATTCGGAAGTGAAGAAATATTCAGCCATGCTTGCTCCTTATATTCCCCTTGCTAGGTCCATCGAACTGCCCGGGGGAATCGGAGCGGCCGACGCTTTAGCGATATTTGTTTTCCAGCCGCGTCGCCGCGGCCTTCTCCGCCTCGCAAGTTGTCCAATTAACTCGGCGGAAGTTGAGATTTTATCCTTTACCGCGGGCGGCGGCAAAAGCCCCTCTAAGGCTCCTGGGCATCCTCCGGCGGCCAGGCAAAGCTGCCACCGTCGAGACAGGCCAGGATGTCCTCGGCGGCGCCACGATCCCGCAACGAGGCGCGGAAATCCTTGGCCGAGACGCCGCGGAAAGGCAGGCCGGTGATCGCCGCACGGCGGCGGCGGACCACGGTTTCGCCGCTGACCTGGGTGATCGCACAGGTCGCCCGCGCCATCGCCTCATCGCGCTCGGCGATCACCTCGGCGCGACGCGGCGCCAAGGCCGCTTCCGCGGTTTCCAGCGCTTTCAGTTCGCGCGGCAGGCGTTCGAGATGGGCCAGCACCGGCTTGAGCCGCGCCTGGGCCGTTTCCCAACCGGCGCGCTGTGGCGCGGTCAGCGTGATTTCGCCGCGCGCCAATTGCGCGCGCAGACGCAGAAAGCTGCTGACTTCCGGCGGCTCCGACAAGCGCTGCACGGTCTCGTGGATGCGCTGCTTCGATGCCGCCAAAGCCTCGGCCTCCTCGTCGATCTCCCGCAGCGCGTTGTCCCATTCGGTGGTGTCGGGCTGCAGCAGCGTCAGCACGCTTTCAGCATTGCGCCACGCATCGCAGTTGCCGATGCGCAGGACGCGGGCGGCGACGCCGCAGCCGACGCAGTTTTCGATCTCCACCTCGTCGGCCAGAATCTCGCAATTGGTCGCCGTCTTGATGATCACGTGTCGGCCGACAATGACGCTGCCCTCCGCCGTAGCGAGCTGGACCGTGCCTTCCCGATCCTCGATCGACGCGCGCGACACCGAGCCCGCGACCAGCGTCGTGCCGCCGCTGTTCTTCACCGTGCCGCCGGCGAGATTCATTTTCAACTCCACCATGCCGCCGTCGGACACCACGTTGCCGAACACGTCGGCGAGAAAAGCCATGTTGTGGCCTTCGACCACGCGCCGCTCCTGCACCTCGCCGCGCTCTTCGAAATCGGCGCCGGTCAGCGACAAGTTGCCGGTGGTGCGGGCGCTGACGCCGTGATGATCAATGATCTTGTCGCTGATGGAAATCTGGTTGCTGGCCGCTTCGATGTTGAGGAAGCCGTCCATCGCCGCGACGATGCACTCGCCGTCGCCGCCATGTTCGATGCGGGTGCCCGGGCCGGCCAAGGCCTGCAGATCGAAGTCCTTGGGCAACTCAGGCTCCAAGCTCCTGCCATCCACGGTGAAGCCGCCGACGCCCAACTGCCGCGGCGTCTTCTGCAGCAGGCGGGTGCCGGCCTTGACCTGGGGGAAGCGGTTGGTGAACTGGCACAGGTCGATGCGGCCGTTGGCCAGTTGCTTGGGCGCGTCGTCGCGATGCAGCGCCTCGGTCTGCTCGACGATGCCCGCATCCTGGCCGGTAGTCGGCGGCCGCGCACGGGCAATCTCCAGGCGCTCGCTCTTCTGGCTGGTCAGGGCCGCCTGTATCGCCGCCAAGTCGAGGCCGAAGCGGATGCCCTTGTCCCACATCGCCGCGACGAATTCGTCGATATCGGCAAAGGCCGGCTCGGCCACGGTCTCGGTATGGCTGCCGGTGACAGTGGGCGCCCCGGTCTCGTCCGGCGGGCCGAAGTCGGCCACCTCCACCTGGCGCTCCAGGCTCAGAGGCTCGAAGAAATACTCTGCCGCCGAGCCATCCGAAGTCATTTTCACGGTGCGGTAGAGCGCCCGCCGTTCCACCGCGAAGGGCAACACCTCGCGCGCGAAGCGCACCAGATGGCGGTCGCCGTCGGCCACGCTCTGATCCAGCAACTGCGGCGAATCGGCCTCGTAGAGCAGCAGTTGGAACACCGGGTAATCCAGGCCGACGAAATAGGCACAGGCCGGGGTCGAGAAAACCTTGTTGGCAAAGCCGGCAAAGCTGCCGGCGGATTCGAGCATCGCCAAATCCACGTACAGGCCATCCGGCCGCGCTTCGACAAACCGCGGCAAAGCAATGCCCCCGGCCACGGTGCCGGCCGGAACCACCTCCTCCGGGCTGACGGCGGCCGGCAGGGGGATGTTATTCGGCGAAGAGGGCGCACTCATACTTATGTAATAGCGTCTCCCGCAGAATTAACTTGATGACAATAGCGCGGAATGCCCCGTAAATCCCCACGAGCGGTGGCCATAAAAGCCCCTAATCCCGCACAATGGCGCCCCTGACGGCCTTATTCACCCCACCCATGGTTCGGTTTTTCCGCCTGCTGAGCTTCCTGCCCCTATCCTGGCTGCATGCCATCGGCGCCCTGCTGGGCTGGCTGGCCTATGGCATTGGCGCCGGCTACCGGCAGCGACTGCAGGCCCATCTGGCCCTGGCCGGCTATACCGATGCGGCAACGCGCCATGCCGCCATTGCCGAGGCCGGCCGCACCGTGCTGGAACTGCCCAAGCTGTGGCTGCGCCCCCAGGTCGAAGTGGTCGGCCGCGTCGTCCAGACCAGCGGCTGGGAGCTGGTGGAAGAAGCCTGGGCCAACCGCCGCGGCATCCTGTTCCTCACCCCGCACCTCGGTTGCTTCGAGATCACCGCCCAGTATTACGCCGCCCGGCGGCCGATGACCGTGCTCTACCGCCGTCCCAAGCGCGAGAGCCTGGCGCCGTTGATCGAACAGGGCCGCGGTGCCAACCTCAAGCTGGCCCCCGCCGACCTCTCCGGCGTCCGCGCCCTGCTCAAGGCCCTGCGTAACGGTGAAGCCGTCGGCATGCTGCCGGACCAGGTACCCGGCAGCGGCGAAGGCGTCTGGCTGCCCTTCTTCGGCCGCCCGGCGTACACCATGACCCTCGCCGCCCGCCTCGCCGACACCGGCGCCACGGTGCTGCTGGCCTATGCCGAGCGCCTGCCGGCCGCCGCCGGCTACCACCTGCAGCTATTCCCCCTGCCCGAGCCTCTGGCCGGCAGCCTGGAGGAGCGTGCCGCCCAGCTCAACCGCGCCCTGGAGGGCCTGATCCGCCGCTGCCCCGGTCAATACCTCTGGGGCTACAACCGCTACAAACGCCCCCGCGGCGCCCCGCCGGCGCCCGACGCAACGGCATGACGGATCGCCTCACCCTGCTGCTGATGCGCCTCCTGGCGCGGCTGCCCCTGGCCATCCACGCCCTGCTCGGCCGGCTGCTTGGCTTTCTCCTCTGGCGCGCCAACCGGGAGCGGCGCAAGACCACCCGGACCAACCTGCGCCTGTGCTTTCCCGAACTGCCCGAGGCCGAACGCGAGGCCATTGCCCGCCGCCACTTCGCCCACTTCGCCGAATCGGTGCTGGCCCGCGCCCTGCTGTGGCACGCCCCGGCGCAGCGGCTGCGGCGGCTGATCCGGCTCGAAGGCCTGGAGCATCTGCAGGCCCTGCAGGGCCGCCCGGTGATCCTGCTCGCCCCCCACTTCGGCGGCCTCGACATGGGCTGGACACGGCTGACTCTGGAGCGGGACATGGTCACCATGTACGCCAAGGTCAAGCAGCCGGCGCTGGATGCGGCCCTGCTCGCCGGCCGCCGCCGCTTCGGCGACCAGGTGCTGGTCTCCCGTCTGGACGGCCTGCGCCCAGCCATTACCGGCATCCGCGCCGGGCGGCCGTTCTACTACCTGCCAGACATGGACTACGGCCCCCGCGATGCGGTCTTCGTGCCCTTTTGCGGCGTCCCCTGCGCCACCCTGACCGCCCTCTCGCGCCTGGCCAAACTGACCGGCGCCGCGGTGCTGCCGGTGATCACCCGGCGCACCGGCGACGGCTACCTGACCCGCATCGGCCCGGCCTGGGCCGACTTCCCCGGAGCCGACGCCGAGGCCGACGCACGGCGGATGAACCAGTACATCGAGGCCGAGATTCGCGCCGGCGACATGGCCCAGTACTTCTGGTCCCACAAGCGCTTCAAGACCCGCCCGCCGGGCGAAAAAGGGGTTTATTGAACCGCCTATTCCGGCATCGCCGCCCCGGTGCCGGAGTAAGATCGTCCGATGTTCCAGAACCCCAGTCTCGATGACATCCGCGACCTGCTGCAGCGGGTCAAAACCATCGCCGTGGTCGGCTACTCGCCCAAGCCCGAGCGGCCCAGCCACTATGTTTCGCTGGCCCTGCAGCAGAACGGCTACCGCATCATCCCGGTGCGCCCGGCGATCAGCGAGGGGCTCGGCGAAAAGGCCTACGCCCGCTTGAGCGACCTACCGGAAGTGCCGGACATGGTGGACGTCTTCCGCCAGTCGGCGGCGGTGGATGCCATCGTGGACGACTGCATCGCCCTCGGTGTGAAAGCGCTCTGGCTACAGGACGGCGTGATCAACACGCCCGCCGCTGAACGGGCCCAGGCTGCCGGCATCACCGTGGTAATGGACCGCTGCACCCTGCGCGACCAAGGATTGCTCCGATGAAAATTCGCTTCACCAAGATGCACGGCCTCGGCAACGATTTCGTCGTCCTCGACGCCATCAATCAGGCCTTCGTCCCCAACGCGGCCCAGGTACGCTTTCTCGCCGACCGCCATTTCGGCGTCGGCTGCGACCAGTTGCTGGTGGTGGAAAAGCCCGGCCAGCCCGGCGTCGATTTCCGCTACCGGATATTCAACGCCGACGGCGGCGAGGTCGAGCAGTGCGGCAACGGCGCCCGCTGCTTCGCCCGCTTCGTCGCCGACCAGGGCCTCACCAGCAAGCAGGAAATCCGCGTCGAAACCAAGTCCGGCATCATCGCCCCGCGCCTCGAGACCGGCGGCGAGGTCACCGTAGACATGGGCGTACCGCGCCTGCAACCAGCCGAGATTCCCTTCATCAGCGATAGCGATGCCGCCGAACAGCCCCTCGAAGTGAACGGCCGCACCCTCACCATCAGCGCCGTATCCATGGGCAACCCCCACGCCGTGCAGGTGGTGGCTGATGCCGACGCCGCCCCGGTGGCCCAGGACGGCCCCGCCATCGAATCCCACCCGCGCTTCCCCCAGCGGGTCAATGCCGGCTTCATGCAGATCGTGGACCGCCACGCCATCCGCCTGCGCGTCTATGAGCGCGGCGCCGGCGAGACCCTGGCCTGCGGTACTGGCGCCTGCGCCGCCGTGGTCGCCGGCATCCGCCGCGGCCTGCTGGACTCGCCGGTACGCGTCACCACCCGCGGCGGCCAGCTCAGCATCGCCTGGGCCGGCCCCGGCCAACCCGTATTGATGACCGGCCCCGCCGTCACTGTTTTCTCCGCCGAAATCGACCTTCCTGAAAACCTATGAACCACGGCGACACGGCGAGCACGGCGCACTTCAAAGATCCAAGGGTTTCGCCGTGTCCGCCGTGTCGCCGTGGAAAACGCTTTTGAATTCCTTTGCTGGAGTCGTCCATGAACGCTGAAGAAGTCGCCATCTATCTCAAGACCCATCCCGAGTTCTTCGACCGTTTCGCCGAACTGCTCGCTGGCATCGAAATCCCCAACCCCCACGGCGATTCCGCCGTCTCCCTGTCCGAACGCCAGATGGGCGTCATGCGCGACAAGATGCGCGCCCTGGAAAAGAAGATGGGCGAGCTGATCAGCTACGGCGAGATCAACGACGCCATCGCAGAGAAGGTGCACCGCCTGGCGGTGGCCCTGGTGGCCGCCGACGACCTGGCCGGCACCGTCGGCATTCTCTACAACCACCTCGCCGGCGCCTTCGCCGTGCCCCATGTGGCAGTGCGCATCTGGGGCGTCGGCAGCGGCGGCAACCTCTCCGCCACCGAGCTCTCGCCGGTGCCCGACACCCTCAAGGCCCTCGCCGGCGGCATGCTCCAGCCCTACTGCGGCAGCGCCAGCAATCAACAGGCCCTGGAATGGTTCGGCGAGCACGCCCACCACATCAAGTCCATGGCCCAGGTACCGCTGCGCGAGCACGGCCAGGACGGCGGCGTCTGCTTCGGCCTGCTGGTGCTGGCCAGCGAAGAAGTCCAGCGCTTCTACCCCGACATGGGCGTGATGTACCTGGAACGCATCGGCGACCTGGCCTCCGCCGCCCTGCTGCGCGTGGTGGACTGATGGCCGGCGAGGTCGCGGCGGCGCCCGCCCTGACCTCCGACGGCGAACAATTCCTCGCCGAGCTGGCGCACCAACGCCGCGCCAGCCCCCACACCCTCGACGCCTACCGCCGCGATCTGCTCAAACTGCAGGCCCTGGCCGGCGAGCAGGCCATCGCCGGCCTCGAATACCCGCTGATCCGCCGCTTCGCCATGCGCCTGCATGGCGAGGGCCTGGCGCCCCGCTCCATCGCCCGCACCCTGTCCAGTTGGCGCGGCTTCTATCGCTGGCTGGCACGCCACGGCAAGATTCAGCGCAACCCGGTGGAAGGCATCCGCGCCCCGCGCGGCGGGCGCAAGCTGCCCAAGGCCCTATCGGTGGACCAGACCGCCGCCCTGCTCGATGCAGAGGCCGGATCGCCGCTGGAAGCCCGCGATCTGGCGATGTTCGAACTGTTCTACTCCTCCGGTCTGCGACTGGCAGAACTCGCCAGCGTCGACTACGCAAACCTCGATACCCGCAGCGGCGAAGTCACCGTCACCGGCAAGCGCAACAAGACCCGCAGCGTGCCCCTGGGCCAAAAGGCTGCTACCGCGATCCGCGCCTGGATCGTCCAGCGCACCCAGATCGCCAAGCCCGAAGAGCCAGCGCTGTTCGTCAGCCAACGCGGCACCCGCCTCTCCCACGGCCAAATCCAGAAACGCCTCGACCAGTGGGCGAAGAAGCAGGGCCTGGGCGTCCACGTCCACCCCCACATGCTGCGCCACTCCTTCGCCAGCCACGTCCTGCAATCCTCCGGCGACCTGCGCGCCGTGCAGGAGATGCTGGGGCACGCCAACATCAGCACGACGCAGATTTACACCCACCTGGATTTCCAGCATCTGGCCAAGGTGTACGACGCGGCCCATCCGCGGGCACGGAAAAAATAGCCGAGCAGTAATACGGCGCGCGCCTAGTGCTTGCCCCACTATCGGCGCCGATAGATGGCCGGCCCGGCTATTCCACTCATATCGTCTGCGCGCAAGCCATGGTCCGACAAGGCCACGACCCACTGACTGTCCGGCAAGGAAATTTGGCGATTCAAATTTTGCAAAAGCTCCCTAGGCTCCTTAACGGCGTCAACAAAGAGTACGTAGAAGGTACGCTGGGGCAGTACGCTGACCCGTTTCGCCCCCAGCCATGCGGCTCGCACGCGCTTATCATTAATCAGTGCCGACAGCGCCATCCGCAACTGATCCTGTCCAAGGCCGTGGGGTAACACATCGTTAGCCACCGGAATCGAGAACAGCTCATTCCAGGCTTCGTCCTCAAGCTCGGCAAACTCTTCGTGCCGTTTCTCCCAGCGCTGGATACGATCCTTCGGTGCATTGATTTCCTTCAAGCAATACAGCACCCACCGGCATGCCAATAGGCCGTAGCTCTTGTCTTGCGATAGGGATTTCTCCATGGCGGGTATCCCGCTCTCGTCAAGCCGGCTACACAAGATTCGCCCGACCAGATAGTGCGCCTGAGCCACATGGGGAGCACGCTTAGCGGCGTTCTGGAAGCTCGCCAACGCTGCGTCTTGGCTAACGAAATCCTCTTGCAGATGGCCCAAGGCCAGCCATTCATTCGCCGCCTTTTCATTCCCCTTGGCCTCTAGTTCTGCAATTCGCTGACGCCCGGCTTCTGCCGCCTGATAGCGGCCCTGCCAGCCCTGATTGATCGACTTCAACCATGCTTTATCCAGCTCAGCCACCAGGGTGGGAAACGCCGGTTGCAGAAAATATTCGGCGGCCGAGACCCGGAAAGCAGGCGGCACCTTGGGGTGAATCCCGAACGCCCGCAATCGATCTGCCAGTGACGGATGGGAATCGTAGTACTGGGTATAGGGTTTGGTTGCATCTTCTAACCACTCCCGCGCTTTTCCATCCCGGTCCATTCCCGCCCGCATCGCCGACGCCATCCGCGCGTAGGGAAGCCAGGGAGGCTGCGAACTGGTATCCGCCATACGGTACAACCCGGGCCAGAATTCGCCCTGCAAGAATCGCTCTTTCAGACTTAATTCGATCAATGCGTTTGCCGCGTGCTGCGCACCGACAGTCCCTGCCGATACGGCATCTGCGTCAAACTCGTTCTGCCGACGCAGGGCAAACGTCGTTGCGTCGAAGTAGGGGAAATAATGCCGAATGAAAGTCGAGGACACGGCAGTCAGGACATCGTTTCGCTCCGCAAGGTGGCTTTTGAAGCGGCTCCATACCGCCCTGGTTCGGTAGACCCAGGCACTGAACGCGCTGTGGCCGCCGGCAAAGTGCCCATACTCATGGGCTAGCACCGCGGCAAATTGTTCGGGTGAAAGTGCCATCGCCAGGGGCATGCCGATCAGGAGGTAATTCTCCATCGCACCAAACATGCCATGGCGACGAACCTGGCAGACGGCCGCATTCAATTCATCAAGCAACAGTATCTTGCTGGCTTTCGGCCCGCCGGTCTTGGCGCGAATTTTCTCTACAAGTTCGAAGAGCTTTGGCGCTTCATCAGGTTGCAGTTGCCGACCTTCCGGCGAGCCCATCGGCACCCACAGCGCACGCAGGGCCGCAATTCCCGTGGAGACAAGAAAAAATGCTCCAAACACATTACTGCTCCGGATATTCCCCGCATGCAGCAATTTGAGTAGCCAAAAAAAACCGCCGAATGTGAGTACGCACAACGCCAGAACATACCCATATCCGAGCGACACGATGAGCATCACCTTTCGGCGATAGGCCTCTGGGTTCTCCGCCGCGGCTTGCTCGTTCTTCATCACCAGGAATCTAAATTCGCGCTCTTCCATAATGAATATCGACCCCAAGTGGGTCAGTGTGATTCGAATCCGACAAAGCATACCCACAAGGCATGCCCGCGTCTATGCAGTCGGTATTGAACTCCCCCTCTGTCCCGCCAAGCGGAGGATCGTCATACCGGGGAAGTCCAGGCTCGCTGTTTGAGCGGCATAGCCGCGAGTTTGCGAGACTGGCCGGAAAATAGCCCGGAGGGAGGGAAGCCCCGCGGAGCGGGGCCGGGGCGGCGGGATAGCGGCAAGCCGCTACCCCACGCTACCCCACCGGAGAAATGTGAACCCACCCCCTATCCCCCGCCCCAAGGGCGGGGGCAACTAGTCACCTCCTCCGCGTAGCGGAGGAGGATGGGTGGAGGTGCTTCGATGGGCCAAGGGCGATGGGCGCTGCCCTTCGCCCGCCGGGGCGAGCCCCGGCTCCGGCGATTAATTTGAGATACCGGTTTTGATTAACCGGCAAAACTCAGAACCTGGATTCCCTCTATCGAGGAAATGACATTTACATTTTGTGCATTGGTCCAGCATCACGCCCTTCGACAGGCTCAAGGCGAACGGAGTTTGATTGGGTCTCCTCAGCGCTCGGCCACGGCCAAGACGCTGCTTTCATTCCCATCCACCTCCTTGATGATCCAGCGCACCGCTTCGCGCAACTCCTTGTCGCTCAAGGTCGGGTTGCCGCCCCGCGGCGCCATGGAGTTGCGGCCATTGACCACGCTGGTAAACATCGCCTGCTCGCCGTGGCGGAAGAAGGGCCGCCAGGCGTCGTAGTTGCCGATGCCAGGGGCGCCGTAGCCGCCCCAACCACCGTGGCAGGTTTCGCAGTTGCGTTGAAACACCCGTTGACCCTGATCCTCCTCGGCGACGGCCGATACGGCCAGCAACGCCAAGACCAACCCACAGCAAATCCTGCCCTGCGCATGCATAGCGTCCTCCTTTGGACTATCGCCGCGGTCCGTCACTCGGGATAACCGGGCGCGGCCATTCATCTATAGCTTTAGGCATAGATTAAAAGGCTTGCCAGGAGAAAGGTCAATGTGCACTGCGGGAGAGCTGCGAGTCCTATACTGCGCGCAGTGACCACAACCGCTGGCCCTGCTTCCATGCTGAATAATTTCCTGCGTCGCGCCCTGCCGGTCCTGTCCCTGCTGCTTTTGCCCGCCGGGAGCCACGCCCAGAGCGTGCCCCTGGGGCCTGCCTCCACAGCCTTCTGTCTGTTCGAGGCGCCGCCGGACGGCGAGCGCCGCGTGTGGCTCAATTTGGGCATCGTCCAGTACCTGGAATTGCGCAGCGACGAGCTGCGGGTGTACTACGGCGGCGGCAATTTCGGTGGTGGCCACGAGCTGCGGGTGCGCATCGCCTCTCGCGACGAGGGCTTGGCCTTCATGCAGAAGATGCAGGCCGCGGCGGCGCGCTGCGCGGCTCAGCCGAACAAGAACTAACACGCATGGATTCCGTGAGCATTCGCAATCCGTGAAAGCGCGCAAGGCATAAACGCCCGCCCCTCCCATCCTCCCCTCGCAGGGAGGCTACTAAACGGCTCGCTGCACTCGATATCACGGGGCGCTTTGTTCAAGCTCTTTTGCGCTACCTCACAGCGGGTGCCAGACCCGCATCACGGCTTCGTCTTCGGAAGGATTGACGATGAAGTCGAGGGCCTCCATCAAGGCCAGCATGGCGTCGTTGTCGGCCATCACCTCGCCGTGGATTTCCGCCAGGCCCTGCAGCCGCGCGGCGGCCATCAGGCAACGCATCAGTTTGCCGCCGATGCCCTTGCCGGCCATGTCGTCGGCGACGACGATGGCGAACTCGCAACTGCGGCCGTCGCTCTCGGTGGCGTAGTTGGCCTCGCCGAGCATCTGCGTGCGGCCGTCGCGCCAAGTGGTGGCGATCAGGGTCTGCTCGCGGCCGTAGTCGATCTGGGTGTAGCGCGCCAACTGGTTCTGCGGCAGCTCACCCACCGTGCCGAAGAAGCGGTAGTACTTGGTCTTGGCCGAGAGGCCGCGGACGAACTCCTGCAACAGGGTGGCGTCTTCCGGGCGGATCGGGCGGATGGTGCAGTTGCTGCCGTCCTTCAGTGTCCAGTCGGCGGAGAGCTGCGAGGGGTAGGGGCAGATCGCCATGTGGGCATAGCGCTCGTGGCCGGGGGTCAGCGGCCGCAGCTCGATGCGCGCATCGACCGCGACGACGCCCTGCTCGTCGGCCAGCAGCGGGCTGATGTCGAGGGTCTGCAGCCAGGGCAGCTCGCTGGCCATTTCCGACACCCGCAGCAGCACGTCGCGCAGCGGCCCCTGGGCCACCGCCGGCATCTGCCGCAGCGGGCCGAGCAGCCGCGCCACATGCGGCACGCCGATCATCTCGCCGACCAGGCGCGGGTTCAGCGGCGGCAGGGCAATCGAGCGAGCGTCGTAGATCTCGCTGGCGGCGCCGCCTTCGGAAAGGCCGATGACCGGGCCGAACAGCCGGTCGGGGCGGATCGTGATGCGCAGTTCGCGCGCCGCCGGCTTGTCCACATAGGGTTCGACATAGACGCCACCGCCGCTGCCGTGGGCCGTAGCCACCGCATCAAGCTCGGCGAAGGCACGCGCCACCTCATCCTCCCGTTGCAGGTTGAGGCGGATGCCGCCGACCGCCAGCCGCGGCTGGGCGCCGATGTCCGCCGCCTTCAGCACCACCGGGTAGCCGAGTTGGTTGGCGGCGGCCACCGCGGCTTCGGCGCTGGCGACGTGGGCGGTGTGCGACACGGGGATGTGGAAGGCCGCCAGCACCGCCTTGGATTCGGCCAGACTGAGGCTCTCGCGGCCTTCGTCGAGGGCGCGCCGGATCAGGGTGCGCGCCCTCTCCAGATCGGGCTCGACATAGGAACTGAGGGCCGGCGGAGTCTCCTGCAACAAGGCCTGATTGCGCACCCAGTTGACCAGGAAGGCGTAGGCCACCACGGCATTTTCCGGGGTGCGGAAGGTGGGCACTGCGGCTTCGGCAAAGGCGTTGCGGGCGCGGCGCACATTGGCCTCGCCCATCCAGCAGGTCAGCAGCGGCTTGTGGCTGGCACCGGCGCTGCGGATGGTGGCACGCGCCATCACCAGCGGGTCTTCGAAGGTGTGCGGGGCGAGGATCGCCAGCACCCCGTCCACCTGCGGGTCGGCCATGGCCGCGGCGACGGCGGCGGCGAAGGCCTCGGCGCTGGCGTCGAACAACACGTCCACCGGGTTGCATAGCAGGCGCGCCTGCGGCAACAGCGCCGCAAGCCGGGCCTGGGTCTCGGCGCCAAGCGGCGCCAGGGTGATGCCCAGCTCGGCCGCCAGGTCGGCGGTCATCACCGCCGGGCCGCCGCCATTCGCCACCACCGCCAGGCGCGGGCCGCGCGGCTTGCGCGGCGTGGTCAGGGCGCGGGTGGCGGAAAACATATCGCCGATGGAGCGCACCCGCAGCACGCCGGCGCGGCGCAGGGCCGCGTCGAACACATCGTCGCCGCCGGAGAGGCGGCCGCTGCGGGCCTCGGCGATCTGCGCTGCCGCCGGCTGATGGCCGGCCTTGACCGCGATCACCGGCTTGACGCTGGCCAGCGCCCGCACCGCGCTGAGGAAGCCGCGGGCATCCTGCAAATTCTCCAAGTAGAGCAGCACGCTTTCGGTGTTGGGATCGGCGGCGAGGAAATCGAGGATTTCCGGCAGATCGAGATCGACTGCATTGCCCGGCGAGAAGATCGCCGAAAAACCGAATTCGTTGTTGTGGCTCCAGTCGAGGATGCTGGCGCAGATCGCCCCCGACTGCGAAACGAAGGCCAGCTTGCCGACCGGCACCTGGCGCTCCACCGGCGTGGCGTTGAGCCGAGCGCCGGGCACCACGTAGCCGAAGGACTTGGGGCCGAAGATACGCACCCGCGCCTCGGTCGCAGCCTCATGCAGGCGCCGCAGGTTTTCCGCGCCGTTGGCGTCGCTGTCGCGAAAGCCGGCGGAGTAGATCACCGCGGCGCGGGCGCCGCGTTGGCCGCAGGCACGGACGATGTCCGGCACGCTGGCGGCAGGCGTGGCGATCAGGGCCAGCGAAATCCAGCCGCTGACCGCCGCCAGGTCCGGGTGACAGGGCCGCCCGAAGATTTCCCGGTGGCGCGGATTGATCAAGTGCACCTGGCCGGCGAAACCACCCTGGCAGAGGTTGCGCGTCAGCTCATAGCCGAGGGTGCCCGGCGTCGGGCTGGCGCCGAAAATCGCCACACCGCTGGGGGATACCAGCGGGAACAGGGGATTGCGGCCGATGCTCACGGTAGCCTCGCGGCGTACGGAGGGATCAGATGGCGGCGCTGCCGCCCAGGTCGATCAGGGTCTCGATGGCGCCGGTGGTCTCGCCCTTGGTGTTGTGCAGCGGCGCGGCCATGAAGCGCATCAGCTTGCCCTTCTCGCCGAAGGCCGGGAAGAAATCCTTGGCCTCGAAGGCGCCGGGCACCAGGGCCGAGGCCACGGCACGGTCGCCGTAGTGCTGGGCCAGGGCTTCGAGCGAAGTGCCCTTGACCACCAGCTCGGCCAGCACCACGCGGCGCGTGTCGAAGGGGTAGAAGGCGCGCCAGACTTCGCTGCGGCCGATCATCTCGTGGGCCGGCACGCTGGTCAGCGCTTCGCAGGCGCGGTTCCAGTGGGTGACGCGGCATTCGCGGTCGATGACGAAGGTCGGCACCGGGCTGCTGTTGACGATCTCGCTCAAGCGGCGCTCGGCATCGCGCCGGGCGATTTCCATTTCCTTGCGCTCGGTGACGTCCTGCAGGGTCTCGACGCAGCCGATGATCTTGCCTTCGGCGTCGCGGATCGGCGAGGCGCAAAAGGCCAGCCAGCGGCCTTCATCCAGATGCGGGAAAAAATCCTCGGCTTCCCAGCCGCCGGCATTCAGTTCGGCGCGGCGGAATTTGCCACGATAGAACTTTTCGAACAGGCTGTCCGGCGCACCATCCACCACCAGATCGGCCAGCACCGGGCGATGCACCGGGTAGAAGGCCCGCCATTGATGGTGGGTGCCCACCACTTCGGCAGCGGGAATCCCCGACATCTCGGCCAGGGCAGCGTTCCAGTGGGTAACGACGTGGCGGGTATCGATGACGAAAGTCGGCACCGGGCTGCAGTCGAGGATGCGGCTGGCGTCGAGCAGCGAGTCTTGAACCATGAGCGAACTCCCTTTTTTATTGCTGCCATTATCGCCCGGCTGTCGGCTGCCGTTGCAAGCATTGCGTGATGGTGGCGTTGACCTGGATCAACGCTCGCCGAGTGGTCGCCGCCTAATGTCGAAGCCGACGTGGAAGAGGAGGATCAGATGCTCCAATTCGAGATCGCGACGGCCTGTCACAAAATCTTCACCTTCGAGCTGGAACTGGGGCTTGCCGGAATCGGCCCCGGCGTGCGCGATGCCGCTTCGGCGCGGGACGATGCCCGCTGCAAACTCGGGCAATGGCTGCATCGCGAGGAAGCGCGGTATGCCCACCTGCCCGGTTGGCCGGCGCTGATCGCGGCCCATCGGGAATTCCATGCCTGCGCTGGCGAGATGATCGAGCAGGTCAATGCGGGCCATGGCGATGCGGCCCGATGCATTCTGGAGGGCCGCTACCGGGATGCATCGGCGGCGGTGCTCAAGGCCATCGAACGACTCAACGCCGAGGTCGACACCGAGCAGGCGGCCGGCTAGGCCAGCGCCGCGGCTTGGGGCCGGCAGGGTGGGGAAGGTACAATGCCCGCCCGTAGTCGGCGGTGAGCGTTTTCCGCTCGTCCGCTTCCGCGCCGGACCGCCCTTCGGGCTTGTCTTGACCAGGCGCGCTTCAGCAAAGGAATCCCATGAGTCTCAAATGCGGCATCGTCGGCCTGCCCAACGTCGGCAAGTCCACCCTGTTCAACGCCCTCACCAAGTCCGGCATCGCCGCCGAGAACTATCCCTTCTGCACCATCGAGCCCAACGTCGGCATCGTCGAAGTGCCCGACCCCCGCCTCGACGGCCTGGCGGCCATCGTCAAGCCGCAGAAGATTCAGCACGCCATCGTCGAATTCGTCGACATCGCCGGCCTGGTGGCCGGCGCCTCGAAGGGCGAAGGCCTCGGCAACCAATTCCTCGCCAACATCCGCGAGACCGACGCCATCGTCCATGTGGTGCGCTGCTTCGCCGACGACAACGTGGTGCACGTGGCCGGCAAGGTGGACCCGATCCACGATATCGAGGTGATCGACACCGAGCTCGCCCTGGCCGACCTGGCCACCGTGGATAAGGCCCTGGCGCGCTACAAGCGCCCGGCCAGCGCCGGCGACAAGGAAGCCAAGCTTCTGGTGGCGGTGCTGGAAAAGTGCGTCGCCCAGCTCAACCAGGCGCAGCCGATCCGCGCCCTCGACCTGTCCAAGGAAGAACAGGCCAGCCTCAAGCAGTTCTGCCTGATCACCGCCAAGCCGGTGCTCTACGTCGCCAACGTCAAGGACGATGGCTTCCAGAACAACCCGCACCTGGACGCCGTGCGCGCCCGCGCCGAGCGCGACAAGGCCCAGGTGGTGGCCCTCTGCGCCGCCATCGAGGCCGAGATCGCCGATCTGGAAGACGAAGAAAAGCAGATGTTCCTGGCCGACATGGGGCTGGATGAACCGGGCCTGAACCGCCTGATCCGCACCGGCTACACGCTACTCGGACTGCAGACCTACTTCACCGCCGGGGTCAAGGAAGTGCGCGCCTGGACCATCCACGTCGGCGACACCGCCCCGCAGGCAGCCGGCGTGATCCACACCGATTTTGAACGGGGCTTCATCCGCGCCCAGACCATCTCCTACGACGACTTCATCACCTACAAGGGCGAAGCCGGCGCCAAGGAGGCGGGCAAGATGCGCGCCGAAGGCAAGGAATACGTGGTCAAGGACGGCGACGTGCTGAACTTCCTGTTCAACGTCTAAGACCTATTTGTCCGCGTCGTCCAGCTTCCAGGTCTGGGCGTCGCGGCCGGCGCCGTTCTTGTTCTGGTCGTAGGCCAGCAGCGAGGCGGCGTAGGCCTCGAGCTTGCGCTTCTGCTGATCGGCCCGATAGCGCAGCAACAGCACCAGCAGCACGGCGAGCATGGCCATGGTGGTGCCGTCCTTGAGAAACTCGCCGATACCCATCGCCACGGCATCGATGCAGACGATGGGGTCTTCGGAGCAGATTGCAGCCATGATTGGAAGCGGGTTATTGACGGGCCGCAACGGCCCGCGCGATGCGGGCCAATGCTTCTTCCAGCGTACTCCGTGGACAGCCAAAGTTAAGGCGTAAATAACCGGGCAAACCGAAATCGCGGCCGTCGGACAGGCCGACGCCGTATTCCTCGAAGAACTTGTAGGGCTGCTCCAGGCCCAGCTCACGCACATCGAGCCAGGCCAGGTAGGTGGCTTCCACCGGCGTCATCGACAGGCCAGGCATCTGCCCAACGGACTGCTCGACGCAACGGGCGTTGCCGCGCAGATAGCCGAGCAGGGCCCGGTGCCAGTCGCCGCAGTCGCGGTAGGCCGCCTCGCAGGCGACCAGGCCGAGAGTATTGACGTGGGGCATGATGCCTTCCATCGCACGGCGGAAAGCCAGGCGCAGGCGGGCATCGGGGATCACGGCGAAGGCGCAGTAGAGGCCGGGGATGTTGAAGGTCTTCGACGGCGCCATCAGGGTGATGCTGCGCGCCGCCAGTTCCGGCGCCAGGGCGGCGAAGGGCTTGTGGCGGCGCGAGGGGTCGAGCACCAGGCCGCAATGAATCTCGTCGGAGCAGACCACCAGATCGTGCTTTTCCGCCAGGGCGCCGAGCTGGAATAGTTCGTCCTCGCTCCAGGCACGGCCCACCGGGTTGTGTGGGTGGCACAGTTGCAACAGCTTGGCACCGCTGCGCTTCAGCACCGCGTCGGTGGCGGCCCAATCCCACAGCCAGCCCTCCTCGTCGCGCACCAGGGGCGCGGTGACGCCGCGCCGGCCGGAGTGGCCGGGGGCGGAGAGGAAGGGCGGATACACCGGGGTGGCGCTGAACACCGCGCTGTCCGCTTCGCCGGTGGCTCGGCAGGCGACGTTGAGGCCGGCCACCACGCCGGGCAACCAGACGATCCATTCCTCATTGACGGTCCAGGCGTATTCGCCCAGCAGGTGCTGCTGCAGCGCCTCGATCAGCGAGGGCCAGGGCCCGGCATAGCCGAACACGCCGTGCTCGGTGCGCCGCTGCAGGGCTTCCAGCACCGCCGGCGGCGCGGCGAAATCCATGTCGGCCACCCACAACGGCAGTACGTCGCGGCCAGCGTAGCGGTTCCACTTGATCGAGTCGCCGCCGCGGCGCTCGATCGGGGTGTCGAAGTCGAAAGTGCCGCTCATGGCTGGCGCTCCTGTTCCGCCTGTTCCAGTTGCATCAGCAGGCTCAGCCGGTCGTCCCGCGCCACTGCCTGCCAGGAGCGCTGGGAGAGGGCGCCTTCCAGCGCCCAGAGCAGGTTGAGGCTAGGCGCAAAGCCGATCTCCGAAGCAATGCGCTTCACCGCCAGATAGGCACCGACGGCGCCCAGGGCACGCAGTTGCTCGACGGATTCGATACCCGCCGCGCGCAGCGCGGCGTTGGACTTCGGTCCCAGATTCGGCAGCGTGGCAAAGTCATCGGCCACGGCCAATCCTCAGCCGAGGAACAGTTTGTAGGCCGGATTTTTCGACTCGTCCCAATACTGGTAGCCGAGGGCCTTGAGGAAGCCCTTGAACTCCTTCATCTCGCCCTTCGGCACCTGCATGCCGACCAGCACCCGGCCGTAGTCGGCGCCGTGGTTGCGGTAGTGGAACAGGCTGATGTTCCAGCCCTTGCTCATCTGCTCAAGGAAGTTCATCAGCGCGCCGGGGCGCTCGGGGAATTCGAAGCGATAGATCAGTTCGTTGTTCACCGCCGGGGCATGGCCGCCGACCATGTGGCGCACGTGATTCTTCGCCATCTCGTCGTCGGTCAGGTCCAGGGTCGGCAGCTCGTGGCGCTGCAGGCTTTCCACCAGCTTGTGCGCCTCCTCCCGGTTGGCCACCTGGACGCCGGCGAAGACGTGGGCCTCCTTGTCGTCCGAATAACGGTAGTTGAATTCGGTGATCGCGCGCTTGCCGATCAGGTTGCAGAAGCGCTTGAAGCTGCCGGGCTTTTCGGGGATGGTCACCGCCAGCACCGCCTCGCGCTGCTCGCCGACTTCGGCGCGCTCGGCGACGAAGCGCAGCCGGTCGAAATTGGTGTTGGCGCCGCTGGCGACCGCCACCAGGGTCTTGTCCTTTAGGCGCTTCTTCTTCGCATAGGCCTTGGCGCCGGCGATGGCCAGGGCGCCGGAGGGTTCGAGGATGGAACGGGTGTCCTCGAACACGTCCTTGATCGCGGCGCAGATGGCGTCGGTGTCCACCAGGATCACCTCATCGAGCAGATCGCGGCAGAGGCGGAAGGTCTCCTCGCCGACGAACTTGACCGCGGTGCCGTCGGCGAACAGGCCCACCGAATCCAGCCGCACGCGGCGGCCGGCGGCGATGGAACGGGCCATCGCGTCAGCGTCGTAGGTCTCGACGCCAATCACCTTGATCTCCGGCCGCACCCGCTTGATGTAGGCCGCCACGCCGGCCGCCAGGCCGCCGCCGCCGATGGCGCAGAACACCGCCTCGATGGGCTCCGGGTGCTGGCGCAGGATTTCCATGGCGATGGTGCCCTGGCCGGCGATCACGTCGGGGTCGTCGTAGGGGTGGACGAAGGTCAGGCCTTCCTTCTTCTCCAGCTCCAGGGCGCGGGCGTAGGCATCGTCGTAGGACTCGCCGGCCAGCACCACTTCACCGCCGCGGTTACGCACCGCCTCGACCTTGATCTGCGG
>DATDMT010000135.1:0-5800 GCA_036518635.1 Rhodocyclaceae bacterium | reverse complement strand
CCTGGAGGAGCGCTTCGCTGCCGCCGACGGCGCCTTCGCCCATCTGCGGGTGCGCGTGCTGCGCCTCGAGAACGGCCCGCCGGTGGGCTTCCCGGTGCAGTTCCGGGTGATGGGCGAGGATCTGACCACGCTGCGCAACATCGCCGGCCAGGTGGCGACGGTGATGCGCGCCAACCCCAACATCAAGGACGTGAACCTGGACTGGAACGAGCAGGTCAAGGGCGTGCGGATCGAGATCGACCAGGGCCGCGCGCGCCAGCTCGGTGTCAGCACTCAGGACGTGACCCAGGCCGTGCGCGGCTGGCAGCAGGGCATCCCGCTGACCCAGTTCCGCGAGGGCGACCAGTTGATTGAGGTGCTGATGCGCGCCCCCGGCGCCTATCGCAACAGCCTCGACCGCCTGCCCGATCTCGACGTGATCACCGCCGCCGGCCGCCACGTGCCAGTATCCCAGGTGGCCAAGCTACTGCCGGTCCTGGAGGAAGGCGTGATTTGGCGCCGCGACCGGCTGCCGACCATCACCGTGCGCGCCGACATGAGCAACGGCGTCCAGCCGCCGGTGGCGTCGATGCAGATCGAACCGCAACTGGATGCGATCCGCGCCAAGCTGCCGCCGGGCTACCGGATCGAGATGGGCGGTGCCATCGAGGAGTCGGCCAAGGGCGAGAACTCGATCAAGACGGTGATGCCGCTGATGCTGATCGGGGTCGTCACCCTGCTGATGATCCAGTTGCAGAGCATCAGCCGCACGGTGCTGGTGCTGCTGACCGCGCCCCTCGGGCTGATCGGCGTGGCCATCGCGCTCTTGGTGTTCCGCGTGCCCTTCGGCTTCGTCGCCAACCTGGGTGTGATCGCCCTGGCCGGCATGATCATGCGCAACTCGGTGATCCTGGTGGACCAGATCGAGCAGGACGAAGCCGCCGGCAAGAACAAATGGGACGCCATCGTCGGCGCCACGGTGCGGCGCTTCCGCCCCATCGTGCTGACTGCCGCCGCCGCCATCCTGGCGATGATCCCGCTGACCCGCCAGGTGTTCTGGGGGCCGATGGCGGTGGCCATCATGGGCGGCCTAGTGGTCGCCACCGCCCTGACCTGCCTGTTCCTGCCGGCGCTTTACGCCGCCTGGTTCCGCGTCCGGCGGGAGGGATAAAATGCATGTCTTTCCCTCCCGCTGTCCGTGTATTAGCATATGCTGATATTTAGGGCGCTTTCTCCCTGGAGCCTTCAATGAATCTCGAGCAAGCCCGCTTCAACATGGTCGAACAGCAGATCCGCCCCTGCGAGGTGCTGGATCAGAACGTCCTCGACCTGATGTCCGCCGTCCGCCGCGAGGACTTCGTTCCCGCCGCCTACCGCAACCTGGCCTATGCCGACACCGAGATTCCGCTGGGCAATGGTGCCGCCATGTTGCCGCCGCGGATCGAAGCCCAGGCGCTGCAGGCCCTGGCCCTGAAGAAGCACGAAAAGGTGCTGGAGATCGGCACTGGCTCCGGCTTCATGGCCGCCCTGCTGGCCGCCCACGCCGACCAGGTGTGGAGCATCGAAGTGGCCCCGGCCCTGGCCGATCGCGCCCGGGAAAACCTGCGCAACGCCGGCATCGGCAATGTCGCGGTGGAAACCGGCGACGGCCTGCGCGGCCTCTCCGCCCACGCCCCCTACGACGTCATCGTGGTCTCCGGCGCCGTCACCGAGATCAGCGAAGAGCTGCTCGCCCAGCTCAAGGTCAAGGGCCGCCTGTTCGCCATCGTCGGCCAAGTGCCGGTGATGGAGGCGGTACTGGTAACCCGTGTCGCCGAGCAGAGCTACAGCCGTGTCAATCTATTCGAAACCGCTGCCGACTACCTGAAGGGCGGCGCCGCAAAGCCCGCCTTCAAGCTGTAAGCGCCATGAACCAGATCACCGCCGAACAACTCAAGGCCTGGCTCGACGATCCGGCGCGCACCCCGCCGGTGCTGCTGGATGTGCGCGAGACCTGGGAGTTCGAGAAATGCCACATCGCCGGCTCCAAGCTGGTGCCGATGCGTACCGTCCCGGCGCGTATCGACGAGCTCGACCGCGACGCGGCGACGGTGGTGATCTGCCATCACGGCGCACGCAGCTTCCAGGTGGCGATGTTCCTTGCCCAGCAGGGCTTCGGCGCCCTGCACAACCTGACGGGGGGCGTGGACGCCTGGGCCCGCCAGGTTGACCCGGCCATGCCCACCTACTGAACCGCACCGGAGATCACGATGTCCCGCCCCCCTCGTTTCGCCCGCAAGCTTGTGCTGCCCTCGCTGTTCGGCCTGGTGTTCGGCCTGTCCATCGGCAGCGCTTGGGGGGCCGACCTGATGGCGGTCTATCGCGACGCTCTCGGCTACGACGCCCAGTTCGCCTCGGCCCAGGCCAGCCTTGAGGCCGGCCGCGAAGCCCTGCCCCAGGCCCGCGCTGGGCTGCTGCCGAGCATCTCGCTGTCGGCCAACACCAACAGCAACGACGTCAGCGTGGAGCGCCGCACGGCGGGCAGCACCACCAGCTCGATGAACTACAACACCAACGGCTGGACCGTCAGCCTCTCGCAACCGATCTTCCGCTGGGACCGCATTGCCGGCTACAGCCAGGGCGAAGCCCGGGTCGCCGCCGCCGAGGCCCAGTTCGGCCTGGCGCGCCAGGACCTGATCGTCCGCGTCGCCCAGGGCTATTTCGACGTGCTACAGGCGATGGACGCACTCGAAGCCGCCACTGCCAACAAGAAGGCGATTGCCGAACAGCTAGAGGAAGCCAAGCGCGCCTTCGAAGTCGGCACCAAGACCGTGGTTGAAGTTCATGACGCCCAGGCCCGCTACGACCTGGCGACCGCCCAGGAAATCGCCGCCGACAACGATCTGGCGGTGAAGCGCCAGCAACTGCGTCTGGTCGCCGGCCAAGACTATCCGGCACTGAAGCCCTTGAAGCCGGGCATGAGCGTGCAGCCGCCGCAGCCGTCCAATATCGACAAGTGGGTGGACAGCGCCGAGCAAGGCTATTACGGGGTGCAGGCCGCCCAGGCCCAACTCACCGTGGCCGAGCAGGAAATTTCGCGCCAGCGGGCCGGACACCTGCCTAGCATCGACCTGGTGGCCAGCCGCGGCCGCAGCTCGCAAACCAACTTCTACTCCCTAGTGCCGGGCCTCGGTGCCGACACCACTTCGACGGTGGTTGGCCTGCAACTGACCCTGCCGCTCTTTGCCGGCGGCGGCGTCAGTTCCGCGGTGAACCAGGCGGTGGCGGGCAAGAACAAGGCTCAGGCCGACCTGGATTTCGCCCGCCGCTCGGCGGCGCTGCTGGCGCGCCAGGCCTTCCTTGGCGTGCTCTCCGGCCAGGCCCAGATCCGCGCCCTGGAAGCGGCCCTGGTCTCCTCCCAGTCGGCCCTGGATTCCAACAAGCTGGGGTTTGAAGTCGGCGTCCGCACCAACATTGAAGTGCTGAACGCCCAGAGCCAGTACTACGACACCCGCCAGCGCCTGCTGAAATCCCGCCTCGACACCCTGGCTGCCCTGCTCAAGCTGAAGGGCGCCGCCGGCACCCTGGGCGAAGAGGACCTGCAGGCGGTCAACGCCCTGCTCGACTGAGCAGGGCCTCGAGCCAGGCCAGGGTCCGTGCCGTGGCGCCGCGATGGCGCGCGGTGAAGGCCAGTCCGGCGCGGCCCATGGCGGCCCGCCGCTCTCCATCCGCCAGCAATTCCAAACCCGCGCTCACCGCTGCGGCAGCATCGGCCACCGCCAGCGCCGCGCCGTCGGCCAGGGCGTTCTCCGCCGCCTCGGCGAAGTTGAAGACGGACGGGCCGAGCAGCGCCGGGCGCCCCACGGCGCAAGCTTCAATCAGGTTCTGGCTGCCGAAAGGCAGCAGGCTGCCGCCGATCAGCGCCACGTCGCAGGCGGCGTAGTAGCCGAACATCTCGCCCAGGCTGTCACCCAACAGCACGTCGGTCTCCGCCGCCACATCCTCGTTTGCCGAGCGCCGTTGCAACCTCAGCCCGGCAGCGGCGCATAGCCCGGCGACTTCGTCGAAACGCTGCGGATGGCGCGGCACCAGCAGCAGCAGCGCATCGCGCCGCGGCGCGCGGCGCCAGGCATCGAGCAGCAGCGCCTCCTCGCCCTCGCGGGTGCTGGCCCAGAGGAACACTGGGCGGGCGCCGATGCGGCGGCGGAATTCCTCACCCAGGGCCAGCTTCTCCGGCGGCGGAGTGATGTCGAATTTGAGGTTGCCGAGCACCGCCACTTCGGCCGCGCCCAGTGCAGCCAGGCGTGCCGCATCGCTCTCGGTCTGGGCGGCAACGCCGGAGAGGCCGCCCAGGGCCTCGCCGGTTAGTGCGGGAAAGCGTTGGTAGCGCCGCGCCGAACGGGCCGACAGGCGGCCGTTGGCCAGCATCAGGGGGATGCCGCGCTCCCGGCAGGCGGCGATCAGGTTGGGCCACAGCTCGGTTTCCATGATCAGGCCAAAGCGCGGCTGCCAGCGGTCAAGAAAGCGCGCCACCGAGGCCGGATAGTCGTAGGGCAGATAAATCCGCTCCACCGTTTCGCCGAACAGTTCGATACCGGTCTGACGCCCGGTGGGCGTGGTCTGGGTCAGCAGAATGCGGTGGTCCGGAAAGCGGCTGCGCAGCGCCGCGATCAGGGGCTGGGCGGCGCGGGTCTCGCCCACCGAAACGGCATGAATCCAGATCAGTGGGCCGCTTTTCGCGGGCCTGGAAAAGCCGAAGCGTTCGTTCCAGTGACGCAGATATTCCGGCTGGCGCCGCGCCCGCCACAGCAGGTGCAGCAGGGCGAAGGGCAGCAGCAGGCGCAGCGCCAGGGTGTAGCGGAAGCGGCTCATGGCAGAGCGGCGAGCACGTCCACCACGGCGGGCGGCTGGCCGATGTTGCCCAGATTGATCGCGGCCGGCCCGGCATGCACGCCGGTCAGGGCCGGGTCGGAGCCAGCGAACAGGGCAATCGTCGGCAAACCGAGGGCGGCACCGAGGTGGGTCAGGCCGGTGTCCAGGCCGATCACCGCCTGGGCGCCGGCCATCAGCCCGGCCAGTTCGGAGAGCCCCAGGGGCGGCGCGGCCACGGCACCCGGCACTGCGGCGGCAATGCGGCCGGCACGGGCCACTTCCTCAGCACTGCCGCTGGGCAGCACCAGGGTTAAACCGCGCTGAGCCAAGGCGTCGCCGAGTTCGATCCAGCGCTCCTCGGGCCACAGCTTGTCGGCGCGGGAGGTGCCGCAGAGGGCCACTGCATAGGCACCCTGCGGCAGCCAGGGCGCCGCCAGCGGCGCGGACTGGATGCCGTAATCGAGAGGCAGGACGGCGCCGGCCTGGCCGATAGCGGCGGCGACCAACTGACGGTTGCGCTCGACCGCATGGGCGGCCCGCGGAATGGCGCAGGAGTGGCTGTAGAAGCGCGCGGCGAGGGGCTCGCGGGCGGAATCGCGGTCGTTGCCGCAAAGCTCGCCGCCGGCCGCCAGGCGGGCCTGGGCGGCGATCAAGGCGCTTTTCAGCAGGCCCTGGCTGTCGATCACCCGGTCGTAGGCCACTTCCCGCAATTGGCGGCGAAAAGCGCCGATCTCGCGCCAAGTGGCGGCGGACAGCAGGGATTTTCGCCAACGCCGCACCGCCACCGGAATCACCCGCTCGACCGCGGGATGCAGCCGCGGGATGACGTCGAAGCCCTCTTCCACCACCCAGTCGATCCGCGCCTCCGGCAGCAGCCGGCGCAGATCGCTGAGGGCCGGCAGGTTGTGCACCACGTCGCCGAGGGAGGAGGTTTTGACCAGGAGAATGCGCATCAGGTAGGCGGGAAGGC
>DATDMT010000134.1:0-6348 GCA_036518635.1 Rhodocyclaceae bacterium | reverse complement strand
CTGCAGCTTGACGTCGCGGGCCGCGCTGCGCGTCGGCCGGATCAGGAAGCTGTCGCCGGTCTGGGCCGTACCGGAGATATTGAGGATGAAGCCCTGCGGCCCGGCGTTGGCCATCAGGGTTTTCAGATTGGCCGCCTGGTTCTGGCCACTGGCGGTCCACACCTGATTGTCGGACAGGCGGGTCAGCGTCACGCCGCCGTTGATGAAACTGAGGCGATAGTCGCTGTCGGTCAGCGACTGGATGTTCGAGGCGGTGGAATCCAGCGTGGCGCCGCCGGTATTGCTGCCGTAGGCGGCGACGCGCTTGCCCGGGTCGTTGGCCGGCGAGACGATGAAGCGATCGCCGACGGCGGGCTGGCCGGTGGCGAGGGAAATCTGCACACCCTCGACCGTCTGCGGCAACTGGGAAAAGGTGCCGAGGCTGGTATTGTCCGACAGCCGGGTGATGGTGTAGCCGCCAGCGCCGTAGTCCACCTGGTAGTCGCTGGTGGGGATGGTCGCCGAGACAACGCCGGTGCCGACATTGGTCGGCGCACCCAGCACCTGGGGACTGATCGGGGCGAAGAAGTCGCCCCCCATCTGGCCGGTGAGATCCTGCCCCAGCCGATGCTGGGTATTGAAGGTGGACACCAAAGCCGTGGCGACGCGGCCCAACTGGTTCTGCGCGGTATCCAGCGTCTGGCTGCGGAACTGCAGCAGGCCGCCGAGCTTGCCGCCGTCGATCAGGCTTTCCGGCAGTTGAATGTTCTGTCCCGAGGGTGACTTGAGCCCGACCTCGATCTGGCTCATGTCCTCCGGCGAAGGCTTGGCCGTCAAGGTATAGGTCTGGGAGCCGGCCACCAGCGGCTGGCCGTTGCCGAAGAAGATGCTGTAGGTGCCGTCGGTCTCGACCTGCTTGCTGATGCGCACTTCCTTGTTCAACTGGGCAATGACGCTGTCACGCTGATCGATCAGGTCGTTGGCCGGCTGGCCGGCGCCCGCCGCCTGCGCCAGGATGATGCGCTGATTCAGATCGGCCACCTGGGTCACCAGGGAGTTGATGCTGCCGACTTCGGTATTGATCTGGGTGTTCACCCCTTCGCGCAGCGAGGACAGTTGCTGGTCGAGGGAATTGAAGCGACCGGCCAGCGCCTGGGCCGCGGACATTACCGCCTGGCGCGCCGGCACCGACGAGGGCGACGACGAGAGCTGCTGCAGGGCGCTGAAGAAACCGTCCAGACCCGGGCTAAGGCCGGCGTTGGGATCGGCCAGCAGATTGTCGATCTGGCTGATCTGGTCCGAATAGCTTTGCAGTTGCGAGACGTTGGTCTGCGCGCTCAGCGCCTGGTTGTTAAGGAAATCGCTGTAGACCCGCTTGACGGTGGAGACGTTGGTGCCCGAGCCGATGAAGCCCTGCCCGGTGAAATTTGGGGTGTTGGTGGTCTGGACGACGGTCTGACGGTTGTAGCCGTCGGTGGACGCGTTCGCGATATTGTGGCTGGCCGTCTGAATCGCCACCTGGGCTGCATTCAGCCCCGAAACTGCCACATTGAGAATACCGGATCCCATTTTTCTTCCCTGGCTGATGTTCACGGCAACAATTGCCGGAATTTGAGCGTGTGCTCTGTATCAGCAACTGGTATGCCAAGGAATGGGCACGGCACCTAGGCGCCGTGAAATGCGCCACAGGCGCGGGGTTTAGCCCTGCAGCGCGCTGCGCAAGGTATCGCCGCCGATGATCCGTTCCAGCTTGCGGGCGTAGCCGGGGTCGGTGGCGTAGCCGGCCTGTTGCAGGCCGCGGGCAAAGCTGGCGCCATCGCGGGCGCCGACGACGCTCGCGTAGCGCGGGTTGGAGGCCAGCAGGTTGGCGTAGTCGCGGAAGGACTCGGCGTAGGAACCGTAGGCGCGGAAGCGCTCGGTCTGGCGCTGCGGCGCGCCATCGACGAACTCGGTGGTGGTGGCCTCGACGGAGCCGCCGTTCCAGCCGCGGCCGGCCTTGATGCCGAACAGGTTGAAGCTGGGGCGGCCGTCCGCCAGGCGCGGCTCGGACTTGCCCCAGCCGGTTTCCAGGGCGGCGTGGGCCACCAGGAAGTGGGCCGGGATGCCGGTGGCGCGGCTGGCCTCGACGGCGTTCGGCCAGACCCGGGCGACGAATTCGCGGGCGCCGGCCGGCAGATCGGCCTGGGCCTCGGGACCGGGCACGGTGGCGGCGGGCACCACCGGCACTGATTGCAGCGGGAAGGACTGCGGCCCCGGATCGCGCTTGAGGTTCAGGCCACCCGGATTGCGCTCCAGCGGCAAGGCTTTGGCGGCGGAATTGAGCGGCAGGCCGTCGGGGAATTCCACGGGGTCCTGCGCCGAACGCCCCAACTGCTTTTCGATCATCGCCGCCAGGCCGGTGCCGCCGCCCTTGCTCGACATCACCTGAGCCAATTGCTGGTCCAGCAGCGATTCGTACATGCGGGTCTGGTCGCTGTCGAACATGCCGTCCTTGGGGGTGGCATCGCGCATCGACTTCAGCACCATCTGCAGGAACAGGGCCTCGAACTGGCGGGCTGCCGCCTTCAGTGCCTGGGGGTCGTTGTCCCGCGCCTGGCGCTTGAGGGCTGCCAGGCCGCCATTGTCGAAAATGTTGGGATCAACGCCGCCGGTGGTGGTCATGGTGGCGGAGCTTGGCACCGGGGCGGAGGCGGCAATTCCGCAAACAGGCCGGCAAAACCTGCCTGTTTAGATGATTTCAAGCTCGGCGCGCAGGGCGCCGGCCGCCTTCATCGCCTGCAGGATAGACACCAGATCGGCGGGATTGGCGCCGATGGCGTTCAGAGCCTTGACCACATCAGCCAGGTTGGCGGCGCTCTTGACGTTCATCAGCGAGCCGCTGTCCTGCTTGACCTCGACCTGGGCATTGGTCACGCCGGCGGTCTGGCCGCCGGAGAGAGCGCCGGGCTGGCTGACCGTGTTATCCGCATTGACCGAGACCGACAGATTGCCGTGGGCCACGGCGAAGTTGTTCAGCATCACCGCCTGGTTCATCACCACCGAGCCGGAGCGGGCGTTGATGATCACCTTCGCCACCGCCTGGCCGGGGGTCAGCTCCAGGTTCTCGATGCGGCCGAGGAAGGCCACCCGCTGATCGGCGCTGAGGGGGGCGCGAACCCGCACCTGGCGGGCATCGGCGGCGGTCGCAGCGCCGTCGGCGACGCGGTTGATGGCGTCGGCGACGCGCTGGGCGGTGGCGAAATCGCCGTCATGCAGGTCGAAGTACACATACTCGCCCTGGCCCAGCGGGGTCGGCACTTCGCGTTCGACGGTGGCACCGCCGGCGATCCGCCCGACCGACAGATGATTGATGGTGACCTTGGAACCACCACCGGAACCGCCGGCGCCGCTGATCACCAGATTGCCCTGGGCCATCGCATACACCTGGCCGTCGGCGCCCTTCAGCGGCGTCATGATCAGGGTGCCGCCCTTGAGGCTCTTGGCATTGCCCATCGAGGACGCGGTGATGTCGATCTGCTGGCCGATGCGGGAGAAGGGCGGCAGGTTGGCAGTGACCATCACTGCGGCGACGTTCTTCAACTGCAGGCTGGTGCCCGGCGGAATGGTGACGCCCATGGCCGACATCATGTTGATGATGCTCTGCACGGTGAAGGGCGTCTGGGTGGTCTGGTCGCCGCTGCCGTCGAGACCGACCACCAGACCGTAGCCCACCAACTGGTTGCTGCGCACGCCGGCGACCGAGGCGATGTCCTTGATCCGTTCGGCCCGCGCCGCATCGGCGATCATCAGGGCGGCGAAGAACCAGATGACAAAGATCAAGGCCTTGTGGGTGCGGGTCATGACAATGCCTCTTTAGAAGGGCAGGAAGCTGAGGAAGAACCGACCGAGCCAACCCATGACCTGGGCGCTGTCAATGAAGCCGTTGGCCTTGTATTCGATGCGCGCATCGGCCACCTGGGTGGAGGTGACGGTGTTGGCGGTGGTGATGGTGTTGGGGCTGACCACGCCGGAGAAGCGGATGAACTCTTCGCCTTCCTTCAGACCGATCTGCTTTTCGCCGGAGACCAGCAGGTTGCCGTTGGGCAGCACTTCGATCACGGTGACGGTGATGGTGGAAGTGAAGTCGTTGGCGGAATTGTTCTGACCCTTGCCGTCGAATTTGTTGCTGTTGTTCACCGCAATGTTCAGGTCGCCAGCGCCCTTGAAGGGCGTGCCGGCCAGGGCGGTGACGCTTTCGGCGATGTTGTGGGTACGCTCGGCCTTGTTCTCCGAACTCTTCGAGGCCGTGGTCTTTTCCGCGATGTTGATGGTCAGGATGTCGCCGACGAAGCGGGCGCGCCGATCCTCGAACAGGGGTCGCGAATTGCCGGCGTTGTAGATCGAGCCATTGAGGGCGGCCAATTCCTTGCGCGGCTCGGGACGGATGGTCATCGGTTGATGCACCGCCGTCGGCGGCACCGAGTTCAGGCAAGCGCTGGTGAGCAGCGGCAGCAGCAGGATCAGCAGGTTCTTGGCTTTCATCGCGGGCCTCCTTACAACTGCGTCAAGCGGGCCAGCATCTGGTCCGAGGTGGAGATGGCCTTGGAATTCATTTCGTAGGCACGCTGGGTCTGGATCATGTTCACCAGCTCTTCCGCCACATTGACGTTGGAATTTTCCGTATAGCCCTGGTTGAGCAGGCCGGAGCCGTTGGTGCCCGGGGTGTTGGGCGTCGGCGTGCCGGACGAGGCGGTTTCGGCGAACAGGTTTTCGCCCAGACTCTGCAGGCCGCCCGGATTGACGAAGGTGGCGAGCTGGATCTGGCCTACCTGGCTGGGGGTGGTGGAACCCGGCTGGGTGATCGAGACGATGCCGTCGCGACTGATCGTTACCGACAGGGCGGTGGACGGAATGGTGATCGCCGGCGACAGCGGATAGCCGCTGGAGGTCACCACCTGGCCGGTGCTGTCCTTCTGGAAGGCGCCGTCGCGGGTATAGGACAGGGTGCCGTCGGGCATCTGAATCTGGAAAAAGCCCTGGCCGTTGATGGCGATGTCCAGCGCGTTGCCGGTCTGGGTCAGGCTGCCCTGGGTGAAGATGTGCTCGGTGGACACCGGGCGCACACCGACGCCGAGCATCAGGCCGGAAGGAATCGTGGTCTGCTGGCTTGACTGGGCGCCGGGCTGGCGCAGGTTCTGGTACAGCAAATCCTCGAACACCGCGCGGGAGCGCTTGAAGCCGTTGGTGCTGGTGTTCGCCAGGTTGTTGGAAATCACATCCAACTGAGTCTGCTGGGCGTCGAGGCCGGTCTTGGCAATCCAGAGCGATCTAATCATGGTGGTTCCTTAGGGCTTCAGCGCGAATTGATCACTTGGGTCGCCGCGCGGTCGTTCTGGTCGGCGGAGGAAATCATCTTCATCTGCATTTCGAATTGGCGGCCGAGGGAAATCATGCTCACCATCTGCTCCACCGGATTGACGTTGCTGCCTTCGACAAAGCCGCTGGCGATCCGGGTGGATTCGCTCAGCGGGGCGGCGCCGCCGTCCACGGTGCGGAACAGGCCGTCGGCGCCGCGACGCAGGGTGTCTTCGGGCGGGTCCACCAGCTTGATGCGGCCGATGGCGTTCACCGTGTTCTGCGCGCCGGTCTCCGGCACCACGGAAATCGTGCCGTCGGTGCCGATAAAAATCTTATTGTCCGGCGGCACGGTAATCGGGCCGCCGTCGCCCATCACCGGAACCCCGTTACGGGTCTGTAGGACGCCGTTGACGTTGAGCTCCAGGCTGCCGGCGCGGGTGTAGGCCTCGCTGCCGTCGGGCATCTGCAGGGCGATCCAGCCGCGCCCGGCGACCGCCAGGTCGAGGGTGCGCGCGGTATTGATCAGCGGGCCGGAGGAGAAGTCGGTGTGGGTGCTGGCGTCCACCGCAAAAGCGCGGGTCGGCAGGCTGCCAGCATTGCGGCTTTGCACCTGCACCGCGCGCAGCCGATGCTCTTCCGAGCGATAGCCGTCAGTGGAGACGTTCGCCAGATTATGCGCCACCGACGCCTGACGATTCAGGGTCTGGGCGGCGCCGCTCATGGCGGTGTAGATCAGTCTATCCACGTAGGGCTCCGGTCAGTGACTCAGCTCGATCAACGCAGGTTGACCAGGGTTTGCAGAATCTGGTCCATGGTTTTGATGGTCTGGGCGTTGGCCTGATAGGTACGCTGCTGGGTGATCATGTTCACCAGTTCGGCGGTCAGGTCCACGTTGGACTCTTCCACCGCCGCCGCCTGCACCACGCCCAGGCTGCCCTGGCCCGGCGTGCCGGGAATCGGCTGGCCGGATTCGGCGGTTTCCGCCCACTGGTTGCCGCCCAGGGACTGCAGGCCGTTCTGGTTGTTGAACTT
>DATDMT010000133.1:0-14931 GCA_036518635.1 Rhodocyclaceae bacterium | reverse complement strand
ATGGGCCTTGGCCCGCTCTGGCGCCTGCGCCAGCCGGCGGCCATGCCAGAGGTGCAGACGCTCGAGCCGTCGATGCCCCCGTCTGTGCATGAACCGGAGCCCGCTGTGCTGGCTGCTGCCGAACCGCCTGCCCCCCGCAGTAGCGGCTGCGCCGCCCTCGGTTGGGACGAACTGGAAGCAACGATCCGCGCCTGCACCGCTTGCCCTCTTTGTGCCGCCCGCAAGCAGGCGGTACCCGGCGTCGGCGACCGCCAGGCGGACTGGCTGTTAGTTGGCGAAGGCCCTGGGGCGGAAGAGGACGAGAAGGGCGAGCCCTTCGTCGGCCAGGCCGGCAAGCTGCTCGATGCGATGCTGGCGGCGATCGACCTGAAGCGCGGCAGCGACGTCTATATCGCCAACGCGGTGAAGTGCCGCCCGCCCAACAACCGTACCCCCGAACCGGAAGAGACTGCCGCCTGCTGGCCCTATCTGCAGCGCCAGATCGAGCTGCTGCAGCCACGCTTGATCGTTGCCCTCGGTCGCCCGGCGGCGCAGTCGCTGCTGAACAGCGAGGTCAAGATCGGCGCCGCCCGCGGCCAGCTATTCGCCTACCAGGGCATCCCGGTGATCGTCACCTACCACCCAGCCTACCTGCTGCGTAACCTGCCGGACAAGGCCAAGGCCTGGGAAGACCTGCTGTTCGCCCGCCGCACCATGGCCGGGCTGAAGGCCGCGGGGCAGCAATGACAAAGGGCGCAGCGGCTTGCCGCTGCGCCCCGAATCTTTGTGCTGCTGTCAGAGGATGACGGTGATTTCCTCGCGTCGCTCCAGGTCGTGGCCGAATTCCAGAGCGTCGGAGCCCAGCGCATCGCGGGCGGAGAGAATGCCGATTGGCCGGCCAGCGACATCCACCACCGGCACATGGCGGAAACCGCCTTCATACATCAGGTGCAGGGCATGGCCGAAGGGCGTCTCCCCATGCACAGTGCGCGGATGATCGGTCATGACTTCCCCGACCTGGGTGTGGTTGGCGTCCATTCCTTTGGCGACGACCTCGGTGACGATGTCGCGTTCGGTGCAGATGCCGACCAGCATCTTCTTCTGGTTGACCACCAGAACCGCGCTGGTGTGGTGGGACTTCATCATCCGTGCGGCTTCGCGCACGGTGGTATGGGATTCGAGGGTAACGGCGGGCTTGTTGCGGATGACTTCACTGACGGGGCGTGTGGGCATGGTGGCTTTCCTCTTGTGGTGGGAAGGTGCGCGTGATCCTCTAACCCTAGTCGACACCTTCCCTGCACGCAAAGTAAGTCTGCCCGGACGTCCCCGTTCCTAAGCCGCCAGTGCCGCGCTCTGCGTGGTGGCGATGAAGGCCTCCATCACCCGCTGCGGGTTGTGCCGCAGTTCTTCCTTCCATTTGCCCAGGGGCCGGCGCGTCTGGATCAGGCCGCGGATGGCGCCGACGTGGCGCGGCTGACCGATGCTGATGGCGCCGATTAGCACGTCGCCGTCGAAGCAAAGGCGGGTATAGCGGAAACGCTCCGCGTCCACCGCCTCGATCACCTCGCCGCCTTCGCGTCCCTGCCAGAGGCCGAAGGTGTGGGAAATCAGGCCGACGGTGTCGAGCACGTTCATGCTCAGGCTGCCGCGGTAGGGCACGTTCTTGCCGGCCATGTTGAGCCCGGCGACGCGGCCATGCTCGGTGGCGGTCGGTTGCAGGGCATGGACCACCCATTCGCCGGTGGAAAAGTCGCGGCCCTGGGCCACGTCGCCGGCGGCGTAGATGCAGGGCACGCTGGTTTCCATCCGGTCGTTGATGACGATGCCCTGGTCGATCTCGGCGCCGGTGCCTTCGAGGAAGGAAATGTTGGGCTTGACTCCCGTGGCGAGGATGATCAGGTCGGCCTCGATCACCCGGTTGTCCATCACCAGCTTGGGGCCGGCCTCGATGCGCTCGGTGCGGCCGGTGGTGATTACCTCGACGCCCTTGTTCTCCAGCCACTGCTGCAGCATCTTGCTGCCCACCGGGGTCATCATCGAACGCAGGATCTGGCCGGCGCGGCCGGCGATCACCGAGAGCTTGACCCCGCTTTCCACCAGGGACTTCATGCAGACCCCGGCGACGAAGCCGGCGCCAAGCATCACCACCCGGGCGCCGGGCTTCAGCTTGCTGGCGATGATGCGGGCGTCTTCCAAGGTCCAGCAGGTCACCACGCCGGGCAGGTCGGTGCCGGGAATCGGCGGCAGGGCCGGCGAGGAGCCGGTGGCCACCAGCAGCCGGTCGTAGGCCAGGCTGCTGCCGTCATCCAGGTCCACCGTGCCGCCCTGGGGGCCGGCATGGACCGTCAGTGCCTTGCGGTTCAGGTAGCGCACGCCGAGCTGCTGGAAGTGGCCGGCGGTCTTGCGCTGCATGGCGCCGGTTTCGTTGATGCGGCCGGTCAGGATGTAGGGAATCGCCATGCGCGCATAGGGTTCGCCGGCTTCACCGCTGATCAGGGTGATCTCGCCGGAGGGGTCTTCCTGGCGCAGGGCTTCTGCAGCGCGCACGCCGGCGGGGCCGGCACCGATAAGGACGTATTTCATGGTGGTCTCGCGTAGTAGTGGCGTAAGGGTGGCCGGCTGGGAAACACCCAAACCGGACCGGGCCTATAGGGTTTGGGCGGACCGTACCACAGGGTTTTGTCGCACGGCAAACCTTCCGCGCTCAACGCGCAAGATGCGTACCCGCCGCCTTCAATAGTTGCGGTTTAAATCCATCCCGGCGTAGAGGGACGCCACCTGTTCGCCGTAGCCGTTGAACATCAGCGTCGGCCGCTTGGCCGTTTCGCCGATGCGTCGCTCCTTGGCCTGGTTCCAGTGCGGGTGGTCGATGGTCGGATTGACGTTGGAGTAGAAGCCGTATTCGTGGGGCGCCGCCTTGCGCCAGGTGATCAGCGGCTGCTCCTCCACCAGGCGGATGGCGACGATGGACTTGGCGCTCTTGAAGCCGTATTTCCAAGGCACCACCAGGCGCACCGGGGCGCCGTTCTGCTTCGGCAGCACCTCGCCGTAGAGGCCCAGGGCCAGCAGGGTCAGCGGATGCATCGCCTCGTCCAGGCGCAGGCCCTCGACGTAGGGGAACTCGATGGGCAGGAAAAAGGGCGAGGACATCAGCTTCTGGTCGTAGAAGGAAACGAACTCGACGTACTTGGCGCTGCCCAAAGGCTCCACCTGACGTAGCAAAGCCGACAATGGGTAACCGACCCAGGGAATCACCATCGACCAGCCCTCGACGCAGCGCAGCCGATAGATGCGCTCTTCCAGCGGCGCCAGCTTGAGCAGGTCGTCGATGGCGAAGCTGCGGGGCTTTTTCACCAGGCCCTCGACATTCACCGTCCACGGCCGGATCGGCAGCTTGTAGGCGTAGAGGGCCGGGTCCTGCTTGTTGGTGCCGAATTCGTAAAAGTTGTTGTAGCCGGTGACGTCCTTCAACGGCGTCGCCGCTTCGGCGCTGGAGTAGGGGCTGCGTGCCAGCGGGCCGAGGCCCGGGGCAGCGCCCGCCAGGCGCGGCAGGGCGAGGCCGGCCAGCGCGGCCGCAGCGCCCTTGAGTACCAGGCGGCGGCCTTCGAAGCATTTGCGGGGAGTGATTTCCGCAGGCGGAATGTCCGTCGCGCGTCGAATCAACATCGGGGGCCTTCCATGCAGGCTGTGGCCGATTCGACCGCGGCGGCGGCGACGGGTTCAGCCGGCCTTTGCGGCCCGTGCCAGGGCTTTTTCGATGGCCGGAGGCAGGTCGTCGAGGCTGTCCTTCGAGACGTAGTCGGCGGCGCCAAGCTTGACCATCACCGCCGCCTTGACTTCGCCGATGGTGCCAGAGACCAGGATCAGCGGCAGCTTGGGAAAGTGGTGCTTGAAATAGCCCAGGGTCTCGGTGAAGTAGAGGCCGGGGACCGAGTAATCCGACAGCACCAAGTCCCAGCTTTCCTCATTGAGGGCTTCGATCATCGAGTCGTGATCGTCCACCCGGCGGAAGCGGCCGAGCAGGCCGAACTGCTTCAACGCCCGGGTGATCAGCAGGTAGTCGGCTTCCGAATCTTCGATGAACAGGATGTCGAGGGGCGTCGTCATTGTGCCGCCTCGTTGCCCGCCGTTCGCGGCGGTTCGTTGGTGGCGATCCAATAGACCCCCAGGCGCGCCACGGTCTCGGCGAACTCGGCGAAATCCACCGGCTTGCGGACGAAGCTGTTGGCGCCGTTCTGGTAGCTGCGCAGACGGTCGCGGTCTTCATCGGATGAGGTGAGGATCACCACCGGGACCAGCTGGGTCTTCGGGTTGGCGCGCAGGCGCTGCAGCACCTCCAGGCCGGACAGGCGCGGCAGGCCGATGTCGAGCAGGACAAAGGCCGGCAACTCGGGGCCGTCCCGGTCGGCGAATTCGCCCTCGCGGAACAGGTAGTCCAAAGCCTGCTGTCCATCGCGGGCGATATCGATGCGGTTGGCGACGTTGGCCTTGCGCAGCGAGCGCAGGGTCAGCAACTCGTCTTGATCGTTGTCTTCCACCAGCAGGATGGTTCTGTTCTCCATATTATTTGTTATCCTTGCGGGCACTTGTCGGAAGAGTAAAACAGAATGTCGCTCCCTGCCCGGGTTTTGCATTGGCCATTATCTGCCCGCCATGACGATGAACGATGCGCTGCACCGTCGCCAGGCCGATGCCGATGCCGGGGAATTCGTCCTGGCGATGCAGGCGCTGGAAGGGTTTGAACAGTTTTTCGCTGTGCTTCATGCTGAAGCCGGCGCCGTTGTCTGTGACGCAATAGTGACGTAGGCCTTCACGGTTTTCCATGTAGAAGCGGATCGTCGGCGTTTCGGCATTGGCGCTGTACTTCCAGGCATTGGACAGCAGGTTGCGCAGCACCACTTCGATCATGCGTTTGTCGCCGATGGTGCTCATGCCCGGTTGGATGCTCCACTCGACCGAGTGCTCGGGTTCGGCGCGGACCAGTTCCTCGTGAATCTGCTCGGCCAGGGCGCTGAGATCGATGCGGTTGCGGCGCATCTCGCCCTGAGTGCTGCGCGACAGGGTGAGCAGGCCGTCGATCAGGTCGCTCATGCGCCGGCTGCCTTCGATGATGTGGTTCAGGTAGGCCTTGGCGCCGGAGAATAGCTGGTTGCCATAGTCCTCCAGCAGCGCCTGGCTGAAGCCGTTCAGGGCCCTGAGCGGCGCCCGCAGATCGTGGGAAACGGCATAGGCGAAGCTTTCCAGCTCGGCGTTGGCCGCCTTCAATTCGGCAGTGCGCTCCTCGACCCGGTGTTCCAGGTCGGCATTCAACTGACGGATGGTCGCTTCGGCCTGCTTGCGCTCGCTGATGTCGGCGACGCTGACGATCACCTGGCGCTCGTTGTCGATGGTCACCGGCGCCAGGCCCACTTCCACCGGGAACTCGCGGCCGTCGCGGGCCAGGGCGAACAGGTCGCGGCCCTTGCCCATCGGCCGCGCTTCCGGGGTCTGCACGAACATCTGGCGCAGGCCGCCGTGGTGGGCGCGGAAGCGCTCCGGCATGAGTTGTTCGACGTCCATGCCGATCAGTTCGGCCGGCGGGTAGCCGAAGGTGTCGCCGGCGCTGTGGTTGGCGCGGGCAATGCGACCCTCTGCATCCACCACCAGCATGGCTTCCGGCGTGGTGTCGAGGATCAGGCTGGCACGGGCCTCGCTCTCGGCCAGGGCGCGCTTGTCCTTGTAGGCCTCGAGAATCTGCGCGCAACCGTCGGCCAGGGGGCGAAGGAATTCGACGACTTCCTGGTCGAAGCCGCCCTCCCGATTCGCCAGGCCGATGCTGCCGACCACCTCGTCGCCGCGCTTCAGCGGCACGCCGAGGAAGCTCAGCAGTTGCGGATGGCCGTGGGGCATCTCCTTGCAACTGCGCGCGTCCTTGGCCGGATCGTTGGCGATCACCGCTTCGCCGCTGTTCACGGCGGCGGCGTAGAGCGCGTCGCTGCGCTCGATGCGCATCCCGCCGGCCGCGGCGGATTCGTAGCGGGCGCGGGATTCGGCGTCCCAGGCGACGTCGGAGGCGGACAGTACCTTCTGATACGGCGTCTCGCCGGGCTCGGCGCACAGCTCGGCGATCAGGCCGAATTCGCTGCCGGTCAGGCGCAGGATTTCGCGCAGGACGGTCTCGAACACCTCGCTCACCGGGCGGTTGCCGATGAAGGCGGCGCGCAGCCGGTTCAAGGCCTGGACCCGGTCGCGCTCCCGCTCCAGGGCCTGCTCGTGGCGGCGGCGGGCGGTGATGTCCTGCAGGGTTTCGATGGCGCCGATGACGCGGCCTTCGGCGTTGCGCAGCGGCGCCGCGGTGAAGGCCAGCCAGAGGCCGTCGTTGCCGAGATGGGGGAAAAAGTATTCGGCGTCGTAGCCGTCCTTGACCACCGGTGAACGGTGCAGGGTGCCGCGGTACAGCGGCGCCATTTCCAGCTCCGAAATGCCGTCCATCACCAGGTCGGCCAGCACCGGCCGGCGGCCGTTGGGGTGGAAAGCCTTCCATGGGTCGCAGCGTCCGACCATGTCTTCCGCCGCGACGCCGGTGACGGCGACGCAGGCGCGGTTCCAGTAGGTGACCACATGCCATTCGTTGATCACGAAGGTCGGTACCGGGTCGCCGTCCACGATCTGCGCCAGCAACTGGTGGGCCTCGATCTGGGCCTGCTCTGCCTGCTTGCGTTCGGTGATGTCCTGCGTGGTGCCGACCACGGTGGCAAGCCGCCGCGTCTTGCCGACCCCGGAAAATTCGATCTGAGCGCGGATCGCCAGCCAGCGCAACTCGCCGTTGCGCCGAACGATGCGGAATTCGCTGGCGAAGGACTCCTGCGCCGTCAGCGGGTCCTGCGTCGCGGCAACGGAAGCCAGCACCCGCTGCCGATCGTCGCCGTGAATTCGCTCGGCGAGTTGCTCCAGGGTGACTTCCGGATGCTCCAGATCGAAATGATCCATCGCCCGCCCGTCGAGGGCGATCCGGCTGCTGCCGGCCTCGGCGCTCCAGGTGCCGAGCCGCGCCGCCTCCAGCGCCACCCGGTAGCGCGCTTCCTTGTCACGCAGGGTTTCGGCAGTGCGCCGCTGTTCGCTGCAGTCGCGCAACACCAGCACTACGCCGACCGGACGGCCCTTGCCGTGGCGGATCGGCGCGGCGCTTTCGGCGACGGCCACCTTGCGGCCGTCGCGGGTCTTCAGCAGCAGCTCGGTGGCGGCCAGGGCCGGTGCGCCGGAATGCAGCACGTCGGCGGCGACATCGCGCGCCGGCCGGCCGGTGGCGGCGTCCTGCAACTGCAGGATGTCGCTCAGCGGCTTGCCCAGAGCCTCGCGCCAGGGCCAGCCGGTGAGGCGCTCGGCTTCCGGGTTGAACAGGCTGATGTGGCCCTTGTAGTCGGTGGCGATCAGCGCATCGCCGATGCTGGTGAGGGTGATCTCGCGCAGGGCGCGGCTGCTCTCCGCCTCCTGCAGGATGATGTGCAGCACGCCGCTCATGGCGCTGACCAGCACGCCGCTGCCGGCGAGGACCGCCCACTGGAACAGGTCGAGCGAGGTGATGCCGGTGAGGCCGCTCGCGCCCGGGACCAGGGCTCGCGTCGTCAACGTCGCCAGGGCGGTGGCCAGCAGGCCGGGGCCGAGGCCGCCGAGCAGCGCGCTGACGACGATGGCCGGGACGAACAGGATCAGCAGGGGCCGGTGGCCGAAGGGAATCTCCAGTCCGGCGCGGGCGAGGAAGGTCAGGCCGACCAACACCGCGGCCATCGCATAGACGGTCCACCGCGGCCAGCGGTCAATGGACGCCATCGCCGCAAGCAGCGCGTTCATGGGCCGCCCGGCCTTGTAGGGCAGCGGCGGCGATTGGAGCGGCGTGTCCATGGCGACGATCTTACACGGGGCCGGGCGGCCCCTTGAGTTTTCGCTTCGTGTCACCATATTGGTCTGACCTGTCCTGCTGGAGAATCTCCCATGCGCCTTCTGGCCCTGCTGTCGATTGTCGTCGCCCTGCTGTCGGGCTGTGGTTACAACCAGATTCAGATCAACGACGAGGCGGTGAATGCCTCCTGGTCCGAGGTGCTGAACCAGTACAAGCGCCGCGCCGACCTGATCCCCAACCTGGTGTCCGTGGTCCAGGGCTATGCCTCCCACGAAAAGGAGGTGCTGACCAAGGTCACCGAGGCCCGCGCCAGCGTCGCCGGCATCAAGGCCACGCCGGAACTGGTGAACGATCCCGCGGCCTTCGCCAAATTCCAGAAGGCCCAGTCCGAACTCGGCGGCGCCCTGTCGCGGCTGCTGGTGGTGGCGGAGAACTATCCGCAACTGAAGGCCGACGCCAGCTTCCGCGATCTGCAGGCCCAGATCGAGGGCACCGAGAACCGCATCACCGTCGCCCGCAACCGCTACATCAAGACCGTGCAGGACTACAACGTCTCGGTGCGCACCTTCCCCAACAGCCTCACCGCCTCGGTGATGGGCTGGAAGACCAAGGCCAATTTCACCGTCGAGGACGAAAAGGCGATTGCCACGCCGCCGGCGGTCAAGTTCGACGCCGCGCCCGCGGCGCCGGCGCCCGCCAAATAAATCTCTGAGATGGTCCGCCTGCTGGCCTTGATCTGGCTGCTGCTGGCGCCCCTCTGGGCGGCGGCAGCCGATCAGGTGGCGATTCCGCCCCTGACGGCGCGGGTCACCGATCTCACCGGTACCCTGAACCCGGGGCAGCAGGCCGATCTGGAGGCCCTGATCCGGGCCATGGAGCAGGACAAGGGCATCCAACTGGCGATCCTGCTGCTGCCCAGCACCAAGCCGGAGACCATCGAACAGTTCGGCATTCGCCTGGCCGAGGCCTGGAAGATTGGCCACAAGGGCAAGAACGACGGCCTGATCATCGTCGTCGCCAAGAACGACCGGCGCATGCGCATCGAGGTCGGCTACGGCCTCGAGGGCGACATTCCTGACGCCGTCGCCAAGCGAGTCATCGCCGAGCAGATGGCGCCGAGTTTCAAGAAGGGCGATTTTGCCGGTGGTTTGAGCAGCGCCCTCGGCGCCCTCGGCCAGGCGCTGCCTGCGCGCAACGGCGACGGCAGCCGAGTGCAGGCACCCGCTGCGGCGGAGCCGGCACCGATGTCCGGCCCCGGCTATGACGACAGCGGCGAATGGATGCCCTGGCTGATCGGCGCTCTCATCTTCGCCGGCCTGGCGCGGCTGCTGCTGGGCATGGCCGGTTCCTTGGGCATGGCTGCGGTGGCCGGATGGCTGGGCTTCATGGCCTTCGGTAGCTGGATTGCGGTGCTGATCGCCGCACTGCTGGTGTTCCTGATGTCCTTCGTCAATCTGTTTTCCGGTGGCCGCGGCGGGTCCGGCGGTGGCTTCGGCGGCGGTGGTTTTTCCTCCTCCGATGGCGGCGGCTTCAGCGGCGGTGGCGGCGACTTCGGCGGCGGTGGCGCTTCGGGGGATTGGTGAGATGAAACTACGGCGCTTGCTGAAACATCTGTTCACCCCGCACTGGGTGGCGCGCCGCGCCTTCCCCCGCGACACCCTGCGCGCCATCGGCGAGGCGGTCCATGCGGCGGAAGCGCGCCATCGCGGCGAATTGCGTTTCGTCGTCGAGGGACCGCTGCACCTGGGGCCGCTGTTGCGCAACCTGACGCCGCGGCAGCGTGCCATCGATCTGTTTGCCCGGCTGCGGATTTGGGATACCGAGGAAAACAGCGGCATCCTGATCTACGTGCAACTGACCGACCGCAAGGTGGAAATCCTCGCCGACCGTGGCATCTCCGCACGGGTGCCGCAGTCGGAATGGGATGGTGTCTGCCGGCTGATGGAGGTGGCTTTCCGCAGCGGCGATTGGCGCCAGGGGGCTTTGGATGCCGTGGCACGGGCCGGCGACCTGCTGGCGCTGCACTTCCCGCTGGAAAGCAATCACAGCAACGAACTGCCAGACGAGCCGCTGCTGCTCTGACGCGCCGGCTCAGTGGTGGGCCAGGCCGTCCAGTTGGGCGACGTCGTCGTGCAGGCGCTGATTCATCTCGTGGCGCCGCTTCACCAGCACCATGGCGCCGGAAACGAACAGGCCGAACAGCACGATCACCCAATTCACCGAGATGTCGGCCTTGAGCAGGGCCGAATAGAGGAAGGTCATGACGAGAATCGACAGGTTCTCGTTGAAGTTCTGCACCGCGATCGAGTGGCCGGCCCCCATCAGCACATGGCCGCGGTGTTGCAGCAGGGCGTTCATCGGCACCACGAACAGGCCGGAGAGGATGCCCACGCCGATCAGCAAAGGCACCGCCAGTTCGATCTGATGTACCAGGGTCATGCCGATCACGACCATGCCCATGGTGATGCCGAGGGGGATCACCTTGACCGAGCGCTTCATGGTGATGAACTTGGCGGCGGCGGCCGCACCCAGGGCCACGCCAACGGCCACCACGCCCTGCAGCAGGCTGGCCTTCGATAGGTTCAGGTTGAGCGCGCCCTTGGCCCATTCCAGCACGATGAACTGCAGCGTCGCGCCGGCACCCCAGAACAAGGTGGTCACCGCCAGGGAAATCTGCCCCAGGCGGTCGCGCCAGAGCAGCTTGAAGCAGTGGCTGAATTCCTGGACCAAGTAGATCGGGTTCTTCTTCAGCGCCTTGTGATCCACCCCAGTGTCCGGCACATAGAGATTGAAGATCGCCGCGACCAGATAGAGGCAACCAATCACCACCAGATTCATTTCCGCCACGGTGTCGATGCCGGTTTCGATCATCGGGAAGTCGAAGGACAGCAGGGTCTGCGCCACGTCGGGGCGGATGATGATGCCGCCCAGCACGGTGCCGAGGATGATGGCAATCACCGTCAGGCCCTCGACCCAGCCGTTGGCGATGACCAGCTTGCTGTGGGGCAGGTACTCAGTGAGGATGCCGTACTTGGCCGGCGAGTAGGCCGCCGCGCCGAGGCCGACCACGGCATAGGCCGCCAGGGGATGCATGTCGAACAGCATCATGCCGCAGCCGACGATCTTGATGGTGTTGCTGATGAACATCACCCGCCCCTTGGGCATCGAGTCGGCAAAGGCACCGACGAAGGCTGCCAGCACTACGTAGGACACCGTGAAGAAGGTCTTCAGCAGCGGCTCATAGGCCGAGGGGGCATGCATGTCCCGCAGAATCGCAATCGCGGCAATCAGCAGTGCATTGTCGGCGAGCGCGGAAAAAAACTGCGCCGCCATGATGATGTAGAAGCCGAGATTCATGGGCGGGGTGGGCTTTAGGCCGCGTGTTTATATCACGAAAGCCATGTTCTCCCCGGGGTGGGCTCTTGGTCGCTGCTCCGGTATGAGAAACTTCCGCCTTTGCCGCCGCCCCGCCGCCGTTCCCCATGACCCGCCCGATTCGCGCCCGCATCGACCTCCAGGCGCTGCAGAACAATGTTGCCGTTGCCCGCCGCCATGCCGACGGCAGTCGTTTGTGGGCGGTGGTCAAGGCCAATGCCTACGGGCATGGCATCGGCCGGGTGGCGCGGGCTCTGCAGGGGGTGGTGGATGGCTTCGGCCTGATCGAGACGGAGGCGGCCCGCGCTTTGCGCGCCGCCGGCTTGGAAACCCCGATCCTGATGATGGAGGGCTTCTATTCGGCTGCCGACCTGCAGGAGTTCTCGCGCCTCGATCTGATCCCGGTGTTGCACGATCTGGAACAGGTGCGCTTGTTCGCCGCCACCCCGCTGGCCCGGCCGCTACCCTTGTATTTGAAATTGAACACCGGCATGAACCGGCTCGGCTTCAATGCCGATGAGCTGCCGCAGGCCCTGGCCGAATTGCGCGGCTTGCCCCATGCCGGCCCGCTGACCCTGATGAGCCACTTCGCCGATGCCGACGAACCGCGCGGCATCGCCGAACAGATGGCCTGTTTCACCGCCATGCGCGGCGGCCTCGATCTGCCGGTGTGCCTGGCCAATTCGGCGGCCCTGCTGCGTTTCCCCGAGGCCCGCGGCGACTGGGCGCGGCCCGGCATCATGCTCTACGGCGGCTCGCCGTTTCCGGCCCTGCACAGCGCGGCAGACTTGGGTCTGCAGCCGGTAATGAGCCTCGAAGCCGAACTGATCGCGGTGCGCGAGCTGCAGGCCGGCGATCGTGTCGGTTATGCCGGCAACTTCGTCGCCGAGGCACCGATGCGCATCGGCGTGGTGGCCTGCGGCTACGGCGACGGCTACCCACGCCACGCTCCCACCGGGACCCCGGTTGTAGTGGCCGGGCAGCGCACGCGGACCCTGGGCCGTGTCTCGATGGACAAGATCTGCGTGGACCTGACGGGCATCGCGCAGGCCCGGGTCGGCAGCCCGGTGCTGCTCTGGGGCCGGCAGGACGGCGTGCGGCTGGATGCGGACGAGGTGGCGGCTGCCGCCGGCACCGTCAGCTATGAGTTGTTCTGCGCCCTGGCGGCGCGGGTACCAGTCGTTGAGTAGGGCGATCGACGAGCTGGCGCGGGAAGCCCGTCGCCGGCCGAGCCGGTCCCAACAGCGGCGCAGGCTGGCGCAGTGGATCGCCCAGCGCTTCGTGGTGCGCTTTCATGTCAGCCTGATCCTGTCCTTCAGCTTCATGGCGGGTTTTGCGGCGAACTACGCCGGCCTGATGGGCGGCTTGAGCAATCCCCTGGCGCGCTATCCCCTGGCCTTGCTGGCGGGCTACCTGGGTTTTCTGCTGGCGCTGCGCCTCTGGCTCGGCTATGCGGGCTTCGGCCGCTACTACCAGACGCCGGGTGTCGATGGATCGGGCCTCGACCTGGGCGATGCGGCCGACTTGCCGGGCGTGGACAGCGTGGCCGAAGCGGCCCTGGCCCAGGCCGGCGAGTTCGGCGGTGCCGGCGCCAGCGGCGACTGGGCGGTGGCCGAACTGCCGGAGGTGTCCTTGCCCGAGGTGTCCCTGCCGGAGATCGAGGTGCCCGACCTGGGGGCCGACGAGGGCTGCCTGGTCGTGGTGCTGCCGGCTCTGGTCCTGGCGCTGGTGGTCGCCCTGGTCGGCGGCCTGTTCTACTACCTGATCTACGGCGGCCCGATGCTGCTGGCGGAGGCGGCCCTGGAGGGCGCCATGGCCGCCGGATTTTTTGGCAGCCTGCGGCGGGTCGAAGATCCGGGTTGGGTCGGCGGCGCGATCCGCGCCAGTTGGAAATATTTTTTGTTGATTCTGGGCCTGTCGATGACGCTGGCCTTCACCCTGCAACACTACTGTCCCCAGGCGCACACTCTCGGCGCCGCGCTGCATGGAGTTTGTTCCAATGGCTAAGGCCAAGACCGTCTATACCTGCACCGAGTGCGGCGCCAGCTATCCGAAGATGATGGGCCAGTGCCCCGGCTGCGCGCAGTGGAACACCCTGGTGGAGACCGTGGCGGAAACCGCCGCGGCATCCGGCAACCGCTTCGCCGCCCTGGCAGCCTCTGGACGCTTGCAGACCCTGTCCGAGATCAGCCCGCGGGAGGAGCCGCGTCAGGCCACCGGCGTCGAGGAATTCGACCGGGTGCTGGGCGGCGGTCTGGTGGCCGGCGGCGTGGTGCTGATCGGCGGCGATCCGGGCATCGGCAAGAGCACCCTGCTGCTGCAGGCCCTGTCGCGCCTGTCCGAGGCCGGCCAGCCGGTGCTCTACGTCTCCGGCGAGGAATCGGCCGAGCAGGTGGCCCTGCGCGCCCGCCGCCTGGCGGTGGAGACCGGCGCCATGAAGCTGCTGCCGGAGATCGGCCTGGAGAGAATCCTCGCCACCCTGAGCCTGGAAAAGCCGGCGGTGGCGGTGATCGACTCGATCCAGACGCTCTACTCGGAGGCGCTCACCTCGGCTCCCGGCTCGGTGGCCCAGGTGCGCGAATGCGCCGCCCAGTTGACCCGCTTCGCCAAGCAGTCTGGCACCTGCGTGATTCTGGTCGGTCACGTCACCAAGGAAGGCAGTCTGGCCGGGCCGCGGGTGCTGGAGCACATCGTGGACACGGTGCTGTATTTCGAGGGCGACACCCATTCCAGCTTCCGCCTGGTGCGGGCGATCAAGAACCGCTTCGGCGCGGTGAACGAGCTGGGCGTGTTCGCCATGACCGACAAGGGCCTGCGCGGCGTTTCCAACCCATCGGCCCTGTTCCTCTCCCAGCATGAGCAGCAGGTCTCCGGCTCCTGTGTGCTGGTGACCCAGGAGGGCACGCGGCCGCTGCTGGTGGAAATCCAGGCCCTGGTGGACGCGGCCCATGCACCGAACGCCCGGCGCCTGACCGTCGGTTTGGATTCGAATCGGCTGGCGATGCTGCTGGCGGTCCTCCATCGCCATGCCGGCGTGGTCTGCTTCGACCAGGATGTCTTCGTCAATGCGGTGGGCGGGGTGCGCATTCAGGAACCGGCGGCGGACCTGGCGGTGCTGCTGGCCATCGTTTCCTCCCTGCGCAATCGGCCCCTGCCGCAGAAGCTGGTGGCCTTTGGCGAAGTCGGCCTGGCCGGCGAAATCCGTCCCGCGCCGCGGGGCCAGGAACGCCTGCGGGAAGCCGCCAAGCTGGGCTTTACCCACGCCCTGATCCCCAAGGCCAACGCCCCCAAGCAGGCCATCAAGGGCATCGAGACCATCGTCGTGGACCGGGTGGATCAGGCGGTGGAGCACCTGCGCAACCTGTAATAGGTGCTCGGCGGCACGCGCCGTGCCAAGTGCGGCGCAGCATTCTTGACCGCCCTCAAGAAAAACGGCAAATCCAAAAAGTCATGAGCGCAGGCTCATGAATCGCTTTAGATATGAATCAATCAGCCCATGAGGCTATCTCTCCGGCGCTCGCCGAGAATGCCTTCGGACGGCAGGGGCAATCGCCTCCGCCGCTCCGACATTCTTTGATCGTTACAACTTTAGGAGAAGACTCATGCAATGGATCGATCCCGCCTACTGCGATATCCGTCTCGGCTTTGAAGTGACGGCCTACGTCTACGTCCGTTAAGGACAGGCGGTAGGGGAGGCG
>DATDMT010000132.1:0-5807 GCA_036518635.1 Rhodocyclaceae bacterium | reverse complement strand
CACCCAGGCGTCGCCGTTGTCGGCCTTGACGATGGCGAAGGGCATCAGGTCGATGTCCTTCTGCACTTCCTTCTCTTCGAAGCGGCGGCCGATCAGGCGCTTCACCGCGTACAGGGTGTTCTTGGCGTTGGTCACGGCCTGACGCTTGGCGGGGGCGCCCACCAGGATCTCGCCGTCTTCGGCGTAGGCCACGATGGAAGGCGTGGTGCGCGCGCCTTCGGAGTTTTCGATGACCTTGGGCTTGCCGCCTTCCATGATGGAAACGCAGGAGTTGGTGGTGCCCAGGTCGATGCCGATGATCTTGCCCATGTTGTCTGTCCTTTACTGAATTCTTTTAAGAAGTGCTTGCCTGACCCGGATATGGGGTCGTTGTCTAGGTCTTCAAGCGCCCTTGGCCTTGGCGACGATCACCAGCGCAGGGCGGATCACCCGGTCGTGCAGGGCATAGCCCTTTTGCAGCACGTTGAGTACGGTGTTGGCTTCGGTGCCTTCCGGAGCTTCGATCTGGCTGATGGCCTGGTGCTTATGTGGATCGAACTTTTCGCCGAGGGGGCTGATTTCCAGCAGGGTGGATTTCTCGAAGGCGGCGGCCAGTTGGCGCAGGGTCAGTTCGACGCCGCTTTTCAGGGCCTCGGCGCTCTGATTCTCGTTGGCCAGGGCGGCTTCCAGGCTGTCCTTCACCGCCAGCAATTCGCCGGCGAACTTCTCGACGGCGAATTTGCCGGCCTTGAGGATGTCGTCCTGGGCGCGGCGGCGCATGTTCTCGGTCTCGGCCTTGGCGCGCAGCCAGGCGTCGTGGTGTTCCTCGGCCTTGAGTTCGGCGATCTTGAGCTGCTCTTCCAGGCTGGGGAGCGTGTCGACTTCCGGGGTATTCGCGCTTTCCGGCGCGATTTCGGGGTTTTCAGGGGTGTCCGACATGATGTGTAAACGGGGGTAGGTTGCGCTAACCGGGATGTAATGGGGGCGGTCGGCTGGCTTTCAAGGGGGGCACAAGGGAAAACTAAGACAAAAAAGCCCCGGCGGGCCGGGGCTTTTTCGATTTTTGCGGGCGTTCAGGTGCGGAACTGGCCGACCTGGCCTTGTAACTGGTTGGCCAGGGATTCCAGCCGGCTGGCCGATGCGGCGGTCTGATCCACCTCGTCGGTATTGTCGCGGGCCATGCCGGCGATGGCTTCGATATTGCCGGTGACCCGGTCGCTGGTGCGGCGCTGTTCCTCCGTGGCTTCGGCGATGGCGTCGACGCCGCCGCCCACTTCGGCCACCGAGGCGCTGGCCGAGGCCAGCACGCCGGCCACGGTTTCCACCGAGCGCTGGCTTTCGCCCAGGTGTTCCAGGCCCTCGTTGATCGATTGGCGCACGGTGTCCGACTGCTGGGTCAGGGCGCGGGTGATGGTGTCGATCTCGCTGGCCGAGGCGGCGGATTTTTCCGCCAGCTTGCGCACTTCGTCGGCCACCACGGCGAAGCCGCGGCCCTGCTCGCCGGCCCGGGCCGCCTCGATGGCGGCGTTGAGGGCCAGCAGGTTGGTCTGGTCGGCGATGTCGCGCACCTCGCGGGTAATGCTGGTGATGGCATTGGCGCTCTCGACAAAGTGGGTCACGGCGTCGGCCAGTTGCTGCACGGTGCTTTCCACTTGGCGCATGCCGTCCATCAATTGGGTGACGCTCTGGTTGCCCTCTTCGGAGCGACGCAGGCTTTCGCGGGCCTGTGCCTTCAACTGCTCGGCGCGCTCGGCCACCGAGGTGATGCTGGCGGCCATCTGCTCCACCGCGGCGGCGGTAGTAGCTGAGGTTTCACTTTGCTGGTGCGATCCAGTCATGACCTTTTGCGCGCTGCCGGCGAGGTCGCGGGCGGCGGAGGAGACCTGGCCGGCGGTTTCGCTGACATGGCGCACCAGGGCGCTGAACTTGGTCATCATCTCGTTGAAGGCAGTGGAGGCCTCGCCGATTTCATCCTTGCCCTTGATCGGCAGGCGGCGGGTCAGGTCGCCCTCGCCGGAGGCGATGCTGCGCAGGCCTTCGACCATTTCATCCAGCGGGCGGGTGACCACGTTGCGGATGAAAATCCAGATGAAGGCCAACAGCGGAATGCTGATGACGAAGGCGGCGACCAGGGACTTGATGCGCTGGGCGCTGACGGCGGCATTCACCCGCTCCATCGAAATTTTCATACTGACCACGCCGAGGGGGGTGTTCTCCGCCACCTGGTGGCACATCAGGCAGTTCTTGCCGAGGTAGTTGCTCTGCGCCTTGGCGGCACGGACGACGCGGAGGAATTCGCCCTTTTCGTCGCTTTGCACTTCGACAAATTCGGTGCCGGAAGCCAGAACCTGCTGTTCAATGGCATCGGGCTTGGTGTCGTCCTTGGCGCTGCCGGGGCCGAACTGCTTGATCACGCCCTCACCGCGAACCACCTTGAGGTCGCGGATAATCGACAGCGACTTGATCTGGTCGAGGAAGACGTCGCGCTGGGCGACGGTGCCTGTGATCATCATGCCGGTCAGGCCTGCCAGCGTGGCCTCATGCATGGATTGGGAGAATTCCTGCGCCTGCTGGATCGCCGTGGCCCGGTTGGTGTGGCTTTCCCAGACGATCATGCCGGTCCAGGCCAGTACCAGCATGATCCAGATGGCCGCCGTCAGGCGTACCCAAATCTTCAAATCGGACAAGCGCATCAAATTTTTCCCCCGAAAGTATTACCACTTTTGAGAGAGTTTAAGCCCTTCCGAAGTCTGGGGGAATCAGAATTGGCGGGGCTTAGACGGTCAAATCGATTTCTGCCAAGGAATTGGCATGACCGTCGTCAGTGACATAAAAACCGCTTGCGGCCACGGCGCCCAGATCGGCGTTGCTCTTGCCGCGCAATTCGAAGGGCGTGCGGACTTCGCCCAAATGCAGGGCGCCGACATGGCGCTGGGCCAAGGTTTCCAGCGCGCCGCCGGCTTGACCGTCCGGCGACCACAGCCTGAGCTGCTGGAAGGCCGGATCGTTCTCGTCGATCCAGCCGTTGTGGTCGCTGTCCAGCGCCGCCAGATCGGCAAAGCCGCTGCCGCTCTGGGGGCCGAACAGCTCCTTGCCCGAATCGATGCGGCCGTTGCCGTTGCGGTCCAAAGCCAGCCAGGCGTTGCCCGGCGCGAGCATCGCCACTTGTTCCTTGACGCCGTTGCCGTTCAGATCGAAAGCGAAATGCTGGTCGCTGAGTTGGGCCGCCGTTCCGTTGAAATTCAGTACCAGCGGGTCCTTGCGCTGAGCATCGCCGGCCCGCAGGCTGACATTGGTTTCCGCGTGGTAATGGCGTGCCATGGACAGTTCCAGTTGGAAGTCGATCTGCTTGCCGTCGCTGGTCTGGATCGTGCCGCTGGCGGAAAACTGCGTGGTTTCGACTTCATCGCGGACCGCGTGGTAGTCGTATTCGACGCCATAGCCGGCGCGGCGCGGCGGCGTACTGGTACTGGTGTTGGCGTTGGCCTGGGCCGGCGCCGCCTGGGGTGGCGCCGTGGTGCCGGCGCCCTGGACGTTGATCGGTTTGATCAGGTCGATGTGTTTGCCGGTGAGCATTTCCACCACGGTTTTCAACAGGATCACGATGGGGTCGTTTTCTGCCGCCTGCGCCGCCTCGTCGATGGCGTGGGCGCGGCTGTCGATCTCCTGCGACTGGCTGCTGACGGCCATGGCCAGCGCCCGGCCGCTGGCCGATAAATCCGCCGTCACGCCATTCCGCTGGCGGCCCTCGAAGTCCGGCCGCTGATCGCCTTTCCAGGCGCGCAGGGTCTCCTCCTGCGTGGTCTGGATCAGGGATTGATGTTGGGCGGAAAGCTGAACCTGGCTGCTGGCGATCTTCATCACGGGACTCCGGTGAATGAAGCAGGTCAACGACGCCGGCCGTCGCGGCTTTAGCGCGGGTTCGCCTGGGGCTGGTCGGGGTTGGCGGCGAATGCCTTGCGAATCAGCCGCCTGTCGCCCCGCATCGATTTTTCACATTAACTTCGCCAGTGGCAGCGCACTTTGGCCTCGCCCAGTGCGTTTTGCGATGGGCTCAGGCCTTGGCGCCGAGGGCCGCGGCGCGCTGCAAAGCCCCTGAGGCGGCCGCCTCTGGGGCGGCCGGCCAGCCAGCCAGGTGGTTCATGGCGATCCCGGCCAGGGCGGCAATCCAGTCCGGCCGCTGGTTGAGGCAGGGGATGTAGCGGAAGTCCTTGCCGCCGGCGGCGAGAAAGGCAGCCTTGTTCTCCATGGCGATTTCTTCCAGGGTCTCCAGGCAGTCGGCGGCGAAGCCGGGGCAGATCACATCCAGCTTGCGGCTGCCGGCCTTGGCCAGGGCTTCCAGGGTTGGCTGGGTGTAGGGCTGCAGCCATTCGGCGGCGCCGAAGCGGGACTGGAAGGTGACGAGGTATTGCTCCGCCGTCAGGCCCAGGGCTTCGGCCAGCAGCCGGCCGGTCTTCTGGCATTCGCAGAAATAGGGGTCGCCCAGGTCCAGGCTGCGCCGCGGCAGGCCGTGGAAACTCATCACCAGCTTCTCCGGCTGGCCGCCGTCGCGCCACTGCTCGCGCACGCTGGCGGCGAGGGCGGCGATGTAGCCGGGATCGTCGTGATAGTTGCGCACCATGCGCAGCTCGGGCTGGTTACGGGTGCGCTTGAGCCAGTCGGCGACGTCGTCCATCACGCTGGCGGTGGTCGAGGCGGCGTACTGCGGATACAGCGGCAGGATCAGGATGCGGCGGGCGCCGGCGGCCTTGAGTTGGTCCAGCGTGGCGGCGATGGAAGGCTGGCCGTAGCGCATCGCCCAGGCTACCTGCACGTGAACGCCAGCCTCGCCGAGGGCGCCGCGCAACAGCTTGGCCTGGCGCTCCGTATGCACCTGCAGCGGCGAGCCATCCTGGGTCCAGATCTGGGCGTATTTCAGCGCCGACTTGGCCGGCCGGGTGTTGAGGATGATGCCATTGAGGATCGGCCACCAGACCAGGCGCGGAATCTCCACGACCCGCGGGTCGGAGAGGAACTGCTTCAGGTAGCGGCGCACCGCGGCGGCGGTGGGCGCTTCGGGCGTGCCGAGGTTGACCAGCAAGACGGCGGTCTGGGCGCTGTCATCGTGGCGATGGGCGGGTTCGGGAGCGAAGCGGGGCATAGGGTTGCGGGCTGGTTTTGTTGAGGCGATAAAACGACTAACCGTTCGCCCTGAGCCTGTCGAAGAGGGTTATCCGGGCGAGGACAGGGCCGAGGCCATCAGCTTGGCGGTGATGTCCACAATCGGGATCACCCGCTCGTAGGCCATCCGCGTCGGGCCGATGACGCCGACGGTGCCCACCACCTGGCCATCCACCTCGTAGGGCGCCGCCACCACGCTGCATTCGTCCAGCGGTGCGATGCCCGATTCGCCGCCGATGAAGACCTGCACGCCCTCGGCGCGGCTGGACATGTCGAGCAACTGGGCGAGTCGGGTGCGTTGCTCGAACAGGTCGAACAACTGGCGTAGGCGGCTCATATTGGTGGAGAAATCCTCCACGTCGAGCAGGTTGCGCTCGCCGGAGATCACGTACTGGTCGGCGGTATCGGTCACCGCCTCGCTGCCCGCATCCATCGCGGCGGTCATCAGTTCGGTCATGTCGCTGCGCAGCTTGGAGAGTTCTTCCAGTAGGCGGCCGCGGACCTGCTCGAAATCCTGGCCGACGCAGTTCTGGTTCAGGTAGTTGGCGGCCTCGGTGAGTTCCGAAGGCGTGTAGCTGCGCTGGGTGAACAGGATGCGGTTCTGCACCTCGCCGTCGGCGGTGACGATGATCAGCAGGATGCGCTTCTCCGACAGGCTGACGAACTCG
>DATDMT010000131.1:0-15653 GCA_036518635.1 Rhodocyclaceae bacterium | reverse complement strand
CATGTCGCGCCAGAGCAGGTTTTCTTCGGCGCCCTTAGCCAGCAGCAGGTCGTCGCTGTAGGTGATGTCCCGCCGCAGCACGATCTGTGAGCTGGGGATCAGGTCGCCGCCCTTGCCGTCGTGCAGGCGGAAGCCGACGGTGCGTACTAGCTGGTATTCGCGGACGCGGCCGGTGGAACTGAGGGAGAGGATGTTGCGGTCCTGGCGGTCTTCGCTGATGGACAGGATCGCCGCGGCCTCGCCGGGGGTCATCACCAGCTTGGTCTGGCCCGAAGCGGCGAAGTTGCGCGCCATCAGGCTGCGCAGGTCCGAGTTCTCCGGCTGGTCGATATACAGCGTGGCGAAAGGCAGGTCGGCGGAGTTGCGCAGGTGGAAGCCGCAGCCGCCCAGGATCAGGGCGAGGGCGGCGAGCAGGGCGAGCCGGGCGAGGGCGTTCATGATTGGGCACTCCGGGGTTTGGCGTGAACGGACTTGGCTTTGGCGGCGGGCTTGCCGTGGGGTTTCTTGGCCGGGGCCTTGCCGCCCTTGCCGTGCTTGACGGCCTTGCCGCGGGTCTTGCCCTTCTTGGCGTGGCGGGCGCTGGCCTTGGCGGCCGGCTTGGCGGCGCCGAGGGCCACCAGTTGTTCGCGGGCTTCGCAGTTCTCGCCGGCCTTGTCGCAATGCTCGCCACGAATATGGCAGGAGACTTTCTGGCCGTCTTCGGCGAATTCGGCACTGCCCGGCGGCGTGCCGTCCTGGGCCGCCAGCAGCGCGGTTTCCTCGCGCTCGATGACCTTGCCGCGGTTCCAGTCGTAGCTGACGCAGCCAAGCTGGCTGCGTTCGCCGCGGTGAGTTTGCGAGACGTAGGCCAGGCGCGGGCCGGCAACGCTGACGTTGGCGTCCGGGTGCAGCGCCGGCACGATCAGCGGCCGGGTATTGCCGGTATTGCTGTCCAGCACCTGCCAGCCACCCTCGGGGGTGGCAGTGAGCAGGTGATGATCGTCCAGGGGCAGGCCGCTGGCGGGAATGCCGGCGGTGGCCGCCAGGGGCAGCAGGGCGAGGATGGGCAGCAGGCGCCGCAGATTCAGCATCAGACGACGATGTTCACCAGGCGGCCGGGCACCACCACCACCTTCTTCGGCGGCTGGCCTTCCATGAACTTCTGCGCCGCTTCCGACGCCAGGGCGGCGGCCTCGATGGCGGCCTTGTCGGCGCTGGCGGGCACCTTGAGGTTGCCGCGGTGCTTGCCGTTCACCTGCAATACCAGTTCCACCTCGTCCTGCACCAGGGCCGCTTCCAGGGGGTCGGGCCAGGGCGCGGCGAGGATGTCGTCACCGTAGCCCAGGTCGCGCCAGAGGACGTGGGTGATGTGCGGGGCGATCGGCGACAAGAGGCGCAGCAGGATCGAGAAGCCTTCGTGGGCCACCGCTTCCCAGCCGGCGGCGGCCTCCTTCTGCGCCTTCTCCAGGGCGTTGAGCATCTTCATGCCGGCCGAGGCGACGGTATTGAACTGGTGCTTGGAGAGGTCGTAGCTGGCCTGCTTCAGGGTCAGGTGAATCTCGCGGCGGATCGATGCGAGGCCGTCCGGCAGTTTCGCCGCAACGTCGCTGCGCGGCAGCGTGGACAGGGCATGGCCGAGGGACCAGGTGCGCTTGATGAAGCGGTGGGCACCTTCGACGCCGGAGTCGGCCCATTCCAGGGTCTGTTCCGGGGGCGAGGCGAACATCATGAAAAAGCGCGCGGTGTCGGCGCCGTATTGTTCGATCAGGGCCTGCGGGTCCACGCCGTTGCGCTTGGACTTGGACATGGTGCCGATGCCCTTGTAGTCCACCGGCTGGCCGTCGGCCAGGCTCTTGGCGCCGGTGACGCGGCCGGATTCGTCCTTCAGCAGTTCCACCTCGTCCGGGGCGAAATACTGGATCGCGCCCTTTTCGGGATGGCGCGAGAAGATGTGGTTCAGCACCATGCCCTGGGTCAGCAGGTTGGCGAAGGGCTCGTCGTAATTCACCAGGCCCAGGTCGCGCATCACCTTGCTCCAGAAGCGCGAGTAGAGCAGATGCAGGATCGCGTGCTCGATGCCGCCGATGTATTGGTCCACCGGCATCCAGTAGGCGGTTTCTTCGTCCACCATCGCGCCGTCGGAGAACTTGCTGGCGTAGCGGGCGTAGTACCAGGACGAGTCCACGAAGGTGTCCATGGTGTCGGTTTCGCGCTTGGCCGGCTTGCCGCACTGGGGGCAGGGCACGTTGAGGAAATCCAGGCGCTTGTGCAGCGGATTGCCGGAGCCGTCGGGCACGCAGTCCTCGGGCAGCTTCACCGGCAGTTGCTCGTCCGGCACCGGCACCGAGCCGCAGCTTTCGCAGTGGATGATTGGGATCGGGCAGCCCCAGTAGCGCTGGCGGGAGACGCCCCAGTCGCGTAGGCGGTACTGGGTGGTCTTTTCGCCCAGGCCCTTGGCGGCCAGGTCGGCGGCGATGGCGTCCACTGCGGCTTCGTAGCCGAGGCCGTCGTACTTGCCGGAATTGACGCAGACGCCGGCCTGCTTGTCGCCATACCACTCGGCCCAGGCGGCGGTGCTGAAGTTCTGGCCTGCGACGGCGATCACCTGCTTGATCGGCAGCTTGTACTTCAGGGCGAAGCCGAAGTCGCGCTCGTCATGGGCCGGCACGGCCATCACCGCGCCTTCGCCGTAGCCCATCAGCACGTAGTTGCCGACCCAGACCTCGACCTGTTCGCCGGTCAGCGGATGGCTGACGAAGATGCCGGTGGGCAGGCCCTTCTTTTCCATGGTCGCCATGTCGGCTTCCATCACCGAGGTGTGCTTGCACTCGTCGATGAAGGCGGTCAGTTCGGGATTGTTCTTGGCGGCGTGCAGGGCCAGCGGATGCTCGGCGGCAACGGCGACGAAGGTGACGCCCATGATGGTGTCGGCACGGGTGGTGTACACCCAGAGCTTTTCTTCCTTGCCGTCCAGCGTGTAGGGGAAGGCGAAGCGCACGCCGTGGCTCTTGCCGATCCAGTTGGCCTGCATCAGCTTGACCCGCTCGGGCCAGCCGGGCAGCTTGTCCAGATCGTCCAGTAGCTGGTCGGCGTACTGCACGATGTTCAGGTAGTAGCCGGGAATCTCGCGCTTCTCGACCAGGGCGCCGGTGCGCCAGCCGCGGCCGTCGATCACCTGTTCGTTGGCCAGCACGGTCTGATCCACCGGGTCCCAGTTCACCACCTGGGTCTTCTTGTAGGCGATGCCCTTTTCCAGCATGCGCAGGAACAGCCATTGGTTCCAGTGGTAGTAGGAAGGCTGGCAGGTGGCCAGCTCGCGCTCCCAGTCGATGGCGAAGCCGAGGGACTGGAGCTGCTGTTTCATGTAGGCGATGTTGTCGTAGGTCCACTTCGCCGGCGGCACGCTGTTCTGGATCGCCGCGTTCTCGGCGGGCAGGCCGAAGGCGTCCCAGCCCATGGGCTGCAGCACGTTGTAGCCGCGCATCTTGTGATAGCGGGTCAGCACGTCGCCGATGGTGTAGTTGCGCACATGGCCCATGTGCAGCTTGCCCGAGGGGTAGGGGAACATGGACAGGCAGTAGTACTTGGGCTTGTCCTTGCTGGCGACGGCGCGAAAGGCCTTGGTGGATTCCCAGTATTGCTGGGCGGCCTGTTCGAGGGTCTGGTGATCGTATTTTTCCTGCATGGGGAGCGTATTCCGGCACGGGCGAACAATCCGCGATTATATCGCCCCGCCTAGCCCCGCCCGGCGGGGATCGCGGGTCGGGCCGTCGGAACGAGTCTGCTAGACTCGATTCCCATGTTTTGGGTGCCGGCTGCGGCTTTTGCTGCGGGCCTTGGCGCTGCTGAGGCCAGTGGCCGGAGGTTTGGGGAAATGCGAGTTCAATGGATGGCGGCGCTGTTGCTGGCGCTGGGGGCGACGCCCGTGCTGGCCTTGCCGGCGGTGGGCGTGGTGGATGCGGTGCAGGCGCCGGCCTGGCTGGAGCGGGGCGCAGAGCGCCAGCCGCTGATGCCGGGCATGGCGGTGATGAACGGCGACGTGTTGCAGACCGGCGACGGCGGCCGCGTCTACGTGGCGATGGCCGAGGGCAGCACCGTCAAGCTGGGCGAATCCGCCAAGCTGAATGTCTATTCCAGCAGCCTGCGCCCCGAGCGCCTGTTCCGCGGCGCCCTGGACGTGCTGACCGGCGCCTTCCGCTACACCACCGGCCAGATCAACAAGCTCAGGAAGCGCGAGCTGACCATCCGCGTCGGCACCGCCACCATGGGCATCCGCGGCACCGACGTGTGGGGCAAGGCGCGCCGGGACGAGGACTTCATCATGCTGATCGAAGGCCACATCGAGGTGAAGTCGCCCGGCGGCGAACCGCAGGAAATGCGCGAGGCCTCCACCGCCTACGTGGCGCCCAAGGGCGGCACGGCCTACATCAAGACCGTGACCCCGGGCGAGCTGCAGGCGCGGGCGCGGGAAACCGATCTCGATCCGGCCGACGGCGCGATCCATCGCAAGGGCCGCTGGTCCCTGCGTTTGGGCGGGGCGGTGAGCGAAGAAGAAGCCCTGGAGCGCTACGATGCCGCCCGTGCCGCGGGTTTCGCTGCGCAGATACGGCCGCTGGCCGGTGAAAAAGGCTGGAGTTACGAAGTGCTGCTGAAGGGCTATGCCAGCCAGCAGGAGGCGGAACGGGCCGCCGCGCGGGTTGCCGCCGCGCTACAGATGCCGGTCAGCGCGCTGCGCTGACCGGGGTAGCCTCAGAGGCCGCAGGCGCTGGGGCGGCGAAACAGGCCGCGCATGGCGCGGATGGAGATCACCGAGCCGGCTTCCAGCCAGGCCAGTTGCAGGTCGAGGATGCGCAACTGCAGGCGGTGCCAGGGGCGACTGCCCATGGTGGCGCGGTCCTCGCGCAGGGATTCGGCGGCAAGCAGGCGACGCAGATGGCCCATCGAGGCGGCAGCCCCTTTGGGGGTATCGCGCTGATGGCCTTCGGCCTCGGCCCTGCGGACGGCCTCACGCCATAGGCGGGCGGCCAAGTCGTCGCTGATGCCGGCCTTGCGGGCCAGCCAGGGCAGGAGTAGCGGGGTGTGGGGGCTGTTCATACGAGTTCTCCCTTCAAAGGGTATATTGCACTGCACAAGATACAGTTTAGTGCACTGCAGCAAGCTCCGCAAGGCATTAAATCACGCGCAAAGTCCCCTTGATTCAATACTTTAGGCTTGCTTCATTGTCGTGGAGCGGACATTGCCGCCCGCTATAATCCGGCGATGAACTTCCCTGCCGCCTCCGCCAACAGCGACCTGCTGCGTGGCCTGAATCCCGAACAACTCGCCGCCGTCACTCTGCCCGCCCAGCACGCCCTGATCCTGGCCGGAGCCGGTTCGGGCAAGACGCGGGTGCTGACCACCCGCATCGCCTGGCTGATTTCCACCAATCAGGTGGCGCCGCAAGGGCTCCTGGCGGTGACATTCACCAATAAAGCCGCCAAGGAAATGCTCACCCGGTTGTCGGCAATGCTGCCGATCAACACCCGCGGCATGTGGATCGGCACCTTCCATGGCCTCTGCAACCGCCTGCTGCGCGCCCATTACCGCGATGCCGGCCTGCCGCAACTGTTCCAAATCCTCGATTCCGGCGACCAGCAGGCGGCGATCAAGCGCCTGTTGAAGGCTCTGAACGTGGACGACGAAAAGTTTCCGCCGCGGGAGTTGCAGTACTTCATCAACGCCCAGAAGGAGCAGGGCCTGCGCGCCGCCGCGGTGGAGGCCTGGGACGACTGGTCGCGCTGCCGCGTCGAGCTCTACGCTGCCTACGAGCAGCAGTGCCAGCGCGAAGGCGTGGTGGATTTCGCCGAACTGCTGCTGCGCAGCTACGAGCTGCTGGAGCGCAACGAGCCCCTGCGGCGCCATTACCAGGAGCGCTTCAAGCACATCCTGGTGGATGAATTCCAGGACACGAATGTCTTGCAGTACCGCTGGCTGAAGCTGCTGGCCGGCGAGGGCGCGGCGTTGTTCTGCGTCGGCGATGACGACCAGAGCATCTACGGCTTCCGCGGTGCCGAGGTCGGCAATATGCGCGATTTCGAGCGGGAGTTCCGCGTCCAGAACGTGATCCGCCTGGAGCAGAACTACCGCTCCCACGGCAACATCCTCGATGCCGCCAACGCCATCATCAAGAACAACAGCGCCCGCCTCGGCAAGAACCTGTGGACCGAGGCCGGCGCCGGCGAGCCGATCCGCGTCTTCGAGGCCGCCTCCGACGGCGAAGAGGCGCGCTGGATCGTGGACGAGGTCAAGGCCCTCTCCCGCGACGGTCACGCCCGCCGCGAGATCGCCCTGCTCTACCGCAGCAATGCCCAGTCGCGGATTCTCGAACACTCGCTGTTCTCCGCCGGCATTCCCTACCGGGTCTATGGCGGGCTGCGCTTTTTCGAACGCCAGGAAATCAAGCACGCCCTGGCCTATATGCGCCTGCTGGCGAACTCGGACGACGACACCGCCTTTGCCCGGGTGGTGAACTTCCCCACCCGCGGCATCGGCGCCCGCAGCCTGGAGCAGTTGCAGGACGCGGCCAAGGCCGCCGGCAGCAGCCTTTACGCGGCGATTCCGGCCCTGACTGGCAAGGCCGGCAGCTCGCTGGCAGGCTTCGCCGAGTTGATCGTCAGAATGCGCGAAGCCATCGACCTGCCCCTGCAGGAGCTGGTGGACCACGTGCTGGAACTCTCCGGCCTGCGCAGCCACTACCAGAACGAGAAGGAAGGCCAGGAGCGCCTCGCCAACCTGGACGAACTGGTCAATGCCGCCGCCAGCTTCGTCGCCGAGGAGGGCCGGGTCAGCGAAGAAGGCGAACTCTCCGCCGACCTGATTGCCTTCCTCACCCATGCGGCCCTGGAAGCCGGCGAGCACCAGGCCGGCGAGGGCGACGACGCCCTGCAATTGATGACCGTGCATTCGGCTAAGGGCCTGGAATTCAACATGGTCTTCCTCAGCGGTTTAGAGGAGGGCCTGTTTCCCCACGAGAACAGCTTGCTGGAGGACAAGGGCCTGGAGGAGGAACGGCGCCTGATGTACGTCGCCGTGACCCGGGCGCGCCAGCGGCTCTACCTGTCCTACGCCCAGACCCGGATGCTCCACGGCCAGACCCGCTACAACCTGCCCTCGCGCTTCATCGAGGAGGTGCCCGGCGGCCTGCTGAAGTGGCTGACGCCCAAGGCCCAGAAGGGTTACGGCGGCGGTTTCGATTTCGATGCCGGCGGCGGCAGCGGTTATGGCGCCGCGCCCCGCAGTAGGTCCTCCGGCGGCAGCGGCTATCGCATCGGCCAGTCTGTGATGCATGCCCGCTTCGGCCTCGGCGTCATCGTCAATGCCGAGGGCGGCGGCAATGACGCCAAGGTGCAGGTGAATTTCGGCAGCCACGGCATGAAGTGGCTGGCCCTCTCCGTCGCCAAGCTGGAGCCGGTGTGATGCAGACGGTCCGCGCCAACGGCCTCGACTTCCGCTGCGATATTCAAGGCAGCGGCCCCTGGCTGACCCTGGCCCACTCCCTGGCCGCCGATCTATCGATGTGGGATGCGCAGATGGAAGCCCTGACGCCCCATTTCACCGTATTGCGCTACGACCTGCGCGGCCATGGCGGCAGCAGCGTGCCGCCGGCGCCCTACAGCTTCGAGATGCTGGTGGCCGATCAACTGGCGCTGTGGGATGCCCTGAGCATCGCACGTTCCCATTTCCTCGGCCTGTCGATGGGCGGCATGCTCGGCCAGCATCTGGCCCTGGGCGCGCCGCAACGTATCGAGCGGCTGGTGCTGGCCAGCACCTCCAGCGGCAAGGGGGTGAATCCCGAGGCCCTGGCCAAGCTCTGGGAGCAGCGCCTGGCCCAGGTCGCCGCCGAGGGCATGCAGGCGATGGTGGAGCCGACCCTGGGGCGCTGGTTCACCGAGCCCTTTCGCTATACCGAACCGGAGGTGATGGCACAGATCGGCGCCGCCATCGCCGCCACGCCGCCCGCCGGCTACGCCGCCTGCGGGCGGATGATCCCAAGCATGGATACCGATGGCAGTCTGCCGCAGATAGTCTTGCCGACCCTGGTGCTGGTGGGGGAGGAGGATGCCGGCACGCCGCCGGCCATGGCCGAGAGCATCGCCGCGCGGATTCCCGGCGCGCGCCTGGAGGTGCTGCCCCAGGCTTCGCACCTCGCCAACGTCGAACAGGCCGATCTGTTCAACGCCCTGCTGCTGGCCTTCCTCGGCGTGGTGTAGGCGGGTGCTGCCGTTCAGGCGGTTTCGCTCGTCGCGTCCGCTTGCGGCAGGGTGAACCAGAAGGTCGCTCCCTGCCCCAGGGCGCCTTGCGCGTGAATCTCGCCGCCATGACGCTGGATGATTCGCCGCACCGTCGCCAGGCCGACGCCGATGCCGGGGAACTCGTCCTGCCGGTGCAGGCGCTGGAAGGGCTTGAACAAGCCATGGGCATGGGCCATGTCGAAGCCTGCGCCGTTGTCGACAACGCAGTAGCGGCGCCATGCACCGCTGTTTTCGGCATAAAAGCGAATTTGCGGCGCGGCGCTGCGGCTGCTGTATTTCCAGGCATTGCCGAGCAGATTGCGGACGGCGGCTTCGAGCATGCGGCCGTCGCCGCGCACCACCATGCCGGCCTGAATCTCCCAGGCCACTTGATGTTGCGGATCGCCCTGCTCCAGCTCCGCGCGAATGCGCTGGGCGATCTCGGACAGGTCCACCGTCTCCCGTAGCAGCTCGCCCCGGGCGCTACGCGACAGCGTCAGGATGCCGTCGATCAACTCGCCCATGCGATGGCTGGATTGCTTGATCTGCGCCAGATAGTCGCGGGCCGCGGCCGGGAGTTGCTCAGCGTAGTCCTCCTCGAGGGCGCTGGAAAAACCGCTCATCGCCCGCAGCGGGCCGCGCAGGTCGTGGGAAACGGCATAGGCGAAGGCATCCAGCTCCCGATTGGCCGCCTCCAGGTCGGCCGTGCGCTCGGCGACCCGCCGCTCCAGGCCGGCATTGAGCTTGCGCACCTGATCCTCGGCCAGCTTGCGGGCGGTGATATTTTCGGCCGAGATGATGATGCCGCCGACCTCGCCCTGGTCGTCGTGCCACGGATAGACCGCCCAGCGCAGCCAGTGGGGGCTGCCGTCCGCCTGCACCCATAAATCCTCGTCGTTCTTCAGGAAGGCGCCGGCCAGGGCCTCGCGATGGGCGCGCTTCCAGTCTTCCGGGATGTCCGGATGAACCTCGTAGTGCAGCTTGCCGATCAGCTCGCGCTGGCCGCGCCCGTACTCCTCGATCCAGCGCTTGCTGGTCACCAGGTAGCGGAAATCCCGGTCGAGCATGGCGACGCTGATCGGCGCGTGTTCGACAAAGGTGCGCAGTTGCGATTGGCTGGTCCGCAGCATGGCTTCTGCATGTTTCCGCGCGCTGATGTCCACCACGGTGGCGACCACGTAGGCGCCGCCCTTGATGGTGATCGGCGCCAGGCTGACCTCCACCGGGAAGATCACGCCGCTGCTGGTCTCGGCGAACAGCTCGCGGTCCTGCCCCATGGCGCGGGGCAGCGGATTGGCGGCGAAGTCGCGCCGGTGCTGCTCGTGGCGCGAGCGGTAAGGTTCGGGAATCAGGCGCTCGATCGGTATGCCGAGCAAGCCTGCCGCCGGGTAGCCGAAGAGATGCTCGGCTTCCGGGTTGGTCTTGGCGATGCGGCCGGCGGCATCCACCATCAGCATCGCATTGGGGTTGGCCTGCAGGATCAGATCGAAGTGCTCCTGGCTTTCCTGCAAGGCCTGCTGGTTGGCGCGGTTGGCCCGGGTCAGGCGCTCCTGCGATGCGCTGAACAGATAGCCCATCACCAGGAACAGGACGACCGACCAGAGATGGCCAGGATCGTTCGTATGCCAACCGGGTTGCGGCGGGATGAAGAAATACCAAACCAGCAGGGTCGACAGCAGCGTCGCCGGCATGCCGCTACGCAGGCCGCCGATGCGGGCGCTGAAGAACACCGCCGGGTAAAACAGGAACCAGACCAGCGGTTGCAGATAGGGCCACAGCAACCACTGCAGCGCCAAGGCCGCCAGGGGCAATAGCGTGGCGGCCGCGATGGTCTGCCAGGGGATGGGCTTGCCTGCCACGCTTTTCATTTTTTGTGCCGACCGCAGCGCTGTGGGGGATGGCGTGCGCCCGAGGGGCGCGGTATTCGGGGCCTCAGGCGCGTTTCTTCGCGGCCTTGCGGCGGGCCTCCTGGGCCGACAGCAGTTCGTCGTGCAGGGCGCCGAATTCCTGGCTGAGCTTGTGGCTCTTGTCCAGGTAGATCATCGGCTTCGCCTGCTCGTGGGATTCCTTGATCTTGACCGAGGCCGAGAGCAGGGTGTTCAGCACCGGCAGGCCCTCTTCGCGCAGCTCCGCCACCACCTTCTGCGGCAGGCTGGCGCGGGGTTGGTACTGGTTCACCACGATGCCTTCGACTTCCAGGGCGCCGTTATGGTCGGCGCGGATTTCGTTCACGTTGTCGAGCAGGGTGTACAGCGCGCGACGGGCGAACTCGTCGCAGTCGAAGGGGATCAGGCAGGCATCGGCGGCGATCAGCGCCGAGCGGGTGTAGAAGTGCAGCGCCGGCGGCGTGTCGATCCAGATCTCGTCGAAGTCCAGGGCGTCCAGGGCTTCCTTCAGCTTGTAGATCTTGTAGCGCGATTCGAGCTTGGCCTGGAGTTCTTCCAGGGCCGCGTCGGCCGGCAGCAGCGACAGGTTGGCGAAGGGCGTGGCGGTGATGAAGTCTTCGGTGGGCACCGGCCGCAGCTTGAAGTTCAGCATCTGGTCGAAGAAGCCGGTGGCGGTGTGCTCCAGATTGTCCGCCGCGTCGCCGAGCAGGTAGCGGGTCGAGTTGGATTGCGGATCGAGGTCCACCACCAGGGTCTTGGCGCCCTTGGCGGCGCTGATCGCGGCCAGGTTGCAGGTGATGGTGCTCTTGCCGACGCCGCCCTTCTGGTTGAACACAACGCGCTTCATGGCCGATCTCCGGTGAAAAATTCGAGGTGCATGCGCTGGCAAGCCGGCGCCGAATGCTGCGCCACAATATAAGGCCCCCGGCGGTCTCTGGCAACACGGATTCGCGTTAGCGGCCGATGGAGCCGGCGTAGGCCGGGCGCAGCCGCGGCGGTGTGGAAAATTGGCTATGCTGCAAACCCCCCTTGCTCCTTTTGCGCCATGCGTCTGCTGCTAGTCGAAGACCATCCCGAACTCGCCGAATGGGTCGGCAAGGCCCTGCTCCAATCCGGCTATGTGGTGGACCTGCTGGGCCGCGGCGACTACGCCGACCATGCGCTGCAGAGCGAAGATTACGATCTGGTGATCCTCGACCTCTCGCTGCCGCAGCTCGACGGCCTGGAGGTGCTGCGCCGCCTGCGCTCCCGCGGCAGCACCACACCGGTGTTGATCCTCACCGCGCGCGGTTCCACCGAGGAGCGGGTCAAGGGGCTCAACCTGGGGGCCGACGACTATCTGTCCAAGCCTTTCGAACTGGCCGAACTGGAAGCCCGCATCAAGGCCCTGCTGCGCCGTAGCGGCGGGCTGCTGCCGCAGGTGCGGGTGGGCAAGCTGGTGTTCGATCTGACCTCGCGCCTGGTGACGGTGGACGGCCAGGCCCTGGCCCTGACCCCGCGCGAGCTGGCCCTGCTGGAAGCGCTGATCCAGCGCCTCGGGCGGCCGGTGTCGCGCGAGGCCCTGTTCGAAAAAATCTTCGCCTTCGATACCGACGCCCGCGCCGAGGCCATCGAGATTCACGTCCATCGCCTGCGCAAGAAGCTCGAAGGTTCCGGCGCCGCCGTGACGACCCTGCGCGGCCTCGGCTACCTGCTGGCGGAGGCCCCCCTTGCACAGCCTTAGGCGCCGCGTCGCGCTGTGGTTGCTGCCGCCGCTGCTGGTGCTGCTGGCGGTGAATGCCTACTTCTCCTACAGCGGTGCGCTGACCGCGGCCAACCTGGCCTATGACCGCTCGCTGGCGGCCTCGATCAAATCCATCGGCGAACGCAGCTATGCCCGCAACGGCGAAGTCGTCGTGGATATTCCCTACTCGGCGCTGGAAATCTTTTCCGAAGGCGCCCAGGAGGATGTGTTCTATGCCGTGTTCGGCCCCAACGACAAACTGATCACCGGCTATCCCGACCTGCGGCCGCCGCAACTGCCGCAAGGCGATGGCGTGCTGAAGGTCGGCGATGCGGTGTTCAAGGGCCAGGCGGTGCGGGTCGGAGCCATGCGCAAGCGGCTCTACGACGCTTCCATCGCCGGCGGCGATGCGGCCTTGTTGCTGGTGGTGGCGGAAACCACCGAGTCCCGCACCGGTCTGGCGCTGGAGTTGTTCTACGGCAGCTTTACCCGCCAGTTGGTGCTGGTCATCCTCGGCGTGGTGCTGGTGTTTGCTGCCGTCAGCACCGCCTTCCGGCCGCTGCTACGGCTGCGCGATACCCTCGAACAGCGTGCCGCGGAAGACCTGACGCCGATTGCCGGCGGCGAAGTGCCGAGCGAGGTGCGCCCGCTGATCGACGCCATCAACCGCCACATGGGGCGGCTGGCCTATATGGTCGAGGCGCGCAAGCGCTTTGTCGCCGATGCCGCCCATCAGTTGCGCACCCCCTTGGCGGTGCTCGGCACCCAGGCGGACTACGGCCTGCGCCAGCAGAATCCGGAGGAAATGCATAAGTCTATGCAGGGCCTGTCGCGCAGTATTGCCGAGCTCAAGCGCTTGACCGAGCAGATGCTGGCCCTGTCGCGGGTCGAGGCCGCCGGTGGCCTGGTGCTGGAAAAAAATCGCCTCGATCTGGCGCCCCTGGTGCGTGCGGCGGCGCTGGACCTGGCTCCGCTGGCCCTGGCGAAGCAGATCGACCTGGCTTACGAGGGCGCCGACGACGGCCTGTGGCTGGCCGGCAACGGGCCTTTGCTACAGGAAATGGCCGCCAATCTGATCGACAACGCTATTCGCTATAGCCCGGCAGGCGGCCGCGTCGTAGTTGCCGCCGACCACGACGGGAGCGCGCTGCTGCTGAGGGTCAGCGACGAGGGGCCGGGAATTCCCGCGGCAGAGCGGGAACAGGTATTCAAGCGCTTCTACCGCCTGCTTGGTCAGGGCGATGAAAGCGGCAGCGGCCTCGGCCTGTCCATCGTCAAGGAAATCTGTCTGGCCCATGGCGGCAGCATCAGCCTGGATGACGCTGATGGCGGCCGCGGCCTCTGCGTGCGGGTACGGCTGCCGGCCCTGGTCGGCGCGACGGCCTGATTTAATTTCATACCTTTTAGATCGAAAGCAAACCGAAAGGCACTTTTCCTCTAATCCGCTCCGCAGGTTTCCCTGTACTGACCAAGGAGAGGACGAGGAATGAAAAACACCAAACTGTATCTGGCCCTTGTGGGCTGTTTTGCCGCCAGCGCCATGTTGGCGCCGCTGGCCCACGCCGATGCAACCAGCGATCTGAAGGCCGAACTGGCCTCCCAGCGGGCACTGCTGGAGGCGCTGGAAAAGAAACTGGAAGCCACCACCCATGCCGCCAGCGAAGCCAAGGCCGCGGCCCAGAAGGTGGCCGACAGCAGTTCGTCCTTCAGCCACACGCCGGGCGAAGGCCTGACCTACCAGTCGGGCAAGGATTCCGTCACCCTGTACGGCCTGCTCGATCTGACCGCGACCTCGGTCAGCAATTCCGATGCCTCCGGCAACCGCCTGACCACCTTCCAGACCCCCTGGTTCAGCGGTAGCCGCTGGGGGCTGAAGGGCAAGCGGCAAGTCCAGGACGACGGCTTGAGCGTCATCTTCACCCTGGAAAGCGAGTTCGTCCTCAAGGACGGTTCGATGGATACCCCGGGGGTGCTGTTCAATCGCGATGCCTGGGTCGGCTTCGAAAGCGACGGCCTCGGCAAGCTCACCTTCGGTCGGCAGAACGCCCTGGCGCGGGATTTCTCGCAGAACTACGGCGACCCCTACGGCACCGCCAACGTCAAGCTGGATGAAGGCGGCTGGACCAACACCAACAACTTCAAGCAACTGATCTTCTACGCCGGCAGCGCCAGCGGCACGCGGATGGACAACGGCATCGTCTGGAAGAAGAATCTGGATGCCAACTGGGTTGCCGGCCTGGCCCATCAGCTGGGCAATACCGCCAGCGATTCGTCGCGCGGCACCACCACCTCCGCCGCACTGGCCTACAACGGCAAGGGCTTCGACATCTCCGGCTACGCCACCCACGCCGATGTGAACGGCTTTGACCACAATTCCTACTCCCTCGGCGGCAACGTCCAATTCAATCCCCTGGTGCGGGTGAACGCTGGCTACTTCCATTACACCGCGGACCAGGCCACCGTCGGCGAGCGCAAGGACAATGCCTGGACGCTGTCCACCAAGCTGACTCCGGCCGGATCGTTCGACTACGAACTCGGCTACCAGGTGATGAAGGCCGACAATGCCGGCTACTCCGGTTCCGGCAACACCCTCAACGCCTTCAATTCGACCAGTTCCGTTACCGCCAGCGGCAGCGGCGAGAAGAAGACGGTCTATGGCTCGGTCTTCTACCATCTCGACAAGCGTTCCGAACTCTATGTCGCCGCCGACTATATGAGGCTCAATGGCGGTTACAAGGTCGGCGCCACCAACGGCTTCAACAGCCAGTCGGAACTCGGCCTGGGGGTCCGCACCCGCTTCTGATGCGGCAACCTGCCCATGGCATGGTGCAGGGCCGGGAGCGCGGATCGACGATCCTGTCGCTCGGCGCTTCCGGCAATGCGATTTTTGAGCTTTGATACAACTACCTTTATCCCATTACAAGAGGGGCAAAAAATGAACGCAATCATTCGTGCGCTGGGCATCGTCGCCGCCGGCATCGCCTTCTGCGCACAGGCTGAGACGCCTCCCGGCTACCCGTCCGACTACAGCGCGCTGGTGGACGCGGCCAAGAAGGAAGGCAAGGTCGTCATCTACAGCGCCACCGACACCGCCGCCGCGACGCCCCTGATCAAGGACTTCGAAGCGCTCTATCCCGGCGTCAAGGTCGAATACAACGACATGAACACCACCGAGCTGTACAACCGGGTGATCAGCGAGAAGGCGGCCGGCGGCACCTCCGGCGACGTGTTCTGGAGCTCCTCGATGGACCTGCAGATCAAGCTGGTGAACGACGGCTTCGCCCTGACCTACAAATCCCCCGAAGTTTCCAAGCTGCCCGACTGGGCCAGTTGGAAGAACGAGGGCTACGGCACCACCTTCGAGCCCATCGTCTTCGTCTACAACAAGCGCCTGCTGAAGCCCGAGGAAGTGCCGCAGAGCCACGCCGAACTGGCCAAGTTCCTGGTGGACAAGGCCGACCGCCTGAAGGGCAAGGTCACCTCCTATGACGTGGAAAAATCCGGTGTCGGCTTTCTGCTGATCACCCAGGACAGCAAGCTCAACCCGGGCTTCTGGGATTTCGCCAAGACCCTGGGCCACGCCAATCCGCGCTACCAGTCGAGCAGCGGCACGATGATGGAGCGCATCGGTTCCGGCGAGAACCTGATCGGCTTCAACATGATCGGTTCCTACGCCCTGCTGCGCGCGAAGAAGGACCCGAGCATCGCCATCGTCATGCCCAAGGACTACACCCTGATCATGTCGCGCATCATGTTCATCGCCAAGACGGCGAAGAACCCCAACGCCGCCAAGCT
>DATDMT010000130.1:0-2160 GCA_036518635.1 Rhodocyclaceae bacterium | reverse complement strand
CCCCGACGTCCGCATCGAGGGCCTGATCGTCCGCAACAGCGGCGAGGACCTGGGCGCCCAGAACGCCGGCATCTACGTCGAGCCGGGCTCGGATCGGGTCGTCATCCGCAACAACGACCTGGCCTACACCCTGTTCGGCCTTTGGATCGAGAGGGTGAAGGACCCGGAGGTCAGCAACAACCTGATCACTGGCAAGCGCGACCTCGCCTCCGCCCAGCGCGGCAACGGCATCCAGCTCTACAACTCCAGCGGCGCGAGAATCGTCGGCAACAACATCAGCTTCACCCGCGACGGCATCTATGTGGACGTCTCCGACCACGCGCTGTTCCGCGCCAACAAAATCCACCACTCGCGCTACGGCACCCACTACATGAACTCCAACGACAATGTCTGGGAGTTCAACGAGTCCTATCTGAACCGGGGCGGCCTGGCGCTGATGGAGGTGCGCCGCCAGGTGATCCGCAACAACCAGGCATGGGGCAATTCTGACCACGGCATCATGCTGCGCACCATTCAGGACTCGGTGATCGAGGGCAATGTGGTGGCGGGCAACCAGCGCGGCTTTTTCATCTACGATGCCGAGTACAACGTGCTGCGCAACAATCTGGTGATCGACAACTCAGTCGGGGTGCACCTCTGGGGCGGTTCGACCCGCAATCAGGTGGACGACAACGACTTCATCCGCAACCACGAGCAGGTGCGCTACGTCGGCGCCCGCGACGAGCCCTGGGGCGGACCGAAAGGCAACTACTGGAGCAACTACCTCGGCTGGGACCGGGACGGCAATGGCCGTGGCGACACGGCCTACGAGGCCAACGACATGGTGGACCGCCTGGTGTGGAGCTTCCCGGTGGCCAAGCTGCTGCTCAACAGCCCGGCGATCCAGACTCTGCGCCTGATCGCCCAACAGTTTCCGCTGCTGCGCGCCCCCAGCGTGGTGGACCCCAGCCCGCGCATGCGCCCCCTGACTTCCGACTGGAGCAAATGGTTTGGCAAACGTGACCAAAGTAATTGAGGCACGCCAAGTGGTCAAACGCTACGGCGAGATCGAGGCCGTGGCCGGTGTGGACCTGACGGTGGAGGCCGGCGAACTGTTCGGCCTGATCGGCCACAACGGCGCCGGCAAGAGCACCCTGTTCAAGATGATGCTGGGCCTGGTGCCAGCCACCGCCGGCGAGATCCACATCGACGGGCGGCCGGTCCATGGCGAGGAGTTCCGCCGGGTGCGCCGCCATATCGGCTACCTGCCCGAGAACGTGGTGTTCTACGACAACCTGAGCGGCCTCGAAACCCTGCAGTTCTTCGCCCGGCTGAAGGGCAGCCCCGCGGCCGAATGTCCCGCCGTGCTGGAGCGGGTCGGCCTCTCCTTCGCCGCCGGCCGGCGCGTCCGCGGCTATTCGAAGGGCATGCGCCAGCGCCTGGGTTTCGCCCAGGCCCTGCTCGGCCGGCCGCAACTGCTGTTCCTCGACGAGCCCACCTCGGGCCTCGACCCGGAAGGCATCCGCGAGTTCTACCAAATCCTGCGGGAGCTCCAGGGCCAGGGCGTGACCATCGTGCTGACCTCCCACATCCTGTCCGAAATCCAGGAGCGGGTCGGCCGCCTGGCGATCATGAAGAGCGGATTGATCCAGGCCGTCGGCACGGTGCAATCGCTGCGCGAGGCGATGGCGCTGCCGCTGCAGTTCGAACTGCGCCTGGCCCCGGGCGCAGAAGACGAGTTGCGCCGGGCTCTGGCCGGCCTCGACGGCGCCGAGCTGTCCATCGCCGGCGAGCGGATCGTCGTGCATTGCCGGCGCGAAGCCAAGATGCCGGTGCTCCAGGCCCTGGCGGCGCTCGACGGCCGAGTGACCGATCTTCATGTCCGCGAACCGTCCCTCGAAGACGTGTTTCTCGGCTATTCCGATTGAGGCCGCAATGATCTTCGCCATCGAACCGAAACAGATCGGCGTCATCGCCGCCAAGGAATTCCAGGACCGCATCCGCAACCACTGGGTACTGGCGGTGACCGCCGTGTTCACCGCCTTCGCCCTGGTGATCGCCTACTTCGGCGCCGCCCAGCAGGGGGAGGTGGGCTTCCGCAACATCGAGGTGACCATCGCCAGCCTGGTCAGCCTGGTGATCTACCTGATCCCGCTGATCGCGCTGATCCTCGGCTTCGAC
>DATDMT010000129.1:0-16458 GCA_036518635.1 Rhodocyclaceae bacterium | reverse complement strand
GCTCGAACTGACGGAATCGCTGCTGCTCTCGGACGTCGACAACGTGCTGGCGACCGTGCAGCGGCTCAAGGCGATCGGCGTCAAGCTGTCGATCGACGACTTCGGCACCGGCTATTCGAGCCTTTCCTACCTCAAGCGCTTCCCCATCGAAACCCTCAAGATCGACCGCTCCTTCATCGCCGGCACCCCGGCCGACACCAGCGATTGCGCCATCGCCGGGGCGATCATCAGCATGGCCAAGCAGTTGAACCACCGCACCATCGCCGAGGGCGTCGAGACCGCCGAACAGGTGGAGTTCCTGCGCGGCCTGGGCTGCGACGAGATTCAGGGTTACTACTACTCGCCGCCGCTGCCCTCGGAAAAGTTCGAGGGCATGGTGCGCGCCGGCAAGCCGCTGGCCGCCAAGTAGCTAGGGCCTGTTCACACTATGGCGATGGTCGCGAAGGGGGAGCATCGGGATGCAGTGCAAGGCGCGAGTGACGCGGTTGGGTCATTCCCAACAAGGAGCGAGCAACGCCGCAATGCGCCCGATGCTCCCCCTTCCCTTCGGGTTGGTCCCCAATCCGGCGTCTGCTGCGTTGTCGAGCTTGGCAAGGGATTACCCTTGCCGGCGCTCTCCGCCTTGCATCCATCCGGATTGGGGGCCAACGCGATCCACCGACATAGTGTGAACAAGCCCTAGATCGTCTGCAGCGCGTCCGCGGCCCAAGCCCGCGCCGCGGCGACATGCGCCGCCAGCAGCGCCGCCTCCTGGCCCAGGGCCGCGGCGAGCGACGCCGCCCGCTCCGCCTGACCGCGTTCCAGCGCCATCGCCAGCATCAGCGCCTTGCCGTGGGGGCCGCCGCTGTTGAGCAGCACCTCGGCCACCGCCGGCGGCAGATGGACCTTCGCCAGCACCTGCGCCATCGGCAGGCCCAACAGGCTGTCGAGCAGGGAGAACAGGCCGACCAGGAACAGTTCGTCGCTTTCGTGTTTCGACTTGCCGCTGGCGGAGAGTTCGAGGAAGCGGGCCCGCGTCAGGGCCATTTCCAGCAGGCCTTCGTCGCGCTCGCGGCCGTCGCCGGCGCGGAACAGGGACACCGAGAGCCAGCGGTAGAGGCTCTCGCGGCCGAGCACCAGCATCGCCTGGTCGAGGCCCGAGACCTGCCCGCTGAGGCCGGAGAGGGGCGAATTGGCCATGGCGATCACCTGCATGGTCACCGCCGGGTCGCGTTTGGCGACCGCCGCCAGCTCGGCCAGGTCGGCCTCCTTGCGCAGCAGGTTGAGCATTTCCAGCAGCACCAGGCGGCTCTGGCCGATGCTCGCGCCTTGCTCGGCCTGGTCCGGCTGGGCGGCGAAATCGCCCAGGCACCAGGCCGCCCCGGCGGCCAGGCAGAGGCGCTGCTCGGCCCAGGACTGGATACCGCCGACCGCCACCGCGGTGCGTGGGCAGGCGGCGCGCAGGTGGCGCATCAGAACTTCGAATTCCTCCAGTGGATAGTCGCGGAAGTGCAGCAGCAGCAGGTCGGCAAGCTTCACCAGTTCCTCGCCGGCCGGGTCGTTGGGCATGCCCTTGAGGCCGGCCTTGGCGCCGGCGGCACGCGCCGCTACGAGCGCGGATTGAAGCGCGGCGGGGCCTTCGAGCAGCACCGGATCGAAGACGAACACCGTATTGGGGGCGACGAACTGGCGGAAATCGTAGCTGTTCCACTCGGCCACGCTCAGCGGGATCAGGGCCAGCCGGCGCTGTGCCAGGCGGCTAACGCCTTCGCCCAGCAGGGCCGCAATCGCCTGCGGCGCCGAGACGGCGGCCCCGGTGACCAGCGGCTGCACCTCGAAGCGATAGCCGCCGATACGCGAACGGCCATCGAGCATTTCCTCGCGGCGGACCAGCAGTTCCGGCTCCTTGGCCGCCGGCGCATTGCCCGCCAAGGTTTCGGCAATCGGGTCGGCCTTGCTGCCGAAGGGATCGTCGGAGATGGCGACAGGCGCCGTGCCGAATAGGCGTTTGACGAACTTACCGAGACTCATGGTGGTGGTGACAGCGGCGGGGTGGAGTATCCCGTTCAATGCGGGATCGTGCGGCCGAATTATCGCCCAGCGAAAGCCCTTGCGCGCCTCAGGCGCCATCCAGTGCGCGGCGGACCTTGCGTGCCAGTTGCAGCTTTGTGTAAGGCTTGCTCAGCGCGTCGCGAACCAGAGCGTCGAGAGTCGGATCATCCTGCTTCTCCGCGTCATAGCTGCAGTAACCGGTGGCCAGGACGATCTTCGGCCCGGTACCGCGCGTCAGGATGTTGCGCGCCAGGCCGATGCCATCAATGGCTCCCGGCATGACAATGTCGCTCAACACCAGGTCGATATCGCCGCCATGCTCTAGTCTGTCCCAGGCCTCCACCGCGGAGATCGCGGTATCTACCCGATAGCCGAGATCCTTCAGCATGCTTTGCGCGACTTCCCGCAGCATCGGTTCATCGTCCACCACCAGAATCGACTCGTTGCCGCCCACCATGGCGGCCTCATCGTCCTGCGGCTTAACTTCCGCTGCGCCGATCAACCGCGGCAGGTAGATCAGGAAGCGGGTGCCCTGGCCCGGCTCGGACTCGACCCGAATGGCGCCGCCGGCGCGCTGGATTGCGCCGTACACCATGCTGAGCCCCAGCCCGGTTCCCTTGCCGCGGGCCTTGGTGGAAAAGAAGGGCTCGAAAATCCGGTCGACCAGATCCTTGGCAATGCCACAGCCCGTATCACCGATCGTCAACAAGACATAGTCGCCGGGGGTTAAATCCGGGATCGCCTGGCTGGCGATTTCCGCGCTTGGGACATTGCGCGTGGCGATGCTCAGGCGCCCGCCACCGGGCATGGCGTCGCGGGCGTTGATGCCTAGATTGACGATGCAGTCCTCGAATTCATGGGGGTTCAGCGACACCGGCCAGAGGTCGGCACTGAACTGGGGTTCGATTTCGACGTTGCGCGACAGGGTGTGGGTCAGTACGTCGAGCATACCGGTGAGCAGGTCGTTGATCTGCACCGTCGACTTGGGCGCCGTATCGCCATCCTGGCGGGAAAACAGCAGCAGACGGCGAGTCAGGTCGGCGCCCCGTTGCGTGGTCTTGATGGCGGTTTCAACCCGCTTCTGGGCAGCAGGGTTGTCGCCGACAGTGCGCCCCAACAGTTCCAGGTTGCCCATGATGATGGCCATCAGATTGTTGAAGTCGTGGGCGATGCCGCCGGTCAACTGGCCCATGGCCTTGAGCTTCTGGGAGCGTCGTAGGGCCTCCTCGGCACGCTTCTGTTCGGTCAGGTCGCGGATGAAAGCCACATACCAGCTAACCCCCGGCGTATGAGTGATCGACAGTTCGATAGGAAACTCCTCGCCGGCGGCGTTGATCGCCACCAGTTCCTGGCGGCGACTGACCACCTTTGAACTCTCGCCCGCCCGATTGCGCTGCAGGCCCTGCTTGTGGGCGCTGCGGAAGCGTTCGGGAATAATGAAATCGGATATCGGCTTGCCCAGCACGTCTTTCGCCGCAAAGCCGAACAGCTTTTCCGCCGACTCGTTGAACTCCACCGTGTTGCCGAAGCGGTCGATGGTAACGATGCCGTCCATCGCCGCCATCACGATGCTGCGCTTGATCTCCTCGCTCTGCCGCAATGCCCGCTCGGCCTCGTCGCGCTCGGCCACATCGACGCGCAGGCGGCGAATCATCGGCCGCGATACGGCGTAGAAACTGATGATGATGAACGCCACCGTCAGAAAGGAGGAGGCGAACAGCAGACGCGAACTACGCTGGGTCAAGTGCTCGGTATTTTCCTGAAAAAGCCGGGTCGCGCGATCCAGGGGGTTGATCAGGCTGGTGTCCGCCATACGCAGGATCAACTCGACATTGTTGCGGGTCTCGGGTGCAGCAGCAGCGGTGGTGGATGTTGCGAGGTGGGCGGCGGCGATGAACTGGCGCGAATCTTTGTCGAGGCTGCTCGTCGGACCAAAATACAGGGCGTACAACTCGTGGTCGTTGTCGACATTGCGCGCATAGCGGGTCAGCCGCTCCTGCCCCTTTTCAAATTCGCTCAGCGCCGCGAGGGCGGCATCGCGGGCCGCCCCTTTGCGGATCGGGTCGGTTTCCTGAAAATGCCGTACGGCATACAGTGCCACCCGCTGCGACAACATCCGCTGACGGCCGGCGACATTGATAATCTCTGCATTCTGTTCGTTGTTGGAAATCAGGATGCTGATCATGGTCAGCGAGCCCAGCGAGAGGAAAATCAGCAACACGGCGATCGCCGTCTGACGGCGATAGATGGAGCGGATTAGCTGCGTGGTGCTGGCTTCGCTCTGGCTCACGGTGGCGCTCCTGTCCGGGATTTCACTCCGCGATAACCCATGTCGACTCAGCCTTGCCGAAAATTGCGCGTCCAACGCATCATGTCGTCAAAGGACATCGGCTTGGCGAACAGGTAGCCCTGGGCCAGGGTGCAGTTCAGCCCCTTCAGCATGGCCAGTTCCAGGGGCGTCTCGACGCCCTCGGCAACGATGCGCAGGCCCAGCCGCTGGCCCAGGTCGATAGTGGATTCAACGATGCTGCGGGCGTCGCTGTCGGTGTCCGACGCGGAGACGAAGCTCTTGTCGATCTTCAGTTCGGTGAAAGGAATGCGCTTCAACTGGATCAGCGACGAATAGCCAGTGCCGAAGTCGTCGATCGACAGGTGGAACCCCTTCATTCGCAGCCGGGTCAGTACATCCAATGCGGTTTCGATCTTGGCGAACACGGCACTCTCGGTCACTTCGATGGTGATCTGGGCGGGGCTCAGGCTGCAGGCCTGCAGGCGCGTGCCCAACCGGTCCGGCAGATCCACATCGTTGAGTAGCAGCGGCGACAGGTTGTAGGCGAAGTTCAACCCGGCAAATGCCTGGCCGCATTGACTGACGCGCTCGGTCAGCAGTTCGAAGATCAGGTTGCTCAGGGCTTCGATCAGCCCACTCTGCTCGGCGATGCCGATAAAAATCTCCGGCGAGACGAAGCCCCTGCCGGGAAGGGTCCAGCGGGCCAGGGCCTCGAAACCGAATAGGGAGTTGTCGGCGATCCGCACTTGGGGCTGGAAGTGCACGTCGATGGTGCGGGTGCGGATCGCCTCGCGTAATTCATCCACCGTCGGCAGCAGCGCCTTGCCCACGACCGGCGCCAGGGCAAGCTCGAGCCGGGCGTCGAACAGGGGTAACAACAGCGCCTCGAGCTCGGCGATGCGGATCGGCTTCTGCACTGTGCCGACCACGCGCAAGCCGCGGGCCCTGGCCAATTCGTGGGCGGACTGCAGCACATGGGTGTCGAATCCGCTCATCAGGATCACGTTGGCGCGGCAATGCTGGTCGGACATGAAGCGGATCAACTCGATGCCGTCTTTTCCCGGCATGGTCAGGTCCAGGCAAATCACGTCAAAACCGTCCTGGTAGATCGCCGCAAACTCCAGCGAGTCGCAACTCTGGGTGACGGCAAAACCCAACCCTTCCGCCACGGCAGCCACCAGTTCGGTGAATTCGGGTTCGTCGTCAATGACCAGCAAGCGAGATCCGCCGGCGCGACCGGCGGTGGCGGAATTCAATGGCAGAACAGCATACGTTTCCATGATGCAATTACCTCGATACAGCCGATTTACTAGACCCGGTAGTGCCCGACGTTTTCGCGCAGATGGGTCGAAATATTGTCCAGGCCATGGGCGGTGGAGTTGTTGGATTCGGCGGCGTGGCAATTCAACTCCGCCATCTGGGCAATCTTCTCGACGCTGATCGCCACCTGCTGGATCGCCGAATCCTGCTCACGCAGCGCGTCCGACATGGCGCCGACGGTGGCAGCGATTTCTTTCGAGCTTTGGTCGATGCGGTTCAGTGCCTGCTCGGTACTGCCGACCAATTCAAGACTGGACACCGCCTGGATATCGGCCTGGTGCATGGACTTCACCGTGCCGTCCACGCCGGACTGGATGCTCCTGATCAGGGCGCTGATTTCACCGGTGGCTTTGGTGGTGCGCTCCGCCAGCTTGCGCACCTCGTCAGCCACCACGGCGAAACCACGGCCCTGTTCGCCGGCGCGGGCCGCTTCGATGGCGGCATTCAGTGCCAACAGATTGGTTTGGTCGGCGATCTCGCGGATCACCTGGACGATGCCGCCGATCTGGCCGGAGCTTTCGCTCAACAAGGTGACCGACTGCTGCGATTCGCCAATCAGGTGGGCGATGTGTTTCATGTTGCCCACCATCTGCGCCATCACTTCCATCGCCTGGGCCGTTTCCTTACAGGCGCGAGCAACCACGATGGTGGCAGTCTGGGCATTGGCCGAGGTTTCGCTGACGCTGACCGAGGCCTGTTGTACCGCCGCGGCCACCGTGGCGGCGGCGTCGGATTGAGACGCCGAACTTTGGTTCACCTGATCGCTCGACGCGGCCAGGGTGTGGGCCGCATCGGTAATTTGGCCGCTGGATAGCTTGGTGTCCGAGATCACGTGGCGGAACTTGCCCATCAGTTCATTGAACGCGTGGCCGGAGCGGACGACTTCCTCGGGCCCGGATTCGGGCACCTGATGGGTGAAGTCGTCGTCCTTGATCGCCTGCTCGGCAACTTCGACTTCGATCGCCAGCGGTTGGCTGACGCTGCGCGCCACCCAGAACGATAGGCCGATCACCAGCAGCGCGCACGCCAACGTCATTGCCAGATAGCCAATCAAGGCTCGGCGGCTTTCCTGAACAATCCCGGCCGCAGTCTGGTCGATCTTGTCGGCCAGGCGCTTTTCGATCTCGCGCATGCCATCGATTTTTTGCGAGATGGTCTTGAACCAGTCTGCCGGCTCGATCCCGTAGCCGCCGCTGGCGTAACGTTCGGCAAGCACCTTGCGCATGCGCAGAACCTCGCCTGACGCCGGGGTTTCCAGCAACTGGGCGAGGGCGGCCTTTTCCTCCGCGCCGGCAGCGCCGGCAAACACGTCGAGATAGGCATCCTGGCGATAGACCCGCGCCAGGATTTGATGGAATCGGGGCGCATCCAGGCTGGCGGCCGAAAACGCAGCGGTGGTAAGCGCCCGCTCCTGCCCGGCATTCTCCTTGGCACGGACAAATCCCAGATAGGCGAAGGTCTGCTGGGTGATCGCCGCCACCGAATTGAAACGGCCGGTGGTGGCGATGGCGTCGATCAGCGAAGCGATCGTAGCGGTATAGAAGGCCACTTCTTCCGGTACGCCGATGGCGAAGCGGTTGGCCTTGTCGCGAATGGCCGGCAATCCATCCAACTGGCTGGCGACCTTGGCCAGGGCCTGCTGCAGTTCCGGCATGGCCTCGGTGCTAACTGAGGCCACTGTCTGCTGAAAGTGGCTCCGCTTCTCATCCGACTTGGCGCGTATTCCCGGCAGAGCATCGGCCAGCTTTGCACCCTTCGACTCGATAAAGCCTGCCGTCGAACCACGCTCGATCTGCAGGGTATGGATCAGATCGCCGGCGGCTACGGCGATGCGCAGCGTGGCCTGGGTCTTCTGCGCGTTACCGAAATTCCGGTAGCTCTCGACAATCAATTGCCCCGCGGAAATTAGCAGGGCAATTAGGGGGATGGTGATCAGGAACATCAAGCGCTGCTTGATGGTGGTATGTGGCATAGCGACCCCCTGGCGAGTTAGTTGCCGGCGGACAGGGCAGGGCCATGCGTCTGCAAGCCATTGCGGCTATGCCAAACCCACGTTTCAGGCCATTCCTTGTACTCGGCGAAACCGACAGCCACTCCCGGCTGTCCAAGAAATTAAGGGGGGTCAAATTCCTATGTATTTCGTTATAGCCTGCACCAGCCTGACTGCCAGGATTCATTGAAAGCCAGCAGCAGTGCGGGCCTTAAAATTATCCTGGATCAAATTTCACGGGCGGGGACTCACTGGGGGCGCATGGCGCCCTGCCGCCGTCCGAAACGATGAATCTGGGCACTGGGTTGAGGCTATCTTCATCGAGGTCTGAAGAAATTACCTGCGTTGTGAGCGAGTTACCTACGTTACTTCCCCAGCAGGCGTTAACTGATTGCGAATTGAACGCGGCTCTTCGCCGCTAGAAGAATCCCGCGGTGGCGTCGCATTGCGCCGGGTAAAGCAAATGGGCGGCACCCGGGGGTACATTGATGCCCATCACCGATTCCCGTTCGACCATGGCGGAATACTGGCTGCTCACTGTCTGGCACATCGAGGCACCGCTGGAGGCGGTCTATGCCGCCGTCTGCGAGCCGTCATGCTGGCCGGCCTGGTGGCCGGATGCACGGCGCATCGTGCAGCAGCAAAGCGGCGCCGCCGATGGCGTCGGCAGCCGCTATTGCTGCTGCTGGCAGGGCCGCCTGCCCTATCGGCTGAACTTCGACCTGCTGACCACGCGCATGCAACCGCCCGTGGCGGTCGAGGGGACGGTCTGCGGCGATCTGGAAGGCTACGGCCGCTGCCAGTTCTCGCAGCAGGGGGCGGTAACCACCGTGCGCCACGAATGGCGGGTGCGCACCACCCGGCCCTGGATGAATCTGCTGGCCCCCGTCGTCGCCCCCCTGTTCAAGCGCAACCATGCCCAGGCCATGCGCCGCGCCGGCAAGGGCCTGGCGCAGCGACTCGATGCCCGGCTGCTGGGTTTGGAGCACAGGGACCTGGGTGCCGTCCATGAGGCGCGGGCCGCGATTGCCGCCGGCCTGGTGGCCGGCACAGTCGCCACCCTGTTCGAGATCGCCCTCTGGTGGCTGGCGGCGGTGCCGCTGATGGCTGCCCTGGAACGCGACACCCGCCTGGTGGCGGCCATCGCCCTCGGGCCGGCAGTGCTGGACACCCCGGGCGCGGTGCCCTGGTCTGTCTGGCTGCTGGCGACCTTGATCCACTTCGCCCTGTCCTGCCTCTATGGCCTGATTCTGGCGCGCCGGATCGACCGCCAGCCGCTGGGCCGGGGCTTGCTGGCCGGCGGGCTGTTCGGCGCGGCGCTGTACCTGGTCAATCTCTACGGCTTCACCCTGCTGTTTCCCTGGTTCGCCGCGGTGCGCGACTGGATCACCGGCCTCACCCATCTGATCTTCGGCGTCGCGCTGGCGGCGAGCTACTTCGCCCTGCGCCGCCGCGGCGCCGCTCAATCTTCCGTCGGGCCGATCCAGGGATAGCGGAAGGCTTGCCCGGCCATCGCCCGGGCCAGCCCGTAGAGGCCGAACATCACCAGGGTGGCGTGGACGCAGACGAAATAGACGATCACCAGCACCCAGGTCCATTCCCAGCGCAAGCCGCCGAGGGCGATGAACAGGGTGGACAGGGAGACGATCAAAATCCCGCCGTAGAGGCTGACGAAGGTGGTTTGGCGCAAATGCCGCCGCGCCAGCAACGGCGCGCTGCTCCGGTGCCGCCACCAGAGCCAGGCCAGCAGCGCGAAGGGAATCCCGGGCAGCAACAGCAGGTTCGCCAGGAATAGCGATTCAGCAAGCACCGCCAGGCGCTTGCCGGGAATTTCCGCTTCGGAGGCTATGGCTGGCATCGATGCTGTACCCAGGAGGCGGGCGTTCCACCGCGACGGGTCGCCGGAACACCCTTTTATAAACATAGCCGATCCGCGCAGGCGGGGTGCGCCCAAAGAAAAAAGGGCATCTCGCAGGAGATGCCCTTTTCGTGTTTAGCGCGCCCGAAACGATTCGAACGTTCGACCCCTGCCTTCGGAGTGGGCAGGACGCTGGTTTGCCCTCGCGAAATACTTCTTTGGTACTTCTACCGTTCGCGGTTTGAAACGGTCACGATCCACTCACGAAGCACACCAACTCCTTGCACGCCAACCTCTGGCCGCTTTTGCATTTCAAAAAGCTTGAATTCGTCTCCGCAACGATTGCGACGCACATCGATGTCGACAACAGGCGACGACGTATCGGATCTTTGTAGAACGTTGAGTTCCGCCGGATGAGCGGCCACGTTGCCCCAAAAGTTCGATGTCATTTCACTCTCCGAGATTCATGTATGCAGCGTACGCTGAACACGCGTCAGGTACCTTACGTTTAACTGTTGTTCAAAGAAATGTTTCCGCTTTAGCCAAACTAGGCCTTCCGACTTTGTTATTGCTGCAACATCAATCGGACCGCCCACCGACTCCGAAGAAGACGTAACACGTTCTTTTAGCGCTTGAAGCGTCAGCAAGGTCTCTCCTAAGTGTGCCATTTCCTGCACGCCAAGGCTAGCCAGCACCTCAGTAAGGGGATGCCAATTCTGGCTGTAGTTCTTCTTTGTCCAGCCGGACATAAACTCCTCATGAACCTCTTTTACGGCTGAATCGGCGACTTCTGTAGCGATTACCACCCCTTCATCTTTCAACTTCACAACCAGACTTTGGAGCTTCTCCAAGCTTTCGTCGCTGAGAATCTTCCAAAGCGGGAATCCGAATCCGTCAGTGAACACATCAATCATCGACCTTTGGGCGAAGGCTTCGATGGAAGACGACTGAGTATGCGTCACCTTAAAATTCTTCCCTTTGAGGTGGTACAACTCCTCCCCAATGTGGCCGTAGACCTCTACCGCCACATACCCAGGGAAAATATCATCATCGCCGTAGCCAGCAACCACTACTCCAGTAGGCGACAAAAACTGGTCCGCGCGCTTGTACAGCGCTTCCAGTGCGAGCTCAGTAAGCTCTGCCGCACTGACCGCACGAGCCGCTTCTACGTTTTTTAGCTCACTCTCGACGCTCGCAATCCAGGGCCCCATGTCAGCCTTTGCAGCAACTAGCTGTGCTTCGGAAAGGGATCCACTCACGGGACGGGCTGCAAGGTCTTCGCGCATCGTCTTTACAGCCCCGCCCCAGACCTTCTTCCGATCGTCTAGCGACACCGTAATGTCGGTAAGCTGCCGATCAAGGTCTACAGCCCACTGAAACACAAACCTCGCCGCCTCCAACAGCCGGGCACCGGTTAGCTTGGTCAGGATGTCGGAACTAAACAGAGTTGTGCTGCTACCAATAAACGAAATCAACTCATTTAAGTACGAGTCCAAGTCAGGTAGCTTTTTGGAGCCCAACTTAGTTCGGAAAAGCTTGACCACCACCTCCCACGGCACAAGGTCCACCGCTGCGCTGCCATAAATCATGACAGCGACACTGCCGTGGTTGGCCAACTCAAACAGCTTAGTTGCCGTCTTGGAATAACGCGGATGCTCGCCATCACGCAAGGGACTCGTAGTGACCGCACTGTCGGCGGCCAGCACGATCGCGTGCTTATTAAGGATTAGAACCTCGGACGTCATTCACATTCCTCCAATTGCGTTGTTCAGGACAATTCTATGCCTTCAACATTGCGTCTGGTCGTGGGGAAACGCGGCCATAACACGGCCATTTAACTGGCATCGCTTCAGAAATGAAGAAGGCGCAGCAGGCTAAGGGATCAATCGGGCTTGCACTTACAGCAGCCCTGATAACGCTTAAGGGAATGGCTGGAGAAGCCATGAGGGCACCGCTGCAACCGATAACGGGCCCTAGAATATTGGAATGCATGGAGCCATACACCGGACCCAAGCAATACTTCCTCAGGAGCCAAAAAGTCTCAGAGGAAGAGTGGTACAACCATCAGCCCGCCGGAGAAAAGCACGGGACATAGCGAGACAAAGAATCGATGCAGAGGCCTACAAAAAGAGAGTAAAGGCTGGCATCTGTCCGACAGCAAGTAACGAAGGAAACGATATAGAACTACGCGACTACATCGACGAAGGCGCAGAAAAATTGCACACGCTAAAGGCGCTAGCCGAGTACCTCGGGCAGGAACGGGAAGCCCTAACCGGAGCAAAGGGAAATAGGCGAGGACTACCGAGCTATGCGTGCATCCGCCTAGCGCACCTGATCGGCGAAGACCCGCTAGCGGTCATCGCTGCATCAGAGTTAGTGACGGAGAAAAAAGAAGAAAGGAGAGCCGAATGGCTCCCCTTTGTGCGTGAATGGCGCGCCCGAAACGATTCGAACGTTCGACCCCTGCCTTCGGAGGGCAGTACTCTATCCAGCTGAGCTACGGGCGCGTGAGGGTGAAGCATCGCACCGGCGTGCTGCCTCTGGCAACAGCGGGCGCGGGGCGGCGAAGGATAGCGCGTTTCATCGGCCCAGTCCATGCGCCCGGCGGAAAATCAAGGGCTTGGCGAGGGGTTTTGGCTATAATCCGCGGCTTCCCCCCATCTCCGCCCCCCAAAGTTTCGAGGAATTTGCCATGTCCGCACCCCGTATCCTGTCGCTCGCCGTCGCGGGCGTTTTCGCCCTGACCGCCACCGCCGCCCTGGCCATGGGCAGCAAGCCCAAGGCCGACGACGAAGCCGCCAACCTGCGTATCCAACCCGTCGCCAAGATCGCCCTGGCAGCCGGCGGCGGTGCCGCCCCCGGTTCCCGCAGCGGCGAACAGATGTACCAATCGGCCTGTAACGGCTGCCACGCTGCCGGCGCCCTCGGCGCGCCGAAGCTGGGCGCCAACGGCGACTGGGGTCCCCGCCTGGGCAAGGGCCTGGACGGCCTGCTGAAGAGCGCCGTCAATGGCATCCGCTCGATGCCCGCCAAGGGCGGCGTGGCCGACGCCACCGACGCCGAACTGGCTCGCGCCATCGTCTACATGGCGAATAAGTCCGGTGGCTCACTTAAAGAGCCGAAGTAACCGGCTCTTTAAGCGGCCACCGAGGTGAATTGGATTCGCCTCACCCCCCGCCCCCTCTCCCGCGGAGAGGGGTGACTGGTCAGCAGGGCAGCTTCGGCTGCCCTGTTTGTTTTTGGGGGTCAGGTCGCGGGCTTGGCCAGCATTTCCTTGAAGCGGGCCAGGCGGGCGCGGCCCTCTTCCTTGCCGACGGTGGGCTCGGCGTTTTCGCCGCCGGCGCGGCGCAGGTCGGAGCCCATTTCCTCGATGAAGCGCGAGGGTTCGCAGTCGCGCCATTCGCGGCCGGTCTTGCGCTTTTTGCAGTGGCTGACGAACAGCGTATTGCGGGCGCGGGTGATGCCGACGTACATCAGCCGCCGCTCCTCCTCCAGCTTGGCCTGCTCCATCGAGTCGCGGTGGGGCAGGATGCCTTCCTCGACGCCGACCAGGAAGACATGGCGGAACTCCAGGCCCTTGGCGGCGTGCAGCGTGGCGAGCTGCACCATCTCCTGTTCCTTGTCGTCCTTGTCGAGCATCGAGATCAGGGCCACGGTCTGGGTCAGTTCCAGGAGGTTCTTGTTCTCGTCCTCGCCCTTCTTCGACAGCCACTCGGTGAAGTCGCGGACGTTGCCCCACTTGCCCTCGGCCTCCCGCGCATCCAAAGTCTCGAACAGGTGGGCCTCGTAGCCGATGGCGTGCAGCAGGTGCTCGATCACCGCCCGCGCCGGATCGCGCTCGGCGCGCTGCTCCAGGCGCTGGATGAAGTTGCAGAACTCGCGCACGGCGCCGAGCTGCTTCATGCTCAGGTGCTGTTCGGCGCCCACTTCGACGGCGGCGCGGAACAGGCTGACATGGCGGTTGCCGGCGTGGCGGCCAAGAGCCTCCAGCGTGGCGCCGCCGATGCCGCGCTTGGGCGTGGTGACGGCGCGGATGAAGGCCGGATCGTCGTCGCTGTTGGCGACCAGACGCAGGTAGCTGGTGATGTCCTTGATCTCGGCGCGATCGAAGAAGGACTGGCCGCCGGAGAGCCGGTAGGGCACCTTCTGGTCGCGCAGTTGCTGCTCCAGCGCCCGTGCCTGGTGATTGCCGCGATAGAGGATCGCGTAGTCGGTCCACTTGCCGCGGTTTTGCAGGCGATGGGCGGTGAGCTTGTCGACCACCCATTCCGCCTCGTGTTCGCCGTCACGGCATTGCTGCACATGGACCGCGTCGCCCAGGCCGTGCTCCGACCACAACTGTTTGTCATAGAGCTTGGGATTGTGGCTGATCACCGCGTTGGCGGCGCTGAGGATGCGGGTGGTGGAGCGGTAGTTCTGGGTGAGCGGGATCACCTTCAGGCTCGGGTAGTCCACCTTCAACTGGCGCAGGTTTTCCACGTCGGCGCCGCGCCAGGCGTAGATCGACTGGTCGTCGTCGCCCACCGCGGTGAAGGAGGCGCGGGGCCCGGCGAGGAGCTTCATCAGCCGGTACTGGCAGCGGTTGGTGTCCTGGTACTCATCCACCAGCAAGTGCCAGATGCGGCTCTGCCAGCGCTGGTGCACTTCCTCCTGGCTTTCGAAGAGGTTCACCGGCAGGCGGATCAGGTCGTCGAAATCCACCGCCTGGTAGGCGCGCAGGGTGCGCTCGTATTCGAGGTAGGTGGCGGCGGCGGCACGCTCGAATTCGTCCGCCGCCTGGGCGGCGGCATCCTCGGGCGACAGCAGGTTGTTCTTCCACAGCGAGATGCAGCTTTGCACCGCCCGCAGCTTGGCCTTGTCGGCGTTCTTCAGCAGGTCCTGGAACAGGCCCGCGGTGTCGGAAGCGTCGAGGATCGAGAAGCCCGGCTTCAGCCCCAGGTGCCGTGCCTCCTGGCGCAGGATGCGGGCGCCCAGGGCGTGGAAGGTGGACACCTGCAGGCCTTCGGCGGAACCCTGGGCCAGCAGCTTGTCGGCCCGCTCCTTCATCTCCTTCGCCGCCTTGTTGGTGAAGGTGATGGCGCAGATGTGGAAGGGGGCGTAGCCGCAGGATTCGATCAGCCAGGCGATCTTCTGCGTGATCACCCGGGTCTTGCCGCTACCCGCGCCCGCCAGCACCAGCAGCGGGCCGTCGATGTAATGGACGGCTTCGCGCTGGGGCGCGTTCATGCCATGGGACATGGGAAAACTGCGGGTGCTACTTCAACTTGCCGCGCAGCGGTTTGACCTTTTCCGGGGACTGGACCGTGCACGCACCTCCGCCGGCGGACAGGTTGCCGCACTCGCAGGCTGCCTTGAGGTGGGAGACCGAACTGACGATGTGGCTGCATTCGGTGCACTCGTAGTAGATGTCGCCGCCGGTGGGCAGGCTGCCGTCGGCAGCCCGTTCGGTGGCATCGAAACGGTAAATCTTGCGCAGGTCGAGTTTCATTATTTTGGTATCCGCATCTTGGCGACGGCCCCGGCCGAAGTGACAAATCCGGGCAAAGGGGCGAGAATCGCGCGCTCAGAAAGTGTTCAGCAGGAATTCCTCGCGGTGAAAGCCAAACCGATCATTGTTGTGCTCCTCCTGGCGCTGACCGCGCTGGCAGGGTGGGTGATTGTCGCACAGAAGCCCCAGGCCCCCGAGTTGCGCGTGGCGGCCTTGAAAGGCGGCGAACTGACCCTGGCCCAGCTACGCGGCAAGGTGGTGCTGGTGAATTTCTGGGCCACTACCTGCACCACCTGCGTCGGCGAAATGCCGCGGCTGATGGAGACCCACAATCGGTTCAAGGGCCGCGGCTTCGAAACCCTGGCGGTGGCGATGGACTACGACCCGCCCGAGCAGGTGAAAGCTTTCGTTCAGCGTAGCGCGCTACCCTTCACCTTCGCGCTGGATACGCAGGGCGCCGCCGCCAAGGCCTTCGGCGGGGTGCGCCTGACACCGACCAGCTACCTGATCGACAAGCAGGGCCGCATCATCCAGCAATACCTGGGAGCACCCGATTTCGCCAAGCTGGACGGCCTGATCGACGAGTTGCTGAAACAATCCTGATCCGGCGCTTTGCCTAACGCGCGGCCCCAAGCCGCGACCTCACCGAAACCTCATGACTATCGATAGCGAAACCTTCAAGGCCGGCATGCGCCAATTGGCCGCCGGCGTCACCGTGGTAACCAGCGCGCTGAACGGCGAGCGCAGCGGCCTGACCGCCACCTCCGTCTGCTCCGTCAGCGCCGATCCGCCAACCCTGCTGGTCTGCGTCAATCGCCACAGCCGCTCGAACACGATGATCGCCGCCGCCGGCTGCTTTGCGGTGAATGTGCTGGGCGCCGATGACGAGGCCCTGTCCAACCGCTTTGCCTCCAGTTCGGAAAGCGAAGACCGCTTCCGCGGCCATCGCTGGCTGGCTCTGGAGAGCGGTGCGCCGATCCTGGAAGATGCCCTGGCCGCCTTCGATTGCCGCGTGGTGCAGCAGATCGAGCAGGGCAGCCACACCATCTTCATCGGCAGCGTGGTCGCTGCCCGCCCCGGCGACGGCCATGCCGCGCCGCTGCTCTACATGCGCGGTGGCTACGGCAGCTTCAGCGGGGAATAGTCAAGACCTTTTAACCACGGCGACACGGCGAGCACGGCGAAATTCAAGATCAAAACCGCTAAGGGTTTTCGCCGTGTCGCCGTGGTGAACCGTTTTTAATCAAACCCCCGCCGAATGGGCCTGCTGGTCGGCCCAATAGCTGGAACGCACCATCGGCCCGCAGGCAGCATTCTTGAAACCCATCTTCAGCGCTTCGGTCTCGAAGTGCTTGAAGGTGTCCGGATGCACATAGCGCAGCACCGGCAGGTGGTGGCCCGAGGGGGCCAGGTACTGGCCGATGGTCAGCATGTCCACGTCGTGGGCCCGCAGGTCGCGCATCACCTCGAGGATTTCCTCG
>DATDMT010000128.1:0-7375 GCA_036518635.1 Rhodocyclaceae bacterium | reverse complement strand
GGCCCCCAATCCGGCGTCTGCGGCGTTGTCGGGCTTGGCAATGGAACAACCATTGCCCGCACCCTCCGCCTTGCATCCATCCGGATTGGGGACCAACGCGCTCCGCCGGCTTACTGAGAACACGCCCTAAGATACCGGCCCATGAAAGCGCGCTGGGACATTTTCTGCACCGTGGTGGACAACTACGGAGACATCGGTGTCTGCTGGCGCCTGGCGCGGCAATTGGCCCGGGAGCATGGGATCGGGGTGCGTCTGTGGGTGGACGATCTGGCGCCTTTGGCGCGCCTGGCGCCTGCGGCGAACCCGGCGGCGGCAAGCCAGCAGATCGAGGGCGTCGAGGTGCGTGTCTGGCCTCAAGATTTTCCTGCGGTTGCGGCCGGTGACATTCCCGATGTGGTGATCGAGGCCTTCGCCTGCGAACTGCCGGAGAGCTATCTGGCGGCGATGGCCGTCGCGCCGCGGCAGCCGGTCTGGACCAACCTCGAATACCTGTCGGCCGAGGATTGGGTACAGGGCTGTCACGGCCTGGCCTCGCCTCATCCGCGCTTGCCGCTGACCAAGCATTTCTTTTTTCCCGGTTTTATCGAGGGCACCGGCGGCCTGCTGCGCGAGGCTGACTATGCGGCGCGGCGTAGCGCCTTCGATGCCGCGGCCTTCCGTCGCAGCCTGGGTCTGGCGGAGCCGGCGGCGGGAGCCATTACCGTCTCGCTGTTCGCCTACGAGAACGCTGCGCTGGGTAGCCTGCTGTCGGCCTGGAGCGAAGGCCAACAACCAATCCAGGCCCTGGTGCCCGAGGGGCGCCTGTTGCCGCAGGTCGCCGCTTGGCTGGGCGCGACGCCTGCTGCCGGGCAGGTTTTTCGGCGCGGCGCGCTGACCCTGCAAGTCCTGCCCTTTCTGCCCCAGGCCGAATACGACAAGCTGCTGTGGTGCTGCGACCTGAATTTCGTCCGCGGCGAGGATTCCTTCGTTCGCGCCCAATGGGCCGCCAAGCCTTTCGTCTGGCACATCTATCCGCAGGCGGAAGACCATCATCGGATCAAACTGGCGGCTTTCCTCAAACGCTATTCCGCCGATTTGGACCCCGAGACCGCCACTGCCATGGAAAATTTCTGGGATGCCTGGGAAATGGAGGGCGATGCCGGCCTGGCCTGGTCGGCCTTCGCCGTAGCCCTGCCAGCCCTCCAGTCCTATGCCGTCTACTGGGCCGAGCGCTTGGCGGGAAGACCCGATTTGGCCTCTGCGCTGGTGTCTTTCGCAATCAAATCAAGGTAGAATCGCGGGCTTTACTTTTTGGCCCAGGGCAGCAACACCATGAAAACCGCAATGGAACTCCGCGCAGGCAACGTCGTGATGGTCGGTGCCGATCCCCTCGTCGTGCAAAAGACTGAATACAACAAGTCCGGCCGCAACGCCGCGGTTGTGAAGATGAAGTTCAAGAACCTGCTCTCCGGCGCCAACTCCGAGACCGTCTACAAGGCCGACGACAAGTTCGAAGTGGTTCAGCTCGAGCGCAAGGAAGTGAGCTACTCCTACTTTGCCGACCCGCTCTACGTCTTCATGGACGCCGACTACAACCAGTACGAAGTCGAAGGCGACAACATGACCGACGCCCTCAAGTACCTGGAAGACGGCCTGGCCTGCGAAGTGGTGTTCTACGACGGCAAGGCCATCTCCGTCGATCTGCCGACCACCGTGGTGCGCGAAGTGATCTACACCGAGCCCGCCGTCAAGGGCGACACTTCCGGCAAGGTGATGAAGCCCGCCAAGATCGGCACCGGCTTCGAACTGCCCGTGCCCCTGTTCGTCGATATCGGCGACAAGATCGAAATCGACACCCGTACCGACGAGTACAAGAACCGCGTCAAGTAAAGCGCGCTGTTCCATCTTCGCAAAAAGGCAGCCTCGGCTGCCTTTTTTGTTTGCCGCTGCCGAAGCTAGCGCACCGCCACGACGCAGTTGCGTCCTTGCGCCTTGGCCCGGTAGGTGCCGCCGTCGGCCCGCGCTAAGAGGCTGCGGGCGGTATCGCCGGGGCGCAGCTCGGCGGCGCCGATGCTGACTGTCAGATGGGTGGTTTGGCCTTCGGCTGGCCTCAGCCCGGTCGCGGCGTAGTCGCTGCGTATCCGTTCGGCCAGGATCAGCGCTTGATCCAGGGCGGTTTGGGGCAGCAGGACGACAAACTCCTCGCCGCCGTAGCGGTAGGCGCTGTCGGTCTTGCGCAGGTTGTGGCGGATCGTATCCGCCAGGGCGATCAGGGCGTGGTCGCCTTCGAGATGGCCCCAGGTGTCGTTGTAGTGCTTGAAATGGTCGGCATCCAGCAGCAGCAGGGTCAGCGGGATGCTGTAGCGCTGGCTGCGCGCCAGTTCGCGCTCCAGGTCGGCATAGCAACTGCGCGAATTGCCGAGTTGGGTCAGGCCGTCGGTGAGACTCAATTGACGGTAGCGTTCTTCACTCTTCTGTAGCGCGATCTCGGCGTTCTTGCGTTCGGTGAAATCCTGCAGGGTCTCGATGGCGCCGATGACCTGCCCCTGATCATCGCGCAGCGGAGCGGCGGTGAAATACAGCCAGCGGCCGCCGTCACCCATCAGCGGGAAATAGTCCTCCGCCTCCACGGCCTCGGGAATATGCAGTGAAGGGCGGAAACGCCCGTGGTAGTAGCGCTCCATGTCCGCGGCGAGGGCGCCGTCAAGCACCAGATCGGCCATCACTGGGCGATGGGCGGGGTAGAAGGCGCGCCAGGGTTCGCTGGTGCCGATCATTTCCTCGGCGGGGTGGCCAGTGAGCACCTCGCAAGCCCGGTTCCAAAAGCTGACGCGGTGTTGCAGATCGATCACGAAGGTAGCGACCGAACTGCCGTTGAGCACCGATGCCATCCGCGCCCGTTCCAGTTTCAGGGCAGCTTCGGCCGAGCGGCGGAGGGTGACGTCCTGCAGAGTTTCGACGGCGCCGATGACCACCCCCGCGGCGTTGTGCAGCGGCGCCGCGGTGAAATACAGCCAGCGCCCGCCCGGGCCGAATTTGGGGAAGAAATCCTCTGCCTCGTAGGCGCTGTCGATCAGGTCGGACTTGCGGTATTTGCCGCCGTAGAAGCGCTGCACGTCCGCTTCTTCGGCGCCGTCGAGGATGATGTCGGCCAATACCGGGCGTTCGGTCGCGTAGAAGGCGCGCCATTGATTGCGGGTGCCGATGATCTCATTTGCCGGAACGCCGGTCAGCCGCTCACAGGCGACATTCCAATGGGTCACCACATGATTGGCGTCCACGACGAAGGTAGGGATGGGGTTGAGGTTCACCACCTCCGCCGCCAGTTCGTCGTTCAAATCCGCATTCTGTTGGGCTTCGTTCCTGTTCTTCATCGCAGGTTTTGTCCGAGCCGCGACCTCCTCTGGAAGCGAGCGGGGATGAAAATCAGCATCCGCTATCACTATAGTGCTATTTCCCTGGCCTGATCCGTTCCCGCGGCGAGTTGTCAGGCTTTTGTCGCCAAGCTGGCTGCTGCGGCGACACCTTGGCGATACAGCGGGTCGTCCTGCAGCATGGCCCAGGGGGTGGCCGGGAGGGTGGGCAACAATCGTTCGGCGCGGGAGGCGCGGGCTGGCGCTATCGTCGGCCGCCACTGGTCGAGGACTGTGCCCACCGATTCCGGCGCGTTGCAGACCAGCAGCAGGTCGCAGCCGGCATTCCAGGCGGCTTCCACCCGATCCAGGATGCCGCCGGCCACCGAGGCGCCTTCCATCGACAGGTCGTCGCTGAAGATCAGGCCGTCGAAGCCGATCTCCTGGCGCAGCTTGGCGATCCATACTGGCGAAAAGCCCGCCGGGCGGTGGTCCACCGCAGGGTAGATCACATGGGCCGGCATTACCGCATCCAGCTCGACTTGGCGGAAGGGCGTGATGTCGGTCTGCAAGGCCGCCAGGGGGCGCTCGTCGGTGGGAATGGCGACATGGGAGTCGGCCTCCACCCAGCCGTGGCCGGGGAAGTGTTTGCCGCAGGCACCCATGCCTGCCTGGCGCAGGCCCGCTACCAGGGCGTTGGCCAGGGTGGCGACCACCTGCGGATTGGCATGGAAAGCGCGCGTACCGATCACAGTGCTGCGGCCCCAATCGAGGTCCAGCACCGGGGTGAAGGAGAAATCGACGCCGCGGGCACGCAGTTCCGCCGCCAGCACGTAACCGATGGCGCGGGCGCCTTCGACGGCGGCGGCCGCATCCTCGTCCCACCACTGGCCGAGGGCGCGCATCGGCGGTAGGGTGGTGAAGCCGGCGCGGCAACGCTGCACCCGGCCGCCCTCATGGTCGATGGTGATCGGCAGCGGCGGGCTGCGCAGGGCATGGACTTCGGCGCAGAGGGCGCCGAGCTGTTCCGGATTTTCGTAGTTGCGGCTGAACAGGATCAGGCCGCCCACCAGGGGATGGCTTAGGCGCTGGCGGTCCAGTTCGGTCAGGGTGGTGCCGGCGATGTCGATCAGCAGCGGGCCGAGGGGCAGGGTAGGGGTGGTCATGGGCGTTCGGCGATGACGTAGGCGATGGCGTGCTCGCGCTCGTCGGCGATGGAAAGGTGGAGGGTCAGGCCGCGCTCGGCGACCCAGGCGGCCAGGGGCTCGGCCAAGTGGAAGCCGGGCTTGCCCAGGGCGTCATGGCCGATGGCGATGGCGGGTAGCAACACCGGCGCACGGATGCCGGTGCCGAGGGCCTTGCCCAGGGCCTCCTTGGCGGCGAAGCGCTTGGCGAGGAAACGGGCGGGGTCGGCGCTGGCGGCGCAATCGGCGCGCTCGGCGGGGGCGAGGAGCTTTTCCAGGGCGCGCTCGCCGTGCTGCTCCAGCATCCTGGCCAAGCGCGCGATTTCGACCAGATCGATCCCGACACCGTGAATCACGCCATCAGTCCCGCTGCATCGCCGCTTCGGCCATCAAGCGCTTCATCTCTCGCACCGCTTCGCGCATGCCGGTCAGCACCGAGCGGCTGACGATGGAGTGGCCGATGTGCAGCTCGCGGATACCCGGCAGCCGCGCCACCGGCTGGACGTTGTAGTAGTTGAGAGCGTGGCCGGCGTTGAAGCGCATGCCGAGCTGGCGAATCTGCGTGCCGGCGCGGCGGATCTTGCCCAGCTCGGCCAGCACCGCGGGGCATTCCTCGTCGCGCAGATTGGAATGGAATGCGTGGGCGTAGGGGCCGGTGTGGATTTCGCAGACCTGGGCGCCGATGCGGGCGGCGGCGTCCACCTGGGGCAACTCGGCATCGATGAAGACGCTGGTGACGATGCCGTGGTCCTTCAGCCGGGCGATCACCTCCCGCAGCCGGGGTTCCTGGCCGGCGACGTCCAGGCCGCCTTCGGTGGTCACCTCGTGGCGGCCCTCCGGCACCAGCATCGCCATCTGGGGGCGGATCTGGCAGGCGATGGCAACCATCTCGTCGGTGGCGGCCATTTCCAGGTTCAGCTTGATCTGGGTGGTTTCCCGCAGGCGGCGCACGTCCTCGTCCTGGATATGGCGGCGGTCTTCCCGCAGATGCACGGTGATGCCATCGGCGCCGCCCAGATGGGCCTCGGCCGCGGCCCAGACGGGATCGGGCTCCCAGGTGCGGCGGGCCTGGCGCAGGGTGGCGACGTGGTCGATGTTGACGCCGAGTTCGATCATGGGAGTTCCTTGAGTGCGATGGTTGCCGGGCAGAGTTTACGCCCTGTCATAGATCCTGCAGTTCGATGAACACCCGCCGCGACTGCAGGGCCTGGCCGTTCAGGTGGTGGGCGATCAGTTGCCGCATCAAGGCCTTGCTCTGGCTCAGGGTACGCGGATCGCTGTAATCGTCGGCGGCCATGTCGAGCAGGGTCTTGCCGTCGATGGGCGGCACACCTTCGTCGCCGCGGGCTTCCACTGGACCGCGCTCGACGAGGAACAGGTAGCGGCCCTCGGGCCTTATTGGCAGGCCTTCTGCATCCTGGTCCAGGGTCAGGCCGTAGCCGATTTCGCGCAGAAGGGATTGTTCGAAGCGGCGCAGTTCCGGGGCATCGGCGCTGCCCGTGGCGAGGGCTGCCAGAGCATCGGCATAGGCGTCGAACAGCGCGGTGTGGGCGTCTTCCCGCGGCAGTAGCTTGATCAGCAATTCATTCAGGTAATAGCCCAGCATCAGACAGCGGCTCTGCAGCAGCGGGATGCCGCCGATCCATTCGGCCTTGGCCAGGGTCTTCACCTCGCCGCCGCCGAACCAGCCCAACTCCAGGCGCTGGAAGCCGATCAGCACGCCGCGCAGGGCGGAGCGGGGGCGCCGCGCACCGCGGGCGAGCATCGCGACGCGGCCGTGGTCGCGGCTGAATACGTCAAGGATCAGGCTGGTCTCAGAGTAGGGCCAGCTGTGAAGCAGGAAGGCCGGCTGGCCGTCGACGCGCTGCTTGTGGGCCATGACGCCGGGAAAGGCTTAGTCGTAGCCCAGGGTCTTCAAGGCCCGTTCGTCGTCGGCCCAGCCGCTCTTGACTTTGACCCAGGTCTCCAGCCAGACCTTGCCGCCGAAGAGATTTTCCATGTCCTTGCGGGCGTCCGTCGAAACGCGCTTCAGGCGCTCGCCGTCTTTGCCGATGACGATGCCCTTGTGGGCCGCCTTGTCCACGATCACGGCGGCATGGATGCGGCGCAGCTCGCCTTCCTGCTCGAACTTCTCGATTTCCACGGCGATGCCGTAGGGCAGTTCCTCGCCCAGGTTACGGAACAGCTTTTCGCGGATCAGCTCGGCGGCGAGGAAGCGCTCGGAGCGGTCGGTGATGTCGTCCGGGCCGAACATCGGCTCAGCCTCGGGCAGGTACTTGGCGACGGCCTTCAGCAGGCCGTCCACGCCGTCGCCCTTCTCGGCGCTGAGGGGCAGCACTTCGGTGAAGGCGTATTCGGCCACCACGGTCTGGATGAAGGGCAGCAGTTGGGCCTTGTCCTTCATCCGGTCCACCTTGTTGATCACCAGCAGCACCGGCCGGTCGGTGGGCAGCAGCTTGACGATGTCGCGCTCGCCGGGCCCCCAGCGGCCCGCTTCGATGACGAACAGCACCACGTCCACGTCGGCCAGGGTCTGGGTCACGCTGCGGTTCATCAGCCGGTTCAGGGCGTTCTTGTGCTGGGTCTGGAAGCCCGGGGTGTCCACGAAGATGAACTGGTATTCATCCGTGGTCAGGATCGCGTGGATGCGGTGGCGGGTGGTCTGGGCCTTCTTCGAGGTGATGCAGACCTTGGCGCCGACCACCCGATTGGTCAGAGTGGACTTGCCGACATTGGGGCGGCCGACGACGGCGAGGAATCCGGTGTGAAAACTCATGATTTGGTGGCCTGTTGCAGGGCGTGGCGGGCGGCTTCCTGTTCGGCGATGCGGCGGCTGGCGCCGCGGCCTTCGCAGCGGAT
>DATDMT010000127.1:0-17665 GCA_036518635.1 Rhodocyclaceae bacterium | reverse complement strand
CATGATCTTCGCGCCCGGCGTAGTCTTGACGAACATCACGCCGATGATCGAGGCGATGATCGAGAAGCCGCCCAGGGCCAGCGGATAGGTCACCGCCATCTCGCCCGAGCTCTTGAACAGCAGCGCGCCCAGCAGCATGGTGGCCACCGTGGTCACCGCATAGGTTTCGAACAAGTCGGCGGCCATGCCGGCGCAGTCGCCGACGTTGTCGCCGACGTTGTCGGCGATCACCGCCGGGTTGCGCGGATCATCCTCGGGAATGCCGGCTTCGACCTTACCCACCAGGTCGGCGCCGACGTCGGCGCCCTTGGTGAAGATGCCACCGCCAAGCCGGGCGAAGATGGAAATCAGGGAGGAGCCGAAGCCCAGGCCCACCAGCGGATGCACCAGGCTTTCCAGGGTGGCGTTCGGGCCGCCGATGGTCTTCAGCACCACGTAGTAGCCGGCGACACCCAACAGGCCTAGGCCGACCACCAGCATGCCGGTGATGGCGCCGCCGCGGAAGGCGACGTTGAGGGCTTCGTTGAGGCCGGTCCGGGCCGCTTCGGCAGTCCGCACGTTGGCCCGCACCGAGACGTTCATGCCGATGTAACCGGCCGCGCCCGAGAGCACTGCGCCGATGACGAAACCGATGGCGGTCTGCATGCCCAAAGTAATCGCAATCAGGATTGCCAATACGATGCCCACATAGCTGATGGTCTTGTATTGGCGATTCAGGTAGGCCTGAGCGCCTTCCTGCACGGCTGCGGCGATCTGCCGCATTCGTTCGTTACCGGTTGGTTGCGCCAGAATCCACTGGCTTGAGATCCAGCCGTAGGCGATGGCCGCCACAGCACAGACCAATGCGAACAAAAGTCCTGTCGTCATGCTCCCCTCCAAAGTTGTCGTGAAACGTATAGCGGTCCGGTATCCCGATCCCGCTTTCTCCCACTACCACTACCCCCGACGGTCCCGTCTGACGACGGTCCACCGGTTGCATCCTTTATCGGTGTCTATGCAGCAACAAACTTCGTACGGCTACGCCTCGTAGGCGGCTAACTTGCGGGGTACCCCGCGATTCTTCAAACGCACATAGGCGGGCAGGCCATCCTTGAAGGGTGGCGGTTCCTCGCCGACGATCAGCGGCGCGAGATAGGCACGACAGGCGGCGGTGATGCCGAAGCCGTCGGCGCTGATGAACTCGCTCGGCATTTTCTTTTCCACATTCGCCACGTCCTTCAGTTCGGCGGTGCCGATCTCCCAGCGGTAGGGAGCGTCCGCGGTGCGCAGGATCGCCGGCATCACCGCGTTGCGGCCGGCCACCGCCAGCTCCACCGCGGCCTTGCCGACGGCGTAGGCCTGCGCCACGTCGGTGGCGGAAGCAATGTGGCGGGCGCTGCGCTGCAGGTAATCCGCCAGCGCCCAATGGTATTTGTGGCCCAGCTTGTCCTTGACCAACTGGGCGATCACCTGACCGACCCCGCCCAACTGGGCGTGGCCGAAGGCATCGGTGGTGCCGGACTCGGCCATCAGCTTGCCGTCGGGGCCAAGCAGGCCTTCGGAGACGGCGATCACGCAATGCTCGTAGCGCGCCACGCAGTCCTGCACCCGGGCGAGGAAGGCCGCTTCGTCGAAAGGCACTTCGGGGAACAACAGGATGTGCGGGGCCTCGCCTTCCGTCTCAGCGGCCAGGCCGCAGGCGGCGGTGATCCAGCCGGCGTGGCGGCCCATCACTTCCATGACGAAAATCTTGGTCGAGGTCTTGGCCATCGAAGCCACGTCGTAGGCGGCCTCGCGGATCGAGGTGGCGACGTACTTGGCCACCGAGCCGAAACCCGGGCAGTTGTCGGTCACCGGCAGGTCGTTGTCCACGGTCTTCGGGATGCCGACGCAGATCACCGGATAGCCAAGTTGCTCGCCGATCTGCGACACCTTCCAGGCGGTGTCCATCGAATCGTTGCCGCCGTTGTAGAAGAAGTAGCCGATGTCGTGGGCCTTGAAGACCTCGATCAGGCGTTCGTACTGGGCACGATGCTGGGCTATGCCCTTCAGCTTGTAACGGCAGGAACCGAAGGCACCGCCCGGCGTATGGCGCAGGGCGGCGATGTCTTCAGAGGATTCGAGGGAGGTGTCGATCAGGTCTTCCGCCAGGGCGCCGATGATGCCGTTGCGCCCAGCGAAAACCTTGCCGATCTGTTGCGGGTATTGCCGCGCCGTCTCGATGACGGCGGCGGCGGTGACGTTGATGACGGCCGTCACCCCGCCGGACTGGGCATAAAAAGCGTTACGCGCAGTCACCGTCACCCGGCCCAGTCTTACTTGAGCGCTTCGAAGGCGCGGGCGGTGATCGCATCCACCGCGCCCTGACCGGAAATCTTGCGGTACTTGGGGGCGTTGGCGTCGCCGGTGGCGGCCCACTTGCCGTAGTAGTCCACCAGGGGCTTGGTCTGCGAGTGGTACACGTCGAGGCGCTTCTTGACGGTTTCTTCCTTGTCGTCGTCACGCTGCACCAGGGGCTCGCCGGTGACGTCGTCCTTGCCCTCGACCTTGGGCGGATTGAACTTGACGTGGTAGGTGCGGCCGGAAGGCAGATGAGCACGGCGACCGCTCATGCGTTCGACGATGTCGGAATCCGGCACGTCGATTTCCAGCACGTAGTCGATCGGCACGCCGGCGGCCTTCATCGCCTCGGCTTGCGGAATCGTGCGGGGGAAGCCGTCGAACATATAACCGGACTTGCAGTCGTCCTGCTGCAGGCGATCCTTGACCAGGCCGATGATGATGTCGTCGGACACCAGGCCGCCGGAATCCATCACCTTCTTGGCTTCCAGGCCCAGCGGAGTGCCGGCCTTAACCGCGGCGCGCAGCATGTCGCCGGTGGAGATTTGCGGAATGCCGAACTTTTCCTTGATGAAATTGGCTTGAGTGCCCTTGCCCGCACCGGGGGGGCCGAGGAGGATGAGTCGCATGGAGGCTCCAAATATGTGTTGGTTAATGTGTCCGTGAGCGGACTATTTTGGCTTTTGGTTTCGGGCGAAACTTACCGGCATTCGCCGGCCCGGTCAAACCCGCTGGTCAAACAGGGTTCTGATTCTCTCCAGGTCTTCCGGCGTATCGACGCCGGGCATTGGCGCGGCATCGCACTGCACCACTTGGATGGCATATCCGTGCCAGAGCGCACGTAGCTGTTCGAGGCATTCCCACTGCTCGGTCGGCGCCGGTGCCAGCGCGGCATAGCGGCGCAGGAAGGCGACCCGGTAGGCGTACAAGCCGATGTGCCGCAGTGCGGGAAAAGCGCTGGGGAGGCGATGGCGATCGGCGGCGAATTCATCCCGCGCCCAGGGAATCGGCGCCCGGGAAAAATAATGGGCGCGGCCGGCGGCATCGCACACCACCTTGACCACATTGGGATTGAAGAACTCGGCGGCGTCGGCGATTGGGTGGGCCGCAGTGGCGATAGCTGCCTCCGGATTGACGGCCAGGGCTTCGGCCACGGTGCGCACCAAGGCCGGATCGATCAGGGGCTCGTCGCCCTGGACATTGACCACAATGGCGTCATCGGGCCAGCCCAGGGTCGCCGCCACTTCGGCGATACGGTCGGTGCCGCTGGGGTGGTCGGCGCGGGTCATCAGGGCCTGGTGGCCGTGGGCGGCGACTACATCGAGAACCCGTGCGTCGTCGGTGGCCACCCAAGTGGCGGCCGGCGCGGCGCCAGCGACGGCTTCCACCACCCGCACCACCATCGGCTTGCCGGCGATATCGGCCAGCGGCTTGCCCGGCAGCCGCGTCGAGGCGTAGCGGGCCGGAACGACGGCGTAGAAGCTCACGCTTCCTCGGCAGGTAGCTGACGGGCTTCGTCCTCCAGCATCACGGGAATGTCGTCCTTCACCGGGTAGGCCAGGCGACAGGGCTTGCACACCAGTTCGGCCGCCTCGCGACGATGTTCCAGGGGGCCTTTGCAGATCGGGCAGACGAGGATCTCAAGCAGGCGTGCATCCATTGATTTTCTCCAGTACGAGGCGGGCCAGGGCGGCATCCACCCGGGCTTCCACCGGCAGCACCCAGACCGGGAGCGGCATCGAAGCGGGAAATTTTACTGCATCCTTTTCCGTGGTCAGGATCGCATCGCCAGCGAAGGCCAGCTCTTCCGCGCGGTAGGCATGGTGATCGGGAAAGGGATGGGCGTCGAAGCTCAGTCCAAGCCCATACAGGTGGTCGAAAAAGCGTGCCGGCTCACCGATGCCGGCCACCGCATGCAGCCGCAGGCCCGCCAGATCGGCGGCGGAACAACGCTCCCCGGGCGCGTCGAGACGCTGAAAGCGGGCGCCCTCGAGTTGCATGGCGAATACCGGCACGCCCCTCAACGGTGTTTGCTCCAGGCCGTTCAACACTAGGGCATCCACCCGTTTCAAGCGCGACACTGGCTCGCGCAGGGGGCCGGCCGGTAGCGGCCAGCCGTTCATCAGGCCGCGCCGATCGAGCACGGCGACCTCGACGTCGCGGGCCAGGGCGTAGTGCTGCAGGCCGTCGTCGCAAAGAATCACGTCGCAGCCGCGATGGGCCGCCAGCAGCGCCTGCGCCGCCGCCACGCGGCTGGCGCCGACGAACACCGGCAAACCGCTGCGTCGGCTCAACAACAAAGGTTCGTCGCCCACCTCCGCGGCATCGCTGCCGGGATAGACCGGAATCACCCCCTCGCCGCTGCGGCCGTAACCGCGGCTGACGATGCCCGGCGAGCGGCCCGCCGCTGCCAGGGCGCGAGCCAGGCTAAGGGTCAGCGGCGTCTTGCCAGCGCCACCGGCGATGATGTTGCCGACCACCACCACCGGCACCGGCAGCCGCACGGGGCGCCAGAAGCCGCTGCGCCAGAGCATGCGGCGCAGGGCGGAAAGCAGCGAGAACAGGAGAGACAGCGGATACAGCAGCAGCGCCAAGCCGCCGCGTGATTGCCACGCGGCCTGGAGCTTCGCTTTAGCGTCCATAGGCTATGGAAGCGCTGCGACCCTCACCCCCAGCCCCTCTCCCGATAGCGGGCGAGGGGAGCGTCGTGCGCCGCTGCGCGGCGACTTGGTTATCGCTGCGATTGCTGTGTGGCAAAGGAGATATGCGCCAGACCGGCCTGCTGCGCCGCCTGCATCACATCGATCACGCTCTGGTGGGTGGCCTTGGCGTCGGCGCTGATGATCACCACCGGCTCGGCCCCGCCGCCGGTATTGGCACGCTTCAGGGCGGCGGCGATGGATTCGACGTCGCGGCCGCTGACCGCGGCCTTGTTGATCAGCACTTCGCCCGAAACGGTCACGGCGACATTGATCTCCACCGGCTTTTCCTGGTTCTGCGGCGCGTCGGCGGTGGGCAGATTGATCTCCAGGCCGGAGAACTTGGAATAGGTGGTGGTGATCATCAGGAAGATCAGGATCACCAGCAGCACGTCGATCATCGGGATCAGGTTGATCTCCGGCTCTTCGCGAACGCGCCCTCGTTGAAAATTCATGATCGCGTTCCGCTCAGCTACGTTCGCCGTGGACCAACTCGACCAGCTTCACCGCCTGCTGTTCCAGTTCCACCACGAAGCTGTCCACCAGGGCACGGAAGTGGCGGTAGGCAATCATGCTAGGGATCGCGATCAAGAGACCGAAGCCGGTGTTGTACAGCGCGACGGAAATACCGTGGGCCAGTTGCTGCGGGTTGTTGCCGGAGCCGGTGGCGGAGCCGAAGATTTCGATCATGCCGACCACGGTGCCAAACAGACCCATCAGCGGGCTGATCGAGGCGATGGTGCCGAGGGTGGTGAGGAAGCGTTCCAGCTCGTGGGCGGCGCCGCGACCGGATTCCTCGATGGCTTCCTTCATGATCTCGCGGCTGGCCTTGACGTTGGCCAGGCCGGCAGCGAACACGCGGCCCAGGGGCGAGTGGGCTTCCAGCTTGCGCAGGGACTCGGCGTTGATGCTGCCCTGGCGGTATTCGGCGACCACGCTTTGCAGCAGGCCGGGGGGGACGATCTTGGCGCGCTTGAGGGCGGTGGCCCGTTCAATGATCAGCGCTACCGAGATGACGGAGGCCAGAAGAAGAAACCAGATCGGCCAGCCGGCGGCCTGAATGATGGAAAACACGCGGAAGCTCCCGAATTCGAAAGGGCGAACTTTAACGTCATGGCCCCGCCGGAGCAAGGCGCTAGCCGCTCAGTTCGTTAGAATCTCCCCATGAATGCGCCCTCGCCTCAGCAGCTCGCCCAGGCTTGGCTGGACCGCCTGGCGGCCCGGGCCGCGGGCGGCATGCCGCTGGAGGCCAGCGCGCCGGAAGACCCGACCCCACTCTTGGCGGCCCTCTGCGCCGAAGCCCTGATGCAGGGCCGCACCCTGCTGGTGCTGGTGGCGGACGACCAGTTGCTGCCGGAATTGTCGAATTCCCTGGATTTATCCCTGCGCCCCCTCTGCCTGGTGCTACCGGCGGCGGATTTCGCCGCGCGGATCACCATGCGCGCCACCCTCTCGCTGCTGAAGAGCCGCATGGCCCGCGGCGGGGAGGATCTACCAACTGACCTAAGAGAACGCCAGCAGGCCCGGATCGCCGAGCACGATGCCGACTGGCAGGCGGCCCTGGCCTGGAGCGCTGCCGAAGACCGCAGCACCTGGCCTGCCGGCATCGGCCGGCTGTTCCCGGTGCTGATCCTGCCCGCCGGCCGCCTGGCCCAGCTCGAGATGCTGCCTGCCGACTACGCCGTGGTGCTGGCCCGCGATCCGCTGACGCCGCTGGCCGACGCCTGCCTGGCCACAAGCCGGGTGCTGGTGCTGGGCGCACCGCCGCCCCATGCGCCCTTCCTCGGCGCCCTGACCATCGCCGACCGCGAGTTGCAGATGCGCGGCGAGCTGGAGGCGGTGACCCGGGAAATCGCCGAACTGGAGTTGGAGCTGGCCACCGCCCAGGGCGAACTGGGCGAATTCACCCGCCGCTATCACGAGACCGTCGGCCAGCGCATGGTCGAGCTGGACAGCCTGCAGGCCGAACTGGCCCTGCAACTGGCCGCCCGCGCGCCCAGCGACGGCAACAGCCGCGGCCGCGCCGACCAAGCCCGACAGCGCGCCGAACAATCCCGCGGTGAGCACAGCCGCTTCCGCGAAGCTGCCGCCGAGACCGCCGAGCGCTTTGCGCCGACCCAGGACGTGAAAAAACTGTTCCGCAAAGTGGCGCAGAAAATCCACCCGGACCGAGCCCGCGACGAGAGCGACCGCCACTGGCGCACCCGCCTGATGGCCGAGGCCAACCGCGCCTATCGCAACGGCGATGCCCATACCCTGCGCGAGGTGCTCTCGGTCTGGGAGGAAGGCCGCGCCATCACCGAGCTGGCGCCGCAGGGCGCCGCCGCCCTGGAACAGCAACTGGAGCGCCTGCACCAGCGCCTGACGGAAATCCAGGATGCCCTCGACCGCCTGCTCGGCTCTCGACTCTACGAGCTGCTGCTGGCGGAACGCATGGCGCGGCGCCAGGGCCGCGACCTGCTGGCCGAGATGTGCGCCCAGGTGGATGGGCAGATCGCCGACGTCCGTGCGCGCCTAGCCACCTTGGCCGCGACCTCCTGATCAATTCAACTTGTTGCCGCGCTCCAGGCGCTGGATGAAGGCCCGCGCGCCTTCGTGGCCCGACTGGGCACCCTGGCGCAGCCACTTCATTGCCAGCTTGGGGCTGCGGGCGACGCCCTCGCCGCGGTAATAGGCACAACCCAATTCGTACTGGGCATTGATCTCGCCCAGCATCGCCGCCTGACGCAACAGCCGCGCGGCGCTGCGGGCATCGCGCTTGACGCCCTGTCCATGCAACTGACAGAAGCCGACGCAGTAAATGACGTAGGCGTCCTCATGCTGGGCCAGGGCCTGCTCGTACCAGCGATAGGCCTCGCGGTAATTCTGCTCGACGCCGATGCCCTCGTAGTACAGGTCGCCCAGGGCCACCTTGGCGTCAAACTGGGTGGCTGCCTTGCGGTACCAAAGCACCGCCTGCACCGGGTCGGCCTCGGTGCCGAAGCCGTGGCGAAAGCACTCGCCGACCATATAGGCGGCGCGGCGATGGCCCAGTTCGCCAGCCCGACGATAGAGCGCCAGGGCCTTGGCCGCATCGGCCGGCACGCCGACGCCGTGCATGAAGGATTCGGCCCGGGCGAACCAGTAGCGCTCAAGCTCGCCCAGGGCCGGCTTCCAGCCGGCTTCGGCGGCGGCACGCAGCAACTCCTCGCCGCGCAACAGGTTGAGATGGACGCCGCTGCCGTGCAGGTAGCAGCGCCCCAGTTCGGCCTGGGCGTGCGGGTCGCCGGCGGCAGCGGCGGCACGGTAGTGCTCCACCGCCTGGGCCAAGTCGGCGCGGACGCCTTCGCCATGTTCGTAGCAGTCACCCAGCCAGACCAGGGCCGCGGCATCGCCCTGCTCCGCCGCCTTGCGATACCAGTTGACCGCCTGGGCCTTGTTCTCCGTCACGCCCTCGCCCCAGCGATAGCAATGGCCCAGTTTGATCTGAGCGCGAACGTGGCCCTGGCGGGCGGCGGCGCGATAGTTGCGCAGGGCCTCTTCCATGTCCTGGGCAATCCCGCCGCGACCAAAGGCGTGACCTTCGCCGAGTTCGAACAGGGCTTCGCGGTGGCCCTTGGCGGCGGCGCGGCGATACCAGACCAGGGCCAGGTCGGCATCGGCGGCTACGCCCTGGCCCTGGGCGTAGCACTGGCCGAGGCAGAACATGGCGCCAACGACGCGCCCCTTGGCCGCCTCGGCAAAGTTGCGCGCCGCAGCGCCGGCATCGGCGGGGGTGCCCTCGCCGGCCAGCAGGCACAAGCCCAGGCTGTAGGCGGCGCTGGCAATGCCGGCCGCTGCCGCCTGCTGCCACAGGCGCACCGCTTCGGCCTTGTCTTCGGCGACGCCGCGGCCGAAGTAGCGGCAGCGCGCCAGCAGCTCCGCCGCCTGGGGCTCGCCCTGCTCGGCGGCGGCCTGCAGCCAGCGTGCGGCGGCACCGGCATCGCGCCGGCCGTCGGCATGGGCTTCACCGCTATAGAGGATGCGCCCCAGCCAATACTGGGCATCGCGGAAGCCGAGGCGGGCGCCCTTTTCCAGCAGACTACGGGCCTGCTCCGGATCGGCCTCCAGACCATGGCCGCGCAACAGGCAGAGGGCCAGCCAGGTCAGGCCGCGAGGGTCATCGCTCTGCGCGGCGCGGCCGAACAAGCGCGCCGCCTCGCCGTGGTCCCGCGGCAGGCCATGGCCGTGGTACAGCAGCCAGCCAAGCACCGCCTCGCCTGCCGGGCACTGCCGCTCGGCGCTGCTGCTGGCCCAGGACACCGCCCGCGCCAGGGAATGCTGGGCGCCAGCCTCGCCGGTGCTGTGGCGCCAGGCCAGCTCGGCCTGGGCGCGGGGATTGCCGCCGGATGCCATGCGCGCCAATTCCTCGCCGGCCACGTCGCGCCAGAACCCGTCTTCCGGACCCAGCAGGGCCAGGCCCTGCTCGACGCCGCGCACCACCAGATCGCTGTCCATCACCTCCTTGAGGAGGCCGAGGGCCAGGGGAGCTGCCAGGGGAACGAGCGAGGAGGTCATGGAAGAGGGCTTGATGAGGAACAAAGTCGTCCATAGCTTTATCCACAAAAACTGTGGATAAGCGTGTGAATAGAACGGGGATGAAATGCCTAAACCGGCTTTCCGTCTGCCCTCAGGCTAGGGGGAGTAAAAAAAGCGCAATACTTTAAACTTCATAGAATTCAATTGTTTATCAAAAATTCTCAATAGCTGAGCGGGTTTCACGGGAATTTGCATCCGGAATACCGGGCTAAAATCGTCGGATGAACGAAGGGCCGATCTCCGTCACCGAACTCAACCGCATGGCACGGACCGCCCTGGAACAGGCCATCCCCTTGCTCTGGGTGGCGGGCGAAGTCTCGAATCTAACCCGCGCCGCCTCCGGCCACGTGTATTTCACGCTGAAGGATGAGGGCGCCCAGGTGCGCTGCGTGATGTTCCGTTCCCGCGCCCAACTGCTGCCCTGGCGTTTGGAAAACGGCCAGCAGGTCGAGGCCCGCGCCACGGTATCGCTCTACGAAGCCCGCGGCGATTACCAGTTGAACGTGGACAACCTGCGCCAGGGCGGCCTCGGCCGGCTCTATGAAGCGTTTGCTCGCTTGAAGGAAAAACTGGCCCAGGAAGGCCTGTTCGCCGCGGAACGCAAACGCCCGCTGCCGCCGCTGCCGCGCGCCATCGGCGTGGTGTCATCGCCTCAGGCGGCAGCCCTGCGCGACATCCTGATCACCCTGCGGCGACGCGCCCCACATCTCCCGGTAGTGCTCTATCCGACCCTGGTGCAGGGCGACGGCGCGGTGCCGCGCATCGTTGCCGCTATCGAAGCGGCCGGCACCCGCCGCGAATGCGACGTGCTGCTGGTGGCCCGCGGCGGCGGCAGTATCGAAGATTTATGGGCCTTCAACGACGAAGCCGTAGCCCGCGCCATTGCCAGTTGCCCGCTGCCGGTGGTCAGCGCGGTGGGACATGAGACCGACGTCACCATCGCCGACTTCGTTGCCGACCTGCGGGCAGCGACGCCGACCGCAGCGGCCGAGCTGGTCTCCGCCGGCTGGCTGGCGGCGGCCGGTGACTTGGCACAACTTTCCGACGCCCTGAGCAGCGCGATGGAGCGGGGCTTGGAAGAGCGCATGCAGCGCCTGGACCTGCTGGCCCATCGGCTGGTGCATCCGGCGCAGCGCCTGGCGCGCAATCGCCAGACCCTGGAGCATCTGCGCAGCCGCCTATCGGCGGCAGCCCGCCAGCGGCTGGGCGAGGTGGGGGTACGCCTGAGCGGCCTGCAACTGCGACTGCAGAAAGCCCGTCCGCAACCGGCGGCACAGGCGGCACGGCTCGAGCTGTTGGCCCAGCGTCTCGCCACGGCAGCCAACACGCGCATTACCGCGAAGCGCCATGGCCTGGAGCGCTTGGCGACTGCACTGACAGCACTGAACCCTGACGCCACCCTGGCCCGCGGCTACAGCATCGTCCGCGACCAGCAGGGACGCGTGATCGTCGACGCCGCCACCCTCCAGGCCGGCGACCCAGTCGAAATGCACTTCGCCCGCGGCTCGGCGCGGGGCCGCGTGGAATCGGCGAGTTAAACCGACACATGCACCTGGACGCTGCGCGGTTGTCTTGCCCCGCCGCTGGCACTAAACTCAGCATCCCGACCCCATTAGCAATTCTGGAGATAACAACATGGAACATACCCTCCCCGCCCTGCCCTACGCGCAAGACGCCCTGGCGCCGCATATTTCGAAGGAAACCTTCGAGTACCACTACGGCAAGCACCATCAAGCCTATGTGACCAACCTGAACAACCTGATCAAGGGCACCGAGTACGAAAACCTCGATCTCGAAGCCATCGTCAAGAAGGCCCCGGCCGGCGGCGTGTACAACAACTCGGCCCAGGTGTGGAACCACAGCTTCTTCTGGAACTGCATGAAGCCCAACGGCGGCGGCGCCCCTAGCGGCGCCCTGGCCGCTGCGATCGACAAGAAGTGGGGTTCCTTCGACGAGTTCAAGAAGGCCTTCCAGACCTCCGCGGTCGGCAACTTCGGCTCCGGCTGGACCTGGCTGGTGAAGAAGGCCGATGGTTCGGTGGACATCGTCAACATGGGCGCCGCCGGCACCCCGCTGACCACCGGCGACAAGGCCCTGCTCTGCATCGACGTTTGGGAGCACGCCTACTACATCGACTACCGCAATGCCCGTCCCAAGTTCGTCGAGACCTTCCTCGAGAAGCTGGCCAATTGGGATTTCGCCGCGGCCAACTTTGCCTAAGTTCAAAGTCAGCCGGCTGATCAGCCCCGCCCCGTGCGGGGCTTTTTCATGGTGACAGCCGCTCCCGCCCTCTGCCCCTGCGAAAGCGGCAAGCCCTACGCGGCGTGCTGTGGGCCGCTGCATGCCGGCACCGCTGCCGCGACGGCGGAAGCCCTGATGCGCTCACGTTACAGCGCCTATGTGCTGGGACTGGAGGATTACTTTTTGGCCACCTGGCACCCGCAGACCCGGCCGGCAAAGTTGGGGCTGGGCGAAGAAGCGCCGGCCAAGTGGCTGGGGTTGGCGGTCAAGCGCCACGAAGCAGAAGGCGATGCCGCCAGCGTCGAATTCATCGCCCGCTACAAGGTGGGTGGCCGCGCCCATCGCCTCCACGAAGTCAGCCGCTTTCGCCGCGAAGGCGGGCGCTGGTACTACCTCGACGGCGAGTTTCCGGCGAGCTGATGCTGCCCATCGTTTATCAGGACCGCGAGCTGGTCTGCATCCACAAGCCACCGGGGCTGCTGGTCCATCGCACCAATCTCGACCGCCACGAAACCCGTTTCGCCGTGCAGCTACTGCGCGACCAGATCGGCCAACGGGTGTATCCAGTGCATCGGCTGGATAAGGGCACCTCGGGGCTGTTGCTGTTCGCCCTGTCGCCCGAGGTCGCCAAGCGGCTGACCGGCGAGTTTGCCGAAGGCCGGGTGGATAAACGCTATCTGGCGGTGGTGCGCGGCCATCCGGAGGAATCGGGCACCATCGACCATCCCCTGGCGCGCACCGCCGACGATTATGTTGATACCAGCGCTGAGGGCGACGCAGCCAAACCGGCGGTAACGCTGTATCGCCGCCTGGCGACCTGCGAACTGCCGATTGCCGTGGATCGTTATCCGAGCAGCCGCTATGCGCTGCTAGAGTTGAATCCCCTGACCGGCCGACGGCACCAGATACGCCGCCATCTGAAACATATTTCCCATCCGGTGATCGGCGACGCCACCTACGGAAAGGGCCGGCACAACCGGATGTTCCAGGAACGGCTCGACTGCCACCGCTTGTTGTTGGCCTGTGCCGCAATGACGTTCACGCACCCAGTCAGCGGCCAACCCTTGGCGCTGAACGGGCCCCTGGCCGACGACTTCGCCATATTGATGAAACGATTGGATTGGTTCGAAGCCCTACCGCCGCAGTGGCGGCCAGAGGCTTAACGCGGCGCCGGCGCTCGCTCAATACCGCCGATGGCGGCACCCGAGGTGAGGCCCTTGGCGTTGAACCAGCCGAGATTCATTTCCAGCGCGAACCGCGCCGGGCGCTTGGCGCAATGATTGATCTCGGTACGCGGCTCCATGTCTTCTACGTTGATGATGCGGCCGCGCTCATCGAGGAAGGCCACCGACAACGGCAGTAGCGTATTGCGCATCCACATGCAGTGGGTGTTGGCCTCGGGGAACACGAACAACATGCCGTGATTCGCCGCCATGCCGGTACGCCGCATCAGGCCCTGCATCCGCATGTCCTGGGTGAACGCCACTTCGGCTTCGATGCGATGAAACCCGGCGGTCAAATCCATCAGCGGCATAGCCGGCACCTGCGCCAAGGCACAGGACGCAGAAAGGCCGAGCAACACGAGCAGCCGTTTGATCGCATTCACCGCATTCACTCTCAGCACTCCTGAATGAAAAAAGGCAGGGTCGCCCCTGCCTTTCGAGAGAGATCGCAAGAATTACTTCTTGTCAGCCTTCTTCTCTTCCTTCTTTTCTTCCTTCTTGGCTTCAGCGGGCTTCGCATCAGCCTTCTTCTCTTCCTTCTTGGCTTCGGCGGGCTTGGCGTCGGCGACCTTCTTTTCTTCCTTCTTCTCGGCCTTCTTCTCTTCCTTCTTAGCTTCAGCCTTCTTTTCTTCCTTCTTCTCGGCGGCGGCCGGCTTGGCTTCAGCCTTGGCGTCGGCCTTGGGGGCGTCGGCGGCGATGGCGGTGGTGGCGGCGAACAGACCAACGATCAGAACGGACAGCAGCTTGCTCATTTGAAATTCCTCTATCGATATGTTGGACAAAAACGACCTTTTTTTCGGCCGCGGGGATTATAACGTATCAAGTTGATACAGGTTGACCGCACTAAATCCCTGCTACAAAAAGAAAAAGGGCAGGTCACCCTGCCCTTTTTCTATGACCAAAGCCTGAATTACTTGGCGGCTTCGGCAGCCTTTTCAGCCTTCTTCGCCTTCTTGGCCTTCTTGGCCTTCTTGGCGGGCTTCTCAGCCTTCACTTCTTCCTTCTTCTCAGCGGCCGGAGCGGCAGCGGCGGCGGGAGCAGCAGCGGGCTTGGCGGCTTCGGCCTTGGGGGCGTCAGCGGCGATGGCGGTGGTGGCGGCGAACAGACCAACGATCAGAACGGACAGGAGCTTGCTCATTTTTTAATTCCTTGAATATATTCAGATTTTCGAAAAGTACCACCGGGTTTTCGGCGGGTACTGGGTCTATTAACGCCGACCGTAGACTTTGGTTGACGCATTGCCGCAATTTCTTCGTTTTTTATTGAACGCCACTGCCCGAGCGCCAGGCCGGCCAGATTCCAGGGGCCCACGGCCCAGCGGATCAGGCGCAGCGTCGGGTGACCGATCTTCGCCGTCATCCGCCGCACCTGGCGGTTCTTGCCCTCTTGCAAGGTGATTTCCAACCAGGCGGTCGGGATCGCCGCCCGATAACGAATCGGCGGGTCGCGCGGCCATAGCCATTCGGGCTCAGCGACAAGGCGCACCGTACAGGGCTGGCTATGGAAGTCGCCCAGATCCAGACCGGCCGCCATTTGCCGGAGTGCCTCCGGCTGGGGAATGTTCTCCACCTGGGCGAAATAAATCTTCGGCATCTTGTGGCGGGGACTGGCGATCTGGGCCTGCAACCCGCCGTCATCGGTGAGGACGACTAAGCCCTCACTGTCGCTGTCGAGCCGCCCCGCCGCATAGACACCCGACAGCGCGACATAGTCTTTCAGCGTGGGGCGTCCCACTGAGTCCGTGAACTGGGTAAGAACGCCATAGGGCTTGTTGAGCAGGATGACTTGAGACATCAGTGCCCGGCGAATAGCTGACAAAAGCGCAGCGACTCCAGGTAGGGATAGAAATCGCGCACCTTGCCGGCCCGAATGTCCTCCTGGGCACCCTTCCAGAAGTCCGCGTCGAGCAGATCCTTGTGGTGCCGCATGAACGCCTGGCGGATTTTCGGCGAGGTGAGCAGGAAGGTGGCGAATTCTTCTGGGAACACGTCGTTACGCGACGTCGAGTACCAGACCTCGCCGGACATTTCCATCTCGGGATAGGGGGCGGGAGGAATGCGGCGGAAGCTACAGTCCGTCATGTATTCGATTTCGTCGTAGTCGTAGAACACCACCCGGCCGTAGCGCGTCACGCCGAAGTTCTTCCACAGCATGTCGCCGGGGAAAATATTGGCAATTGCCAGTTCCCGGATCGCGTCGCCGTATTCCTTGACGGCCTGTTCCAGCAGATCGTCGCGGCCAATCTGCTCCACCCGGTTGAGGAACAGGTTCAGGGGCTCCATCCGCCGCTCGATGTAGACGTGCTTGATAATCAGGTCGTCGCCGTCCTCTTCCAGCAGGGACGGGACGGCTTTGTAGAGTTCTTCCAACAGTTCCGGGGCGAAGCGCGACTTGGGGAAGGCGGCATAGGAAAACTCCAGGGAGTCGGCCATGCGGCCCACCCGGTCCACCTGTTTGACCAGTTGGTATTTGCGCTTGACGGTCTCGTGATCGACTTCCTTCGAGGAACCGAAGACGTCGCGGATGACCTTGAACACATAGGGATAGGACGGCAGGGTGAACACCATCATCACCAGGCCGCGGATACCCGGCGCGACGATGAAGTTGTCCTGGGAATGGCCCAGATGCTGAATCATGTCGCGGAAGAAGATGGTCTTGCCCTGCTTACCCAGACCGACCATGGTGTACAGCTCGGAGCGCGGCTTGTTCGGCATGATAGAGCGGAGGAACTGGACGTAGGCCGACGGCACCTCCATATCCACCATGAAGTAGGCCCGTGACAGCGAGAACAGCACGCTGATGTGGCCGACGTCCAGCAAGATAGCGTCCAGCCGAAGCTTGCCTTCCGGGGAGTGCACCACCGGTACGCTGAAGGGGTATTCGAGATGGCCGTTGATGGCCTTGCCGATCACGTAGGCCCCCTTGTTGCGATAGAAGGCGGAGCTCAGTACCTGGATCTGGAAATTGGCCTCGCGATGGGGCCACTCCCCGCCGAGGTGCCGCTGGACGGCCCGGTAGATGTGGTCCACGTCCCGCTCCAAATCCTCGAACTCGCGGGCCCAGGCGAAGTCCACGAAGATCTGCCGGATCGACGCGCGAAAACCAGCCTCATTCGGATAGTAGGAGCGGTAGCTGGGGGGCGTCGCTTCAATGTATTCGGTGGAAATTGCCGGCCGGACGAAAATGAAATCGTTGTGGAAATAGGTCCGGTGCATGATCTGGCAGAACACCGAATTGAAGAAGGTCTCCGCCAACTCCGGCTGCTTGTGGCCGACCAGCAGGCCGATGAAGAACAGTTTGGCGTGCTGCCAGATGTCGTCGTCCAGAGACGCCGTGTCGAACTCCTGATTGAGCCGATCCACGGACTCGGAAACCCGGTCGTCGTAGTACTGGATCCGATCCCGCACCGACTGCTGCACGCCCTGCCAGTCGGCCTGCTCGAAGCGCTGCTTGGCCGCCGCCGAAGTCGCGCGGAACAGGCGGTAGTGCTTATCGAAGCCCTCCACCATCATTTCCGCAATGCGCCGGGCGGTCTGCTGCATCGGATCGGAAAAAATATTCATCGTCCTTCCTGTCTGTCACGGATTGGGCCTGGAGCCGGACCCCAATTCTACCGGCCAGCCCCTGCCGCTTGGCTGTCCAGCGCCATTGGCCCATAATTACGACCTTCGACCGCCTACCCGGCCCAGGTCGACCCGGCGATGGCGTACCCCGCCCTCGCGTACTTCCGCAACCATAACAACTGGAGCAGGCATGAGCACTTCCTTTATCAAGGTTCCCGCTGAAGGCAAACAGATCGTCCCCGGACAATCGATTCCCGACAATCCCATCATTCCTTTCATCGAAGGCGACGGCATCGGTGTCGACATCACCCCGGTGATGATCAAGGTGGTGGACGCGGCCGTGGCCAAGGCCTATGGCGGCAAGAAGAAAATCCACTGGATGGAAGTCTACGCCGGTGAAAAATCCACCAAGCTCTACGGCCCCGACGAGTGGCTCCCCAAGGAAACCTTCGACGCCCTGAAGACCTACTCCGTCTCAATCAAGGGCCCGATGACCACTCCGGTCGGTGGTGGCATCCGCTCCCTCAACGTGGCTCTGCGTCAGGAATTGGATCTCTACCAGTGCGTGCGCCCCGTGCAGTACTTCAAGGGAGTGCCTTCCCCGCTAAAGCAGCCCGAGCTGTGCAACATGGTGATCTTCCGTGAGAACACCGAAGACATCTACGCCGGCATCGAGTGGGCCAACGGCACCGACGCCTGCAAGAAGGTGATCAAGTTCCTGCAGGAGGAAATGGGCGTCAAGAAGATTCGCTTCCCCGACTCCTCCGGCATCGGCATCAAGCCGATCTCCGTTGAAGGCACCGAGCGCCTGGTGCGCGCCGCCATCAAGTACGCCATCGAGAACAACCGCAAGTCCGTGACCATCGTGCACAAGGGCAACATCATGAAGTTCACGGAAGGCAACTTCCGCGACTCCGCCTATGCCCTGGCCAAACGTGAATTCGGCGGCGTCGAGATCGACGGCGGCCCCTGGCTCAAGCTGCCCAACGGCATCATCATCAAGGACGCCATCGCCGACGCCTTCCTACAGCAGATCCTGCTGCGCCCGGCCGAGTACGACGTG
>DATDMT010000126.1:0-26550 GCA_036518635.1 Rhodocyclaceae bacterium | reverse complement strand
GCAGTGGGCCATTGCGCCGATGCTCGGCGCCATCGGCTTTGCCACCGGCATGGCCGGGCCTTCCCGCGATCTGCTGGTGCGCCGCGCCGCCGCTTCTCGCTTCGCCCAGGCGGCCTACGGGCGTATCTACGGCTTCGTCTATTCCGGCCTGGATGCCGGGATGGCCTGTGCCCCTTTGTTGTTCGGCCCTCTGATGGACGCCGGGCATTTTCACTGGCTGCTCTCCGGCGTTGCCCTGCTGCAGGTGCTGGCGGTGTTCACCGCCCTGGGGATCGGCAGCCGCAGCCACCCTGCTTGAGGTTCAGAAATGAAAGCATCGCTACGGATCGTTTGCGTCGCCTTGCTGGCCTTCGTCCTGGCCAGCGTTATCGGCCATACCCGCCAGGCCCAGCCGCGCCCGGTGACGCCGCGGGGCGAGCTAACCGCCGACGAAAAATCCACCATCGATATCTTTCGCCGCGCCAGCAATGCGGTGGTCTACATCACCACCCTCGATCAGGTGCTGAACCCGTGGACCCTGAACGTACGCGAGGTGCCGAGCGGTACCGGCTCCGGCTTCATCTGGGACGACCAGGTGCACGTGGTGACCAACTACCACGTGATCGCCAACGCTTCGGCGGCACGGGTGCGGCTGTCGGACCAGCGTACCTATGACGCCAAGCTGGTGGGGGTGAGCCCGGAAAACGATCTGGCGGTGCTGCGCCTGCAGATGACCGACCAGAAGCCGGCACCGCTGCCGCTGGGCAGCAGCCGCGACCTGCTGGTGGGGCAGAAGGTGCTGGCCATTGGCAATCCCTTCGGCCTCGACCACACCCTGACCACCGGCATCGTTTCGGCGCTGGACCGCTCCATCGGCGGCGATGGCGGGCACACCGTGCATCACCTGATCCAGACCGACGCGGCGATCAACCCGGGCAATTCCGGCGGCCCGCTGCTGGATTCCGCCGGCCGCCTGATCGGCGTGAATACCGCGATCTACAGCCCCTCGGGGGCCAGCGCAGGGATCGGCTTTGCGGTGCCGGTGGATACGGTGAACCGGGTGGTGCCGGAGCTGATCGCCCACGGCAAGTATCTGCGGCCGACCCTGGGGGTGCGCAGCGACGAGCGGGTGACGGCCTTCGTCAGCCGCAAGCTGGGCATCAAGGGCGTTACCGTGGTCGAGGTGGTGCCGGGTTCGTCGGCCGAGGCCGTCGGCCTGCGCGGCAGCCGCATGACCCGCGACGGGCTGGTGCCGGGCGACGTGATCCAGACGGTGGATGGCAAGAGCGTCGAGACCGGGGCGGACATCGACCGCCTGCTGGATACCCGCAATGCCGGCGACAAGGTAGTGCTCGGCTATTGGCGCGAAGGCCTTAACTACCAGGCGACGCTGATCCTGAGTTTGCCGAAGCGTTAGTCCAGCACGCCGGGATTGTTGAAAACCACCGCATTGCGGCCGCAGCCCTTGGCGCCGTACATGGCGGTATCGGCGGCGCGGATCAGGGTATCGATCTCGCTGCCGTCTTCCGGATAGATCGCGACGCCGATGCTGGGGGTCACCGTCAGCAGGTGGTCGAACACGTAGTAGGGCGCCGCCAGCAGCTCCAGCAATTTTTGCGCGATGGCGGCGACTTCCTGCGCACCTTGGGTTTCCGCGATCAGCACGACGAATTCGTCGCCGCCGTGGCGCGCCACAGTGTCGGCGCTGCGGATGTTGTCGCGCAACCGGGCAGCCACCTGGCGCAGCAGCTCGTCGCCGGTATCGTGGTTGTGGTTGTCGTTGACCTGCTTGAAGTTGTCCAGGTCGATGAACAGCAGAGCGAAGCGGCGGGCGTAGCGCTCCGCGTTGGCGTGGGCCTGGGTCAGCCGGTCATAGAGCAGGGCGCGGTTGGGCAGGTTGGTCAGGTAGTCGTACTGCGCCAGATAGCGCACCCGCGATTCGCTCTGCTTGCGCTCGGTGATGTCGGAGAACACCGCGACGAAGTGGGTGATCTCGTCCTTGTCGTCGCGCACCGCGCTGATCGAAATCCATTCCGGATACACCTCGCCGTTGCGCCGGCGGTTCCAGATTTCCCCCGACCAGCGGCCGTCCTGCAGCAACTGGCGCCACATCTCGGCGTAGAACATCATCGACTGCTGGCCCGAGGAGAGCACCCGCGGCGGCTTGCCGACGACCTCGTGGGGCATGTAGCCGGTGATCCGGGTGAAGGCCTGGTTCACCTGCAGGATGGTGTTCTTGGCATCGGTGATCAGCACGCCTTCGCTGCAGGATTCGAAGACCTTGGACACCAGCCGCAGATATTGCTCGGTGGCGCGCTGGTCGCTGATGTCGGTGATGGTGCCAACCACGCCCGTGATGGTGCCGTTCTCGTCGCGCAACGGACGGCTGCAGAGGCGGCCCCAGAAGTCGCTGCCGTCCTTGCGCAGGTAGCGACGGTCTACTTCCCAGTAGTCGGAGTGGCCGTCGAGGATCGATTGCAGGCGCTCGCTGGCCGTCTCCCGTTCGGTCGGATGGATGTGTGCCAGGTAGTCGGCCAGCAGCAGTTCTTCCAGGGTCTGGCCGAACATCTCGGCAAGGTGGCGGTTGGCGTGGATGATCCGGCCGCTGCGGTCGGTGAGCATGATGCCGGCGCTGGAGGTGTCGTGGATGGCGCGGATCAGCCGCTCGTTCTGCGCCAGCTCCGCCAGGGCCTGGCGGCCTTCGCTGACGTCCCAGCAGAGGCCGTTGTAGCCGGTGAAGTTGCCGCCCTCGTCGAGCCGCGGCGAAGCGTGTATCACCACCCAGCGCCAGGCGCCGCTTTTGTCGCAGAGGCGTACTTCGCGCTTGAACGGGCGGCGTTCCGGCAGGGCTTCGGCCAGGGCCGCCGCCAAACCCTTCCGTTCGTCGCCATGCACCGGCCGCAGCCAGCCGTCGGCGGCGGTGGCGGCGAAGGCCTGGCCGGTGAACTCCAGCCAACTGCGATTGACCCAGGTGCAATTGCCCTGGCTGTCGAGGGCCCACATCAGCAGCGGCGAGGCCTGGGTCAGGCGTTGCAGATCGACCTCGCGCTGGCGCAGTTCGGCTTGGGCATGGTCCACCACGCGCTCCGCGCGGCGATAGAACAGAGCGCCAAGGGCCAGGGTCAGCAGGGCGGGGATCAGTTGCGGTGCGGTCGGCCCGGTAGGGCCGGCCAACAGCGGAATCGCCTGCGCTGCGAGCAGGGCCAAGACGGCCAGCACCACGCCGCGACGGCGCGGCAGGGATTCGGCTTTGGCTTCGACGGGGGATTTGGGGAAGGGCGAGTTCACCGCTTAAAAAGTACCATGCCGCGGGGTCGGAAACAATGCTGCGGGCATTCCCTTAGCAGCCATGGGGCTATTTTTGCGCCGGCCGGATCGTCAGGTTTGCGGCTTGGCGGTCAGGTCGAGGATGCCGTGGCGCAGGCCCGGATCCTCCGGGTGGGCGGAGATCACGAAACCCAGGGTGCCGACGAAATGCAGCATGCGGGTGTTTTCCGAAAGGAAGTCGCCGGTCATGTACTTGTAGCCGTTCTCGCGGGCGGTCTCGATGATGATTTCCATCAGGCGGCGGCCGAGGCCAGTGCCCTGCCAGTGGTCGGCCACCACCACGGCGAATTCGCAGGATTCGCCGTCCGGATTGCTGGCGTAGCGGGCGGCGCCGGCTTCGGCTTCGACGCCATCCTCTTCGGTGACGGCGAAGAAGGCCATTTCCCGGTCGTAGTCGATCTGCGTCAGGCGCACCAACTGGGCATTCGACAGCTCGCGGATGGTGTTCATGAAGCGGTAGTAGCGGCTCTCCTGCGACAGCTTCTGGACGAAGGGCTGGGCGAGGTTGGCGTCTTCCGGCTTGACCGGGCGGATCACGGCGTGGCGGCCATCCTTGGCGATGAATTCCTCGGTATAGCGCGAGGGATAGGGGTGGATCGCCATGTGGTCGTAGGGGCCGGCGTTGAGCGGCAGGGGCGCAATGGAAATGCGCGCGTCCACCGCCACGGCGCCGTTTTCGTCGACAATCAGCGGGTTGATGTCCAGCTCGTGAATCCAGGGCAGTTCGCAGACCATTTCGGAGACGCGTAGCAGTACGTTCTCCAGCGCCTTCTCGTCGATGGCCGGGCTGTTGCGGGTTTCCGTCAGGCGTTTCCTGAGCTTTTCGTCCTGCAGCATGTCGGCCACGAGGAAGCTGTTCAGCGGCGGCAGGGCGACCACCCGGTCGCTGCTCTGCTCGATACCGCCGCCGGGGCCGACGGTGATGGCCGGGCCGAAGATCTGGTCGCGTACCATGCCGACGCGCAGTTCGCGGCCCTTGGGCTTGACGATCATGGGCTCGACGGTGATGCCGAGAACCTTCGCCTCGGGGATGTTCTTGCGCACTTCGTCGAGGATTTCCTGATAGGCGCCGCGCACCGCGTTGAGCGAGTGCAGGTTGAGGCGGACGCCGCCGGCATCGCTCTTGTAGGTGATCTGCGGCGATACCACTTTCATCGCCACCGGCAGGCCCAGTTCCTCGGCCAGCTCCATGGCTTCGGCCGGCGAGCGGGCGATCAGGGCTTCGGCGATGGGAATGTGGAAGGCCGCAAGCAGGGCCTTGGATTCCATTTCATTGAGGCGCGAACGACGCTCCATCAGGGCGGTTTCGATTACCAGACGGGCGGAGTCGAGCTGCGGTTCCTCGTGTTCCGCGGTCACCGAACTGGGCACCTGCATCAGCAACTGCTGGTTGCGGTAGTAGCTGGAAATGTGGGAGAACATTTCCACCGCCGGTTCGGGGGTGCGGAAGGTCGGCAGGCCGGCGCCCGACATCAGCAGGCGGGCATCGCGTACCGATTCCTCGCCCATCCAGCAGGCCACCACCGGCTTGCGCGACTGGCGCGCCACCTCGGCGACGACGCGGGCGGCCTGGGTCGGATCGGACATGGCCTGGGGCGTCAGGATCACCAGTACGCCGTCCACCTTCGGGTCCTTGAGGCAGGCGTCGAGGGCGATGCGATAGCGCTCCGGACTGGCGTCGCCGATGATGTCCAGCGGATTGCGCCGCGACCAGTTGGCCGGCAGCAGCGGATCGAGGGCTGCCACGGTGGACGGTGACAGGGTGGCGAGGGGAATCCCCAAGTCCTCGGCGTAGTCGGCGGCCATGGCGCCGGGGCCGCCGCCGTTGGTGATGATGGCGAGGCGGTTGCCGTCCGGGTGGAAGTGCAGGAACAGGGCCGAGGCCGCCGAGTACATCTGCGCCACGGTGTGCAGCCGGACCACGCCGGAACGGCGCACCGCGGCGGAGAACACGTCGTCGTCGCCGACCCGGGCGCCGGTGTGGGTGAAGGCGGCTTGCTCGCCGGCGGAATGGCGGCCGACCTTGATCAGCAGCACCGGCTTGATCCGTGCCGCGGCCCGCAGCGCGCTCATGAAGCGGCGGGCGTTGCGGATGCCTTCGATGTATAAAAAGATGTGTTCGGTGCGCGGGTCGCAGACCAGGTAGTCGAGCACTTCGCCGAAGTCCACGTCGCTTTCTGCGCCCAGCGACACCACAGCGGAAAATCCCACATGGCTGGGCAGCGCCCAGTCGAGGATGGCCGAGCAGAGGGCGCCGGACTGGGAGACCAGGGCGATCGAGCCGGGGATCGCGCTGCCGCGGGCGAAGGTGAGGTTGAGGCCGCTGGAGGGGCGCATCAGGCCCAGACAGTTGGGGCCCAGCAGGCGAATCTTGTACTTGCGGGCGTTTTCCAGCATCGCCCGCTCCAGGGCGGCGCCTTCGGCACCGCTTTCCTTGAAGCCGGCGCTGAGCACCACCGCGGCCTTGACTCCGGCGGCACCGCAGGCGGCGACGATGTCGGGGACGTGGACGGCGCTGGTGCAGATCGCCGCCACATCGACCTTGCGCGGCAGTTGCTCGATGGAGGCATAGCACTTTTGCCCGAACACGGTTTCGCGGCCGGGGTTGATGCAGTAAATCTCGCCCTTGAAGCCGCCGTCGAGCATATTCCGCAGCAGGGTCGCGCCAATGGAATCCATGGTTTCCGAGGCGCCGATGATGGCTACCGCTTGCGGGTCGAAAATCGGGGTCAGGTAGTGTTGTTCGCTATGCATGGCTTACCTCGCGGCTGGGGGCGGCCGCCTCGCGAAAGAGCGATTCTGGCGTGCTATCGTCGGCACCGGATATGCGTGTTTTCCACATTTGATGCACTGCAATAATACGCGACCTGACCCGGTTTTACCGATTGATTTCCCACGGAAATGACATTCAAATTTGGAGATTGCCCCGGGGCGGAGGCTGCGCCCGCTGAAGGCCACGGCGAGGGGCCGCCGTCCCCCTGGGTGGTGCGTTTTGCCCCGCTGATCCGGCCGGGCGGCAGCGTGCTCGATCTGGCCTGCGGCCGCGGCCGCCACGCCCGCTATCTGGCGGGCCTAGGCCATCAGGTGGAGGCGCTGGATCGGGATGCTGCGGCCCTGGCGACCATGGATGGCTTGCCGGGCATCCATACCCAGCAGGCGGACGTGGAAGGCGGCCCCTGGCCCTATTTCAGCCGGGCCTTCGATGGGGTGGTGGTGACCAATTATCTGTTCCGGCCGCTGATGCCGCACCTCCTGAACCTGCTGGAAGTGGGCGGGGTGCTGATCTACGAGACTTTCATGGTCGGCAACGAGCGCTTCGGCAAGCCCAGCAATCCCGCCTTCCTGCTGCGCAAGGGGGAGCTGCTGGAGGTGATCGGCAAGCGTTTTACCGTGGTGGCCTTCGAGCAGGGGGAGGTGGCGCAACCCAAGCCGGCGATGATCCAGCGAATCTGCGCGGTGCGCGGTCTGGTACCTAAGTTGTATTAAAAATGGACAGTAAGTTCATGAAGTGAAAGGGAAACACCAGGCTTGCGTTAGATCAATCATTGACATTTGACTCCTATAATGAGTCCGCGATCCACCGGCAGGCGGTGGTCATCTGACCGATACAGGGGTTAAGAAAAAAAATGTCGTCCCTTTTCGTATCCATTCGGGCGCGCTTGTTTGGCGTCCTCTTGCTCGCCCTGGCGGGCATCGTGGCGGTGGCCCTGATCGGGCTGTTTTCGGAACGCGCCACCTTGATGGCAGACCGTCAGGTCAAGACCCGGCATCTGGTCGAGTCGGCCGCCAGCGTCCTCAATCATTTTTACGAACAACAGCAGAAGGGCACCCTCAGCGAGGAACAGGCCAAGGCCGGCGCCCTCGGCGTGCTGCGTGCGATGCGCTACGAAAAGAGCGACTACTTCTGGGTGAACGACATGACCCCCACGGTGGTCATGCACCCGATCAAGCCGGAACTCGATGGCAAGGATGCTTCCCAGATCAAGGACCAAAGCGGCAAGGCGCTTTTCGTCGAGTTCGTGGACGTGGTCAAGAAGAACGGCAGCGGCTTTGTGAACTACATGTGGTCCAAGCCCGGCATGTCCGAACCGGTGCCGAAGATTTCCTATGTCCAGGGCTTCGCGCCCTGGGGCTGGGTAGTCGGCTCCGGCATCTATGTGGATGACGTCGAGGCCATCTGCCGCGAGCGGGCGCTGCGCCTGGCGGGGATTTCGCTGCTGTGCGCGATCGTCGTCGGCATCATGTTCCGCCACGTGATCCGCGGCATCACCCTGCAGATGGTGGAACTCAAGGACACCATGCGTTACATCCAATCGAGCAACGATCTGACCCGGCGCGTGCCGGATCGCGGCGGCAACGAGCTGTCGCAGATCGGCGAGGCCTTCAACGGCATGGTCGGCAACTTCCAGCAGATGATCCGCCAGGTGTCGAGCAGCAGCCAGCAGGTGCTGCAACTGACCTCGCGCGTGTCCAGCTCCTCGGCCCAGGTGGCGCAGGCCTCGATGCTGCAGAACGAGGCTTCCAGCGCCATGGCGGCGGCGATGGAAGAAACCAAGTCGAGCATCCAGCAGGTGGCCGACAGTTCCGGCGATACCTTCACCGTGGCGGAGCAGTCCGGCCAGTTGTCCCGGGACGGTGAGCAGATCGTCGCCGATGCGGCCGGCGAGATGACGCGGATCTCGGCGGCGGTGCAGGACTCCGCCAGCCACATCCAAATCCTCGGGCAGAAGTCGGACGAGATCTCGAACATCGTGAACGTGATCCGCGAGATCGCCGATCAGACTAACCTGCTGGCGCTGAACGCCGCCATCGAGGCGGCGCGGGCCGGTGAGCAGGGTCGCGGCTTCGCCGTGGTGGCCGACGAGGTGCGCAAACTGGCGGAACGCACCGCCAAGTCCACCCAGGAAATCACCGAGATGATCGGCAGCATCCGCGAGGGCACCGAAGCTGCGGTGAACAGCATGGAGCAGGGCAGTGCGCGGGTGCGCGAAGGCGTCACCCTGGCCAACCAGGCCGGCGGCTCGATGGCCGACATCCGCGGCGGTGCGGAACGGGTGCTGGCCTCGGTCAGCGACATCAGTGCGGCGCTGCGAGAACAGAGCGCCGCCGTGGCGCTGGTGACGCAGAACGTCGAACGCATCGTCGCCATGGCCGAGCAGAACAGCGCCGAGACCGGCCAGATCGCTTCCCATTCGGGGCAGTTGGAAGCCCTGGCGCGGGATCTGGAAACCAGCGTGCGCCGCTTCGTCGTCTGATCCGCGGCGCTGCCGCAATCCCCCTTCAAGGCCCGCTGCGCCCCGTGCGTAGCGGGCCTTTGCTTTTTCCCTACCTACAACTTTAGTTATCTTAGGTATAAATAATCGTTCATTTAGTAATTCAGGCGCCCTGCCTACAATCCGCCACAGAGTCGCCTGCAAGCCCGTGGGCGACAGTTCATCTCAAGAGCGTGGCGAACCATGGCATCTCTCTTTGCATCGATCCGGGTACGTTTGTTGTTCGTGCTGCTGCTGGCTCTCTCCGGCATCGTGCTGGTGGCGGTGGTCGGCCTGATTTCGGAGCGCTTCACCTTGATCGCCGACCGGCAGCTCAAGTCGCAGCATCTGGTGCAGTCGGCGGTGACGGTGCTCGATCACTTTCACGGCCTGCAGCAGGCCGGCACGCTGAGCGAGCCCCAGGCCAAGGCCGAAGCCATCGCCGTGCTGCGCAAGATGCGCTACGGCCGCGACGACTACTTCTGGGTGAACGACATGACGCCGACAGTGGTGATGCATCCGCTGCAGCCCGAGCTTGAGGGCAAGGACGCCTCGCGGATCGTCGATGCCAACGGCAAGGCCCTGTTCGTCGCCTTCGTCGATGCGGTCAAGGCCCAGGGCGGCGGTGCCGTTTCCTATTTTTGGCCGCGCGCCGGCGCCGCCGCGCCGCAGGCCATGGTGTCCTATGTGCAGGGTTTCGGCCCCTGGGGCTGGGTGGTCGGTACCGGTGTCTCGGTGGACGACGCCGAAGCCATTTTCATGACCAGCGTGTATCGCATCGCCGCCCTGACCATCTTCGGCGTGTTCATGGTCGGCACCATCTTCCTCCTGGTGTTCCGCAGCATCATCCGCCAGATCAGCAATCTGAAGGACACCATGGCGCTGATCCGTACCAGCAACGACCTAACCCGGCGAGTGCCGGATCATGGCGGCAACGAGTTGTCGGAAATCGGTAGCGCCTTCAACGGCATGGTCGAGAGCTTCCAGACCATCATCCGGCAGATGGGCTCCTGCAGTGGGCAAGTGCTGGAACTCACCTCCTCGGTGTCGCGTTCCGCTGCCCAGGTGGCCGCGGCATCGAACCACCAAAACGTGGCTTCAACGGCCATGGCCGAGGCAATGGATCAGACCAAGGCGAGCATCAAGCAGGTGGCCGAAAGCTCCGGCGATACCTTCCAGGTGGCCGAGCAGGCGGGGCAGTTGTCGAAGAACGGCGAGCGTATCGTCGCCGCCTCGGCCGAGGAGATGATGCGCATCGCCGAGGCGGTGCAGGATTCGGCCAGCCATATCCAGGTGCTGGGCAAGAAGTCGGACGAGATCTCGAACATCGTGAACGTGATCCGCGAGATTGCCGACCAGACCAATCTGCTGGCGCTGAACGCCGCCATCGAGGCGGCGCGGGCCGGCGAGCAGGGCCGCGGCTTTGCCGTGGTGGCCGACGAGGTGCGCAAGCTGGCGGAACGCACCGCCAAATCCACCCAGGAAATCACCTTGATGATCGATAGCATCCGCGAGGGTACCCAGGCCGCGGTGAGCAGCATGGAGCGCGGCAGCACGCGGGTCGGCGAGGGCGTCACCCTGGCCCAGCAGGCCGGCGGCTCGATGTCGGAAATACGCGACGGCGCCGAGCAGGTGACTTCGTCGGTGAGCGAGATCAGCATCGCCCTGCGCCAGCAAAGCGCGGCGGTGGAGCTGGTGACCGAGAACGTGATCCGCATCGTCACCATGGCCGAGCAGAACAGCGCGGAAACCAGCCAGATCGCCGCCAGCTCCGGGCAACTGGAAGCCTTGGCGCGGGAACTGGAGAGTACGGTGCGCCGCTTCGCCGTCTGACTGCACTGCGAAAAAGACCATTCAACTGTAATGGTCGTATTGCCGCTGCGGAGGGCTACATTGAACAAGTTCGGGGCCATTTGCGCCGTATGGCGCATGGTCGATAGAGACTTGCCAAGAGGAGGCGGAGCGTGGATGCGCGATACGTGCAGGCCAAGGAGATGGCGCCGCAAGTTGCCCTGATGCTGCTGGTGCTGAACGAGCGGGATGCCTACACCTGCTATCACTCGGCGGGTGTGGTGCGCTGGTCCGAGCGCCTCGGTTGCGCCCTGGGGCTGGATGAGCCGCAGTTGAAAACCTTACGGACGGCGGCGGCGCTGCACGACGTGGGCAAGATCGGTACGCCGGACAGCGTGTTGCGCAAGGCCGGGCGTCTGTCGGAAGAGGAAATGAGCCGGATGCGCAGCCATTGCGAGAGCGGTCGGCGCATCGTTGCGGCCTGCGGCATCGAAGACGCGGAAGAAGTTGCCGAGGTCGTGCTGCATCACCATGAGGCCTACGACGGCAGCGGTTATCCGGACGGCCTGGCGGGTGAAGAGATTCCGTTCTATTCGCGGATTCTTGCCATTGCCGACAGCTACGACGCGATGGCTACCCGTCGTAGCTATCGCGGTGCGCTGCCCCACCGCAAGATCATGTATGAATTGAATGCCTACAGTAGTCGCTACGACCCCGACATTCTGCGGACCTTCGCCCATCTGCTATGGAAGCAGACGGGCGGCTAGGCAATCTACAAGTAGCGCGAAAGCGCGACTGCGGTGGCGCCCCAGATCAGCAGCAGCGTTGCGGCGAGGGCGTGGTTGCGTTTGATCGCCTCTTCGGGCGCACCGAGCTTGAAGCCGGTGATCATCGCCCGCGGCAGGTTTTCCCGGTGCAGCAGGCTGCCCAGCACCACGCCAGCGACGTGTACTCCGACCACCAGCAACAGGCCGTTGGCCAGGGCTTCATGCAGCTCCTCGGCGTTGTGGCCGCCGATCTCGTTGTACGCCAGCCAGCCGGAAAGTGGCGCCAGCAGCGCCAGCAACAGCATCAGGTAGATGGCGTAGCTGCCCGCCGGGTTGTGGCCGGTGTAGTGATCGGGGCGACCGCCGAGAATCGATTTGAGATAGCCGACCACCGCTCCGGGCGTGAACAGGCAGCGGATGAAGCGCGCATGGCGGCTGCCGATCAAGCCCCAGATCAGGCGGACCAGCACCACCGCAGCGGCCAGGCTGCCGGCCGCCACATGCACCAGTTGCCAGCGTTCGCTCTCGCCGGTGGCCCAGGCCACGGCAATGCCGCCAGCCAACAGCCAGTGACCGAGGCGAGTGGGCAGATCCCAGATTTTGACGGGTTTCATCAGTCGTCCTCCCAGCGGCGGCCGTCCGGGGTACGCAAATCCCGTTCGGAGAAACTGCCCTTGTCGGCGCCCTGGTGGCAGGCGCCGCAGTTGGCGCCGTTCTTCACCTTGGCGTCCTGCCACATGCGGTTCGGCACCTCATGGTGCTTGCGGCGGAAGGCCGGGGTGTCGGTGATGCGCAGGCTGGCGCTGCTGTAGCGGCCGCCGCTGTCGGCACCGTTGGCAGCGAGATACTGGCGGATGTCCGCCAGGGTCTTGTCGTCCAGGGTGGCGTTGCTGCCGTAGTGCTTGTTCAAGCCGGACATCATCTTCGCCCAGTCCTGGCGCGACAGCATGGAAGGCGGATAGGCCACGTGGCAGGCGCTGCATTCGGCCTGATAGGCCTTGTGCGGCGGCACCGTGACGTTCTTGTCGGCCAGGGCGGAGAACGGTAGCAGGGGCAGGCCGAGGAGGCAGATACGGATCAGATTTTTCATGATTTCACCTTGCTCAGATAGGTAATGAAGTCGGCTTTTTCAGCCGGGCTGCACTCGCGGCCGACCACCTCGCTGCAGTTGCGGCGGAACCACTTTTCCACCTTGGCCGGGTCGCTGAAGCGTTCGGCATTGGCGGCAACGGCCATCGGCTTGATGGTCTTGCCGCTGATCGCGTGGCGACCGGCATCCTGCGGCGCCTGCGTGTGGCAGGCGGCGCAACTGCCCATGTCCGGGGTGACGTTGAAGTTGCGCGTGTAGAAGCTGCGGCCGCGCTCGGCGGAGGCTTGAAAGCCAGGCTGGCTGGCCTGGGCCTCGCGGCCGTATTGGGCGGCCAGCTCGGCCGGGGTGGCGGCCAGGGCCTGGCCGGCCAACAGGCAGAGAATGACGGGCAGGGTTCGCATCGTGGGCTCCTTGGTGTGTGGCGATGGAGCGGATTCTTCGCCGGCAGAATTAAGAGGCTCTTAAGCGCGCCTTAACTCGGGCTTAATATGCTGGGCACCATGAGAATCCTGATCGTTGAAGATGATGCCCTACTGGGCGATGGCCTCCAGGCCGGATTGCGCCAACTAGGCTTTCAGCCCGACTGGGTGCGCGACGGCGAGCTGGCGCGGCATGCGCTGGGCAGCGAGCGCTACGAGGCGGTGGTGCTGGACCTGGGCCTGCCGCGCCTGGATGGCGTCTCCTTGTTGCAGCGTCTGCGCGGCGAGGGCGATGCGGTGCCGGTGCTGGTGCTCACCGCCCGCGATGCCAAGGCCGACAAGCTCGGCGGCTTCGAAGCCGGAGCCGACGACTACCTGGTCAAGCCGGTGGATCTGGATGAGCTTGCCGCCCGGCTGCGTGCCCTGATTCGCCGCAGCCACGGCCGCGCCGAGGCGCTGATCCGGGTCGGCGCGGTGGAGTTCGATCCGGCGGCGCGGCGCGTCAAGCTGGACGGCAAGGGCGTGGAACTCTCGGCCCGCGAACTGGCGATCCTGGAGACGCTGATGAGCCATGCCGGTCGCGTGGTGTCGCGGGCCCAACTCGAATCGGCGATCTACGGCTGGGAAGAGGGCGTCGAAAGCAATGCGGTGGAAGTGCACATCCATCATCTGCGCAAGAAGCTGGGCAGCGATTTCATTCGCAATCTGCGCGGCATCGGCTACGTGGTGGAGCCGGCGCAATGACGCCCCGTTCCATCCTTGCCCGCCTGTTGCTGCCGGTGTTGTTGGCCCTGCTGCTGATCGGCGGGACTTCGGCCGTGGCGACATACATCAAGGCCTTGCACGAAGCCGACGAGGTGTTCGACGCCCAAATGGAGCACACCGCCCGCCTCGGTCGCGTGACCGTACCGAAGGCCGACGACGATGATAAGGAAACCGACGATGAGCATGGTCATCCGCGCCATCGCTACGAACTGGACGAGTCGGTGGCCCTGTGGCGGCTGGACAAGGACGGCTGGCAAGTGATCGCCGGCGCTGCGGCGCTGCGGGGGATGCCCACCACGCTGTTGGCCAATACCGGATTTCACAGCGCCGCCTGGGGCGGTGCCGAGTGGCGGCTGCTGGTTCGTGCCGGCGCCGATGCGCGGGAACGGTTGGTCGTTGCCCAGCCGGCGGGCCAACGCGGGCACATGGCCGGTGAGGTTGCCTGGCATGCGTTGCAACCCTTCCTGTTGGGCCTGCCGATCCTTGCCGTGGTGCTGATGGCCCTGGGCTATCACGCCCTGCGGCCGCTACGCCAGTTGGCGGCGGAACTGGCGGCGCGGGCGCCGGACCGGCTCGACCCGGTCCGTGTGGATCAGCCGCCGAGCGAGCTGCAGCCGGTGCTGACGGCGCTGAATACCCTGCTGGCGCGGGTCGGCGAGGTGTTGGCACACGAGCGGCGGTTCACCAGCAATGCCGCCCACGAATTGCGCACGCCCCTGGCCGCGTTGGCGATGCAGTTACAGGTGGCGCAGCGGGCGACGGATGCGGCGGGCAGCCGCGACGCGGTGGAAAAGGCCCGTCTCGGCGCCGAGCGTATGGCTCGCCTGGTGGATCAGTTGCTGCAACTGGCGCGGCTGGAGGGCAGCGAGGGCGGGATTGCGCTGCAGCCGACGGATGTCGTCGTCCTGGCGCAGGAAGTGTGCGCCACCTTGGCTGTCGGTGAGGCCGGGCAGCAGCGCGAACTGGCGCTGGATGCGCCGGATCATCTCCAACTGACTTGCCAGCCCGATCTGCTGCGCGTGCTGTTGCGCAATCTGGTGGACAACGCCCTGCGCTACACCCCGGTCGGCGGCCATGTCCAGGTGCGCTTGAGTGGCGGCGACGGCGTGGTCACGCTTCGCGTCGAAGACGATGGCCCGGGCGTGCCCGAGCCTCTGCGCGCCAGCCTGGGAGAACCCTTCAATCGCCTGGCGAGCGCGGCCGGCAACCTGGAGGACAAGCCGGAGGGTGTCGGTCTGGGGCTTTCCATCGTGCGCCGGATTGCCGAGCTGCATGGCGCGCGATTGGTCTGGTCCGCTGCCGACGCCGAGGGTCGCGGCTTGGTCGCAATCTTGAGTTTTCCCGCCTAGAGCAGGGGGGCTAACGACTTCCAGACATGCTCCATTAGCCGCGGCTGGGCCTCCGCGATCGGATGCAGGCCGTCATTCTGGAAACTGGCTGGATCGCCGACGATGGGCGCCAGCAGGAAGGGCAGCAGGGCGGTGCGGCGCTGGCGGGCGATGTGCGCGAAGGCGCCCTCGAAGGCTGCGGTATAGTCAGGCCCATAGTTCGGTGGCAGGCGCATGCCGACCAGCAGCACCTTGGCGTGGGCCGTCTGGGCGACGCGAATCATCGCGTTCAGATTGTCTTCCATGGCAGCCACCGGCAGGCCGCGCAGGCCATCGTTGGCGCCGAGTTCGATGATGACGACGGCGGGTTTGAATTCCTTCATTGCGGCATCGAAGCGGCTACGGCCACCGGCCGTGGTCTCGCCGCTGATGCTGGCGTTGGCCACCGCATAGGGGCGCTGCTCGACGTCGAGCTTGCGTTGCAGCAGGGCCGGCCAGCTCTGGTTTACTGCAATGCCGAAGCCGGCGGACAGGCTGTCGCCGAAGACCAGCAGGGTGCGCTTGGCTTCCGCCGCAGCGGTGATCGGCAGGGCGCAGAACAGGACGAGGCAGAGGAAGCGGAGCATGGCGGCGGAAGTGATCAGGGTTGAGGGCTTGGGCAAGGACGTGGCCGGCAGCGACGGCCCGCTGACGATTCTGCACGACGTTTCCTTCGCCGTGCAGGCCGGCGAGTCCCTGGCCATTGTCGGCGCCTCCGGTTCCGGCAAGTCCACCCTGCTGGGGCTCTTGGCCGGCCTCGATCTGCCTAGCCGCGGCCGCGTGCTGTTGGCCGGTAAATCCCTTGCCGAACTCGATGAGGATGGCCGTGCCGCCCTGCGTGCCGAGGCGCTCGGCTTTGTCTTCCAATCCTTCCAGTTGTTGCCGGCCTTGACCGCGCTGGAGAACGTGATGCTGCCGCTGGATTTGGCTGGCCGTGCCGATGCGCGCGCGCCGGCCCTGGCGATGCTGGAACGGGTGGGCCTAGTCGAGCGCACCGGGCATTACCCGAAGCATTTGTCCGGCGGCGAGCAGCAGCGGGTGGCCCTGGCCCGCGCCTTTGTCACCGCCCCCAGCCTGCTGCTGGCCGACGAGCCTACCGGCAACCTGGACGCCGCCACCGGCGCGGCGATCATCGAGCTGATGTTCCGCATGAACGACGAGCGGGGCACCACGCTGATCCTGGTGACCCACGACGAGGCCCTGGCCAGCCGCTGCGGCCGCGTGCTGCGCTTGGCGGCCGGGCGCTTGGCGGCCGGGCGCTTGGCGACTACAGGTGACTGATCAGCGTCTGCAACTGATGTAGTTGCTCGATCGACTCGTTCATCGCGCTGATGCTGTGGGAGAGTTGCGACAGGCCGGCGAGGCTTTGCTGCATGGTCTGTCGCTCCTCGACGGCATGGGTGTTCATCTCCTGAATATGGTTTGAGGCGGCTTCGCTCTGCGTGGTGAGTTCCTGCATCGCCTCCATGGAGCGGGTGGCGACCGAGCGGATGCCGGCAATGGTTTGCACTGCTTCGCGGATGCTGGTGGCGGTGGCGTCGGCCTGGCTCTTGGCGGATTGGGCCAGTTTGCGTACCTCGTCGGCGACCACGGCAAAACCGCGCCCAGCTTCGCCGGCGCGGGCGGCTTCGATGGCGGCGTTCAAGGCCAACAGGTTGGTCTGGTCGGCGATGGCGCTGATGCCGCCGGTGATGTTGTTGATCGCCTTCGATATCCGCTCCAGGTCGTCCAGGCCACTGTCCAGCTCGGCGTGGGAATCGCGGGTGCGGCCGGCCGTGCTGCCGACTTCCTGAATCTGGGTGAGGGCGTCGGCGAGGGTCTGCGACTGCTTGTCGGCGGCGGCCTGCAATGCCGGCAGGGCCTCCATCAAGGGAGTGATGGCGTTCTGGTAGGTGAACACCTGGTTTTCCACCGCGGTCTGCACTTCGTTCAGGGCTTCCCAACGGGCCAATGCCCGCGCCGTGTAGTGGGCGGCGCAGGAGGCGTACTGGACCGGGAAGCGGCTCATGTAGTCGTCCTGCAGGGCGGCGTCGCTGCGGAAGAAGACCAGAGCCGAGAGGGTCTGGTTGATCGGAATGCCGAGAATCTCGCCGAAGGTGGAAAAGCCCGCGGCCGGCACGTCGGAGAAGAACTTTGCCTGGGCCAGCGTGTTGGCATTGCCGAGGCGGCGCAGCACGCAGTCGTTGAGCAGGATCGCCAGGGGCGCCGGCTTGCCGCTGAGAAAGCGATCCCACTCCTGGCGGGTGGTCTGGATGAAGTCGGTGGCCTTCAGCAGATGCAGGTGGTCGCCGAATTCGATGTCGCAGAAGAAGTTCGCGCCGTCGCCGACGATGCCCGCCACGGAGCGGATGAACAGCTCACCATCCACCGAGACGGCGAAGGTGTGGCCCTCCAGGCGCTTGCCGACTTCGCTGGGGCTGCAGCCGAAATGGGCGGCCAGGGCCGGGATCAGCTTGACCGTCTTGCCATCCTTGCCGAACACGCTGCTGACGCTGCGCGCCACCGGGTCGGCCTCGGCCACCAGCCAGCTCTTGCCGGTGGGGACGAAGTTCTGCGTCTTGAAGGGGGCGAAGCGGATGCCCTTGGCGGTCTTGCAGAAGATCACCAGAGCGTGGCCGGTCAGCACTTTTTGGCCGTCGTGGATGTAGGTGCCGGAAAAATCCAGCTTGCCGCCGGCGGAGCCGCCGATGGCGAGACAGGGGAAGCGCCGCGACTCGTACCAGGCCCGCATCAGGAAGCCTTCGGAAGCCGTCAGCCCGTCGCAGAACACCAGGGCGAAGGTGTCGTTGCTGTCGATCGGGAAGCTGGGCTTGATGCGGTCCAGCTCCTGGCGGATGCGGGCGACCCGCTGGCCGACATTGCCGCCTTCGCCGGCGCGCAGATTCACGGCGAAGGCTTCGGAGCGTTCGACCACCTCGTCCGACAACCAGAGGAAGCTGCCTACCGTGTCGTTGGCTTCGGCGCCGCAGTAGGTGCTGGCCTCGTGCTGGCTACAGAGGGCGCCGGTGGACGACAGGGCGAAGAAATGCTGGTTGGCGAAGATCGAGGCCAGCCGGCCGGCGGCGCTGTTGAAATCGGCGTAGGGCGGAATGAAGGCCAGGGCCAGGCCCTTGGCGTTGGCTGGCAAGCCCAGCGCGGCGGCGCTGGCCGGCAGGCTGCGGGTGTCGATACGGCCAGTCAATGCCGGGTTGCCCGTGTTGGGGGCGGCCGACGTCGTTGTCGTTTTGCCGCCGAATAGACGCGTGAACATTCCAGAATCCCTCGTGATGCAATTTTTTGACCGCGCGAATATACCCGCGGTAGGAGGGTGGTTAGTCCTGTTGACTCAGATCAATGGCCCTGGATAACTTCGCGGGCGGCGGCAATGCCGCTGCGGATGGCGCTTTCGATGGTGGCCGGATAGTCGCTGGCGACATGGTCGCCGGCCAGCAGCAGGCCGGGAATCGCGGTGCGCATGGCGGGCCGTTGTTGCCCCGGGGTGCAGGCGAAAGTGGCGCGTTTTTCGGTGACCACCCGCGACCATAAGGGGCTCGGCAGATCGGCGATCAGCCCGGCCAGTTCCCCGTGCAGCGCGGCGCATAGGGCTTCGTTGCCGAGTTCGCGATGGCGGCCCTGGGCGCTGATCACCACCGCCAGCAGGCCTGCCGGACCATCCAGTTGCCCACGGTCGAAAATCCATTGGGCGAGGCCGTCACCGTAGCCGATCATCGGCTCGGGTAGCTGAACCTTGGCCGGATATTGCAGCCAAGCGGTGACGATGGGTTCATAGCTGAGCTGGGCCAGTTGCTCACGTAGCGCCTCCAGTCCGGGCGGTAGCAGTGGTGCCAGATGGTGGGGCGCCACCGCGAGGATGGTGTGGCTGTAGGAGCCTTGGCCGTCGAGCTGGAATTGCCGGCCGTCGTGGGCCAGCGCCTCGATCCGGCGGCCGCGCTGCACGCTGATGCCGCGCTGCTGCAGCCAGGCGGCGGCCGGTTCGGGAAACAGGGCGGAGAGGTCGACGCGGGGAATCAGCAGGTCGGATGCCGCGCGCTCGGCGCCGAGGGTGTCGCGCAGGACGTTGGCGAAGATCTGCGCCGAGGCGTATTCCACCGGGGTGTTGAGGGTGGCGATGCACAGCGGGTCCCAGAAATAGCGGCGCAGGCGCGGCGGCTGGGCCAGGCGGTCCATTAGCTCGGCCATCGGCATGTCGGCCTTGAGGCGGTAGCGGCAGCCCTTGAGGAACTGCATCAGCCGTGCGGCAGCAAGCTTCTCGCGCCAGTTGAGGCCGTGGGCGCCGAGCAGCGCGGCCGCCAGATGCAGCGGCGCCGGCCAGGGCTTGGGCCAGGTCGGGGCGGCGACGCGCAGCACGCCCGGGTAGCTGAGGCGCAACGGCAGGCGCAGCAGCAGGGTTTCCGGATCGGCGCCGACCTGGCGCATCAGGCGCAGGGTTTCCCGGTAGGCGCCGACTAGGATGTGCTGGCCGTTGTCGAGGGTGATGCCTTCGATTTCAGCGGCGCGGGCGCGGCCGCCCAGGCTGCGGGAGGCTTCGAAGACGTCGACGGCGATGCCGGCGGCGGCCAGCTCCACCGCGGCGGCGAGGCCGGCGTAACCGGCACCGACGATGGCGACGCGAGGTGTGTTCAGTTCGTCAGCCAAGTCTTGGTGGCGATCCAGAGCTTGCGCACCGGCGTCAGCGAGGTGCGCTGATGCAGCACCTGATAGCCGTCGCGGGCGATCTCATCGAGGGTGGTGCGGTAGATCGCCGCCATCACCAGGCCGGCGCGCTGGGATTTTCGGTCTTCCGCCGGCAACTGGGCCAGGGCGCGGTCGTAGGTTTCCTGGGCGCGCTGGGTCTGGAACGCCATCAGGGCGCGGAACTCGTCGCTGTAGCGGGCCTGCAGCAGATCGGCGGCGGGGACGTTGAAGCGTTCCAGTTCGTCGATCGGTAGGTAGATGCGGCCGCGGCGGGCATCTTCGCCGACGTCGCGGATGATGTTGGTGAGCTGGAAGGCGAGGCCCAGGTCGTGGGCGTATTTCAGCGTCTGGCGATTTTGGTAGCCGAAGATTTCTGCCGCCAGCAGGCCGACGACGCTGGCGACCCGGTAGCAGTAGAGGTTCAGGTCCTTGAACGCCGCATAGCGCGGGATGTCCAGGTCCATCTCCATGCCGTCGATGATCTCCTGCAGGTGTTCCTGGGCCAGGTTGAAGCGGGGCAGGGCGTCGGCCAGGGCCTGGGTCACCGGGTGGCTGGGATGGCCTTCGTAGAGGGCGCCGATCTCCGTGCGCCACCAGGCCAACTTGGCGCGGGCCAGGTTGGGATCGACGCATTCGTCCACCACGTCGTCCACTTCGCGGCAGAAGGCGTAGAGGGCCATGATCGCCTGGCGCCGTTCCGGCGGCAGGAAGAGGAAGCTGTAGTAGAAACTGGAGCCGCTGGCGGCGGACTTTTGCTGGCAGTAGTCGTCGGCAGAAGTGGTCATAGGGCTTTGAACAGGATGCGGGGCCAATCCAGCGCGCCGAGCTGCGGCCGCTGGCGGAAAACGTCGAAGTTCACTGCTTCGATCTTGTCGAGAATGCGCAGGCCGCCGGCGACGATGGCGCGGATTTCCAGGCCGATGCGGCCCGGCAGGCGGCGTCCGAGGGGGGCGCCAGAGAGCATCAGTTGGCGGGCCCGGTCCACCTCGAACTTCATCAGAGCGCGGAAGGCTTGGTCGCAGCAGCCCTGGCGCAGTTGCCCGAGGCTGACGCCGAAGCGGGCCAGGTCATCCTGGGGCAGATAGAGCCGGCCATCGATGTTCTTTTGCAGGTCGATCGCCACGTCCTGCCAGTGATTGATCAACTGCAGGGCCGAGCAGATGGCATCGGACTGGTCGAGGTTTTCCTCGCTAGCGGCATTGAACAGGTGCAGCAGCAGCCGGCCCACCGGGTTGGCGGAGCGGCGGCAGTAATCCATCAGTTCAGCGAAGTCGGCGTAGCGGTCCTTGACCACATCCTGCGAAAAGGCATTCAGCAGGTCGCGAAACAGGGAGATGGGCAGGGAATACTGCGAGATGACGGGGCGAAGCCGGAGGAAGATCGGGTTGATGCTGGTCTTGTCGTCCTCGATCAGGCTCAGTTCGCGCTGGTAGTCGTCGAGCAGGCGCAGGCGCTCGGTGGCGGGCAGCCTACCCTCGTCGGAGAAGTCGTCGGCGGTGCGGGCGAACCAGTAAATGGCGGCTACCGGTTCCCGCAGGGCGGGCGGCAGCAGGATCGACGCGACAGGAAAATTCTCGTAGTGTTCGACGGGCATCGGGCGCAGCGGTTTGGAGGCTTAGCCCGAAGGCTGATTTGGGGCGAGGAGCAGCCTGACAGTATAGGGTTGAATCGGTTAAAATCTCAGGTTCGCGAAGGTGGCGGAATTGGTAGACGCACTGGATTTAGGTTCCAGCGCCTAGCGGCGTAAGGGTTCGAGTCCCTTCCTTCGCACCAACAGCCTAATCAGCCGTTCCCACCACTGACTTTCATTACTTCCAGCTACCCAGGAACTGACAAATGACCCAGGAACAGACCCAAACCAGCGCTCTTGAACGCCGTCTCGACATGAGCGTGGCGCTGGCAGATATCGATCGTGACGTCGAACAGCGCCTGAAGCGCATGAGCAAGACCGTCAAGATGGCCGGTTTCCGCCCCGGCAAGGTGCCCTTCAAGATGGTGGCCCAGCAGTACGGTCATCAGGCCCGCAACGAGGCCATTGGCGCCGCGGTGGAAAAGGCGTTTGGCGACAAGGTCCGCGAGCAGAAGCTGAAGGTTGCCGGTTACCCCCGTTTCGAACCCAAGGCCGCCAGCAGCGAGAGCCAGATCGAGTTCTCCGCGGTGTTCGAAGTGTTTCCTGAAATCACCCTGGCCGACATGTCCGGTGCGGAAGTGGAAAAGGTCGACTTCACGGTCACCGATGCCGAAGTGGACAAGACCATCGATGCCCTGCGCAAGCAGCGCACGACGTTTGAAAAGGCCGACCGCGCCGCCGCAGCCGGCGACCGCCTGATCATCGATTTCGTCGGCCGTGTGGACGGCGTCGAATTCGAAGGCGGCAAGGCCGACGACTTCTCCGTCACCGTCGGCGGCGGCACCATGCTGCCCGACTTCGACAACGCGCTGCCGGGCATGACTGCCGGCCAGACCAAGACCATCGACGTCAAGTTCCCCGACGACTATCACGCCGCCGCGATGGCCGGCAAGACCGCCCAGTTCGACATCACCGCCAAGGAAGTCCAGGCCGCCAAGCTGCCGGAAGTGGATGCCGAGTTTGCCAAGACCATGGGCATCGTCGACGGCGACGTCGCCAAGATGCGCGAGGAAGTGACCGCCAACCTGAAGCGCGAAGTGGAAAAGCGTCTGCAGGGCAAGGTTAAGAGCCAAGTGATGGATGCGCTGCTGGCCGCCAACCCGATCGAAGTGCCGAAGGCGCTGGTGGATTCGGAAGCCAAATACATGGCCGAAGCCGCCCTGCGCGATATGGAATCCCGCGGCATGGGCATGAAGAACTTCAACATGGACCCGATGTGGTTCGCCGATCAGGCTTCCCGTCGCGTGAAGTTGGGCCTGATTCTTGCTGAACTGGTCAATGCCAAGGGTTTGAAGGCCAAACCGGAAGATGTGAAGGCCGTGGTGGAAGATTTTGCCGCGACCTTCGAGGAACCCCAGGAAGTCGTGCGCTGGTACTACTCCCAGCCGCAACGCCTGCAAGAGGCCGAATCCCTGGCGACGGAAAACAATGTGGTGGCCTGGGTGCTGTCCGTGGCCAAGGTCAAGGAAACCGCCATCGGCTTTGACGATCTGATGAGCAATGGGGCATGATGCCTTCACGAGGATGTAGGGAACACGACATGCAACAGCAAAACTGGGATCCGCAAGCGCTGGGCCTCGTGCCCATGGTGATCGAGACCAGCGGTCGGGGCGAACGCGCCTACGACATCTACTCCCGGTTGTTGCGGGAGCGCGTGGTCTTTCTGGTGGGCCCGGTGAACGACGCCACCGCCAATCTGGTGGTGGCGCAGTTGCTGTTCCTCGAGTCGGAAAATCCTGACAAGGACATCCACTTCTACATCAACTCGCCCGGCGGTTCCGTCACCGCCGGCATGGCGATCTACGACACGATGCGCTTCATCAAGCCCGACGTGTCCACCCTGTGCATCGGTCAGGCGGCGTCCATGGGCGCCTTCCTGCTGTCGGCCGGCGCCAAGGGCAAGCGTTTCGCCCTGCCGAATTCCCGCGTGATGATTCACCAGCCCCTGGGCGGTTTCCAGGGTCAGGCGTCGGACATCGAAATCCACGCCAAGGAAATCCTCTATCTGAAGCAGAAGCTCAACGAGATGCTGGCCGAGCATACCGGCCAACCGATGGAACGGATCGAGCGCGACACCGATCGCGACAACTTCCTCTCGGCCGCTGCGGCTGTCGAGTACGGACTGGTGGATAAGGTGCTGACCAGCCGCGCCGCTTCCGCCTGATCGTCAGGCTGCATCAACCCTCGGAGAGACGAAGATGACGGAAAAAAAATCTGGTAGCGACAAGCTCCTTTACTGCTCCTTCTGCGGCAAGAGCCAGCACGAAGTCAAAAAGCTGATTGCCGGCCCGTCCGTCTTTATTTGCGACGAGTGCATCGAGCTGTGCAACGACATCATCCGCGACGAGATCGCCTCGGATGACGGCGGCAAGGGCGGCAGCGACCTGCCTTCGCCGCGCGAGATCAGCACCATCCTCGATCAGTACGTGATCGGCCAGGGCCAGGCCAAGCGCATTCTGGCGGTGGCGGTGTACAACCACTACAAGCGCCTGCGCCATCAGCAGAAGAACACCGACGAAGTGGAACTGGCCAAGAGCAACATCCTCTTGATCGGCCCCACCGGCTCCGGCAAGACCCTGCTGGCGCAGACCCTGGCGCGCCTGCTGAACGTGCCCTTCGTCATGGCCGATGCGACTACCCTGACCGAAGCCGGCTATGTCGGCGAGGACGTGGAAAACATCATCCAGAAGCTGCTGCAGAAGTGCGACTACGAAGTCGACAAGGCGCAGCAGGGCATCGTCTACATCGACGAAATCGACAAGATTTCGCGCAAGTCCGACAACCCCTCGATCACCCGCGACGTGTCCGGCGAAGGCGTGCAGCAGGCCCTGCTGAAGCTGATCGAAGGCACCACTGCGTCGGTACCGCCCCAGGGTGGTCGCAAGCACCCGAACCAGGACTTCGTCCAGGTGGACACCACCAATATCCTGTTCATCTGCGGCGGCGCCTTCGACGGCCTCGACAAGGTGATCCGCAACCGTTCCGAAAAGTCCGGCATCGGCTTCGGCGCGGAAGTGAAAAGCCAGGACAGCAAGAACATCACCGAGACCCTGAAGCAGGTGGAGCCTGAGGACTTGGTCAAGTTCGGCCTGATCCCCGAATTCGTCGGCCGTCTGCCGGTGATCGCCACGCTGCAGGAACTTGACGACACGGCGATGGTCCAGATTCTCATTGAGCCGAAGAACGCGCTGATCAAGCAGTACCAGAAGCTCTTCGCCATGGAAGGCGTGGAGTTGGAGATTCGCCCTGGTGCCCTGCAGGCCATCGCCCGTCGCGCGCTGAAGCGCAAGACCGGCGCCCGTGGTCTGCGCTCGATCCTGGAGCAGGTGTTGCTGGACACGATGTACGAGTTGCCGACCATGGAGAACGTGACCAAGGTGGTGATCGACGAAGGCATGATCGAGGGCACCGCCCAGCCGATCCTGATCTACGCCGACCAGCCCAAGGTTTCCGGCTCCAACTGAGTTTTTCGCTACGCTTCCGCCGAAGCGGAGGCGTAGCGCTTGAATTCCGGGTGGGGCGTCCCCACCTGCGCCTCGAAGCATCCAGAATAAAGGACCAGCCATGTCAGGCGAACTCGATCTCCCCCAAGAGAAGCTGCAACTCCCCCTTCTTCCGCTGCGCGATGTGGTGGTCTTCCCCCATATGGTGATTCCCCTCTTCGTGGGGCGGCCGAAATCCATCAAGGCCCTCGAAATGGCCATGGAGTCCGGCAAGAGCATCCTGCTGGTGGCGCAGAAGTCCGCCGCCAAGGACGAGCCGGAAGTGGAGGATCTGTATCAGATCGGTTGCATCTCCAATGTATTGCAAATGCTCAAGCTGCCCGACGGCACCGTCAAGGTGTTGGTCGAGGGTGCCCAGCGCGCCCGCGTGGACAGCGTTGAGGACAACAAGACGGTATTCACTGCCGAAGTGACCCCGGTGGTCACCGACGAACGCGGCAACCACGAGATCGAGGCCATGCGCCGCGCGATCCTGGCCCAGTTCGACCAGTACGTGAAGCTGAACAAGAAGATTCCGCCGGAAATCCTCACCTCCCTATCGGGTATCGAGGAAGCCGGCCGTCTGGCCGACACCATTGCCGCCCACCTGCCGCTCAAGCTCGAGCTGAAGCAGGAGGTGCTGGAACTGTTCGACGTCGGCGACCGCCTGGAAAAGCTGCTGGGCCAGTTGGAAACCGAACTCGACATCCTGCAGGTGGAAAAGCGCATCCGCGGCCGCGTCAAGCGCCAGATGGAAAAGAGCCAGCGCGAGTACTACCTGAACGAACAGGTCAAGGCCATCCAGAAGGAATTGGGCGAGGGCGAAGAGGGCGCCGATCTCGAAGAGATCGACAAGAAGATCAAGGCTGCCGGCATGCCCAAGGAAGCCCTGGTCAAGGCCCAGGCTGAATTCAAGAAGCTCAAGCTGATGTCGCCGATGTCCGCCGAGGCGACCGTGGTGCGCAACTACATCGAGACCCTGGTGGGCTTGCCGTGGAAGAAGAAGTCGCGCATCTCCAAGGATTTGTCTGTCGCCGAGAAGGTGCTGGACAAGGACCACTACGGCCTGGAGAAGGTCAAGGAACGCATCGTCGAATACCTCGCCGTGCAACAGCGCGTGGACAAAGTGAAGGCGCCGATCCTGTGCCTGGTCGGCCCCCCCGGCGTAGGCAAGACCTCCCTCGGTCAATCCATCGCCAAGGCCACCAACCGCAAGTTCATCCGCATGGCCCTGGGTGGCGTGCGCGATGAAGCCGAAATCCGCGGCCACCGTCGCACCTACATCGGCTCGATGCCGGGCAAGATCCTGCAGAACATGACCAAGGTCGGGGTCAAGAACCCCCTGTTCCTGCTCGACGAAGTGGACAAGCTGGGCCAGGACTTCCGCGGCGACCCTTCCTCCGCCCTGCTGGAAGTGCTCGACCCGGAACAGAACCACACCTTCCAGGACCACTACATCGAAGTCGACTTCGACCTGTCCGATGTGATGTTCGTCGCCACCGCCAACAACCTCAACATCCCGCCGGCCCTGCTGGACCGGATGGAAGTGATCCGCCTGTCCGGCTACACCGAGGACGAGAAGATCAACATCGCCCAGCGCTATCTGCTGCCGAAGCAGATGAAGAACAACGGCGTCAAGCGCGACGAGTTGTCGGTGACCGAGGATGCGATCCGCGACATCGTCCGCTACTACACCCGGGAAGCCGGTGTGCGCTCCCTGGACCGGGAGATTTCCAAGATCTGCCGCAAGGTGGTCAAGGCCCTGGTGATGAAGTCGCGCAAGAACAAGATCGTGGTCAATGCCAAGGTCCTCGACAAGTACCTGGGCGTGCGCCGCTACACCTTCGGCATGGCGGAAAAGGACAATCAGGTGGGCCAGGTCACCGGCTTGGCCTGGACCGAAGTGGGTGGCGAGTTGTTGACCATCGAGGCCGTCACCATGCCCGGCAAGGGCAACATCCAGCGCACCGGTTCCCTCGGCGATGTGATGAAGGAATCGGTGGAAGC
>DATDMT010000125.1:0-12294 GCA_036518635.1 Rhodocyclaceae bacterium | reverse complement strand
TATCCCTCTAACGAAATCGTCATACGGCAGAGAGGCATTAGTCGGTGATCGCTTAAACATCCTCCTAGCGGCGGCAAAGATGGTTTGGCAAGCGGCCGTAATTTGGCGTACTCCTTGAACTTCCTGTGCATTAGCAATGGCAAGGCCATAAAAGGTCGGGGTATATATGGAGTCGTTCCTTGCAGTGATCACTTGGCGACTCTCAAGTTGATCCAGAGCCACCTGATACTGTTTCCCTTTCATGCGGAGCTTGACGGCTGGCAAAGGTGGTGACCCGAGAAGCCAATTTCTTATGACGCGCTCAAGTACTCGTACTTGATCGGATGGTATGCCCCAATCCGTCTGCGCCCGACCAGCGACTTCTTCTAAGAAGCGTTTCCGAGTCCAACGAGAAGCCACCTGTTTGGTCATTTTGATCTTCCTACAATGAGCGACTTTAGACGTGCTTCCCCGACGGGTCGTAGTCGTCGAGCATGTCCTTGGCGAACCACAGGGCGAAGGACTTGCGCCAGCCGGCGGGGCCGTGGGCGTAGCGCTTGAGGCGGGCGGTGACGGTGGTTTCCTTCGGCAGGTCGAGCATGAAGGGGGTGAACACCAGCACGTTGGTGAGGAAGTCGAGCAGGTAGCCGACGTAGAGCACCGGCAGGCCGAAGAACAGGGCGGGCTTGGAAATCTTGCCGGCATCTTTGGCGCGGGCCAGGTTCATGACCGCCAGATAGAAAATCCATAGGGTGTACAGCAGAGCGAACTGGAGCAGCAGCACTTCGAGCATGGTCACACCTCCCGGGTAGCGTGGTTGCGTTTGCTGGGCGCGGCGGCGAATGACACGGGGGCATGCGTCCGGCATTCGTTGGGCGAGTCGGCAGTGTAGCCAGATTGCTTAGGGAGTGCAGTGCCACCGGCGCGGTGCCTGCCGTATCGGCTTGACGGCAATGGGGGCGTTCGGACTACGCGGGGCTTGAATACAGGTGGACGATGTTGCGTCCGTCCTTTTTCGCCTGGTACATGGCCGCATCGGCATTCTTGTACAGGGCGCTTTCATCGCTGCCGTGCTCGGGAAAAATGGCGATGCCGATGCTGGTTGAAATCTTGCGGCTTTGGCCGGCCAATTCGAAGGGATGGCTGATCGTCAGGCGAATTTTCTCCGCCGCGGCCAGTGCATCCACTGGGGACTCGATGTTCGGCAGCAGCACGATGAATTCGTCGCCGCCAAACCGGGCCACGGTGTCCGATTCCCGCATGCATGCCTCGATGCGCCGCGCGGCCTTTTTCAGCAGTTGATCGCCGAATTCGTGTCCCAGGGTGTCGTTGATCGGCTTGAACTCGTCCAGGTCGATGAACAGCATTGCCAGTTGCGTACTATTGCGTCGGGCGCTGGCGAGGGCGATCTGCACCCGGTCGGAAAGCAGCTTGCGATTCGGCAGGCCGGTCAGCGCGTCGTGCGAGGCCAGGTTGGTCAGTTCCTCGTTGGCGACACGCAACTCGGTGGTGCGCTGGGCGATCGAGTTCTCCAGCGACGCATTGATTTCCTGGATTTGCTGAAATTGCTGCGTGACCGCCCGGTTCATGGCGACAAAGCTTTGGGTAAGGTCGTTGAGTTCCACATGCCGTTGTTTGGTCTGTTCCAGTTGGCTGAGTTCGGCGCTCAAGGATGCGCTTTGCTCGCCACTGGCGACGCTGCGGAATAGGCGACTCAGGTCGCTCAGCGGGCGGGCGACCGTGGTGGCAAAAAAGCGGGCAAGCGGCAGGATGATCAGGAGGCAGGCTGCGGCGATCAGGCCGAGGATGCCAACCATTTCCCAGATGTTTTTTCGCACCGGCTGCTTGGACTGGAGGGCGGCGATGCTGCCGATGAGCTGTTTCTCGGCGTAGATCGGAATCAGGCACTGGTAGAAATCGGTGCCGTCGACCACCGTTTCATTGAAGACGATGTTTTGTGGCAGGGAAGTGGCGGCAGTCTGGTCGGCGCCCCAATCGGGAGCCTGGTAGGCGCCCAGGTTGCCGCTGCTCAGCCCGCGCAGGGTGAAGACATTGAGCTTCACGTCGTTGAGCCGAGACAGATAGTCGACAAAGGCGTCATCGAGAAATTGGATGGTGGCCACTAGGCCGAGTTGCTTGATCTCCTGCTTGCCGCTGGTCGGATCGAAGGTCACGCCCATGATGGGAACTTGGCTTTCAATCGCCAGCTTGTCGTCGTTGATGGCGAAGCGGGTGATTTCCTGCTGCGGCAGGGGCCCGCCAATGCGGCTTTCAAAGCCTTCGGCGGCCTTGCTGGGATGCAGGGCCAGGGTATTCAATTCCTCGTTGTCCTTTACCGTGGCCACCATGAAGGCCAACTCGGGAGCGCGCTCGACATAGCCGACCGATTCGCGTTTGCCGGTGGATTGGCTGAACACCACCAGATTGCCGTTGACGTCGTAAATGGCGATTTTTGACAGCTTGGCGACCCGGCCGAGTTTGTAGGTATCCCTCGCCAGTTGCTGGTAGGTGTTGGCCAGGGTGGCCCGTTCGAGGCCGGACTGCGAATATTGCGCCAGGTACCAGAGCGTGGAGCCCAGGTTCTTTTGGTTTGCCAGTTGGCGTGAGGCCGAGAGCAGGCTGTTCTTGCGGTCGCTCAGTTGGTCGTCAATGACACGGGCGGCCTTGCTCAGCACCGCATGGGCCTGTTCCATGTACTGATGGCGGATCACCACCGCGACCGCCAGCATCGAAGCCAGGGCGACGACCACGCTGATGGCTAGCGCGCCAAGCAACAGCTCGTCCCTGAGGCGCGTGATCTTCATGTTTGGGCTTATTTTCGGGTGTCCGTCGGCACGTGGGATAGCACTGGCTTGAAGCCCTCGGGGGCCGTCGAGGTGTCGAAGGGGTAGCTGGCCAGATTGCTCGCATCGAGCAGCCCGAGTTTGATCAGGATCGTGTGCGGCATCTGCCGACTGCGGCCTTCGAGGTGGTTCAGCGCTGTGTCGATCGCCACCCGCGCCTGGCTGACGCCCTTGGTGTCGGCGGCGGCGACGATGGCGCCGCTGCGTACCAGGCCGGCGATTTCACGGGTCAGGTCGTAGGCGACGATCCGCAGCTTGTCCTTGAGCCCGGCTTCCTTGGCTGGCAGCACCGCGGCGGGGGCACAGCCGGTGCAGCCCAGCAGATAGTCGAGCTTCTTGCCGTGCTGCGCGAACATTTGCGCCGCCAACTGCGACTGGATGATGCGGTCGCTGTCGCCGTATTTGATGTCGACGATATGCACCTTGATCGGCGCCTTGCGCGCCGCTTCGCGAGTGCCTGCGACTTCACCCTTGACCCAGCCGGCGTCTTCTGGGCCGGGCAGCAGGGCGATATTGATGGTCTTCAGGCCGCGCTTCTGGGCGTCGCGAACGACCCAGTCCAGCGCTTCGGAGCCCATGCCCTTGAGCGAGGTCGTCACCTTGACGGTGAGGTCGGGGCTGGTGCTGTCATTGGCCAGCTCGAACACGGGAATGCCCGCCGCCCGCGCCTTGGCAATCGAGGCGTTGTTGGCGGTCAAGCTCAGCGGCGACAAGACGATGGCGTCGTATTTGGCGGCGATGGCCTCGTCCATCTGGCGCAACTGTCCCACCAGATCGTCGTAGCCGTCCGAGGTGAACACATTGACTGCCACGCCGAGCCGCTTGGCTTCACCGATCAGGCCGTAGTTGCAGCCGACCCAGTAGGGGTCCTTCAGGTGCGGGAAGAGGAAGGCGATGCGCCACGGCTGGCTGGCCGGCGCGGCCATAGAAAACTTCTCATGGCGGACCTGCCCGCTGGCGAGGGCCTCGTCCGCCGATCCATTCGCCTTGAGCGGCGGGTAGATCGCGTACACCGGGATCGGCTCAAAGCGGCTGGCGAGCGGCACGCTCGGTTGTTCGGCGTTCGCCGCCCGCCCGCCGAGCGCCAGCAGCAATAGGCCGCCCAACGCCCAGCGGAAGGCCGAGCTTCTCTCCCTTGGGGTCCTGGTCGGACCGAACATCACTGGCATTCTTATTGGAATTCCCGGAGCGGAAATATCGAAAGCGCGGCAAACTCTTTGCGTCGATGGTAGCAAACTTATTTGCCCGCGCTCGGCAAAGGTTTCGTAAATCCACGAGGGGGAAAAAACAGTCGGAGCAGGCCGCCGCTCCGGTCAATACTCCTGCAGCATGGTCAGCTCGTTGTCGGCGTGGCGCAGGCGCAGGGCCAGGGTGCGGGCCATGGCGGTAACCAGGTTGAAGGCGAGCTTCTTGTGGGTGTCGGCCAACTGGTTGAACTGCTCCTTGGTGAGGACATAGACCTCGGTGTCGTTCAGGGCGATGGCGTCGTTGCCGCGGGGGCGGCCGTCGAGGAAGGCCAGGCCGCCGAAGAAGTCGCCGCGGCCGAAGCTGGCGATATGCCGGCTGCGGCCGGCGCCGAGGGGGGCGAAGATGCGGATGGTGCCGCGACGAATCCAGTAGATTTCGTCGCCGGCGGCGCCCTGGGCATAGACGGTCTCGCCGGCCTGGTAGCTGCGCTGGATCATCCGCGCTTCCAGGTCTTTGAGGGTCTCGTCCTTGCGGTTGGCGAACAAATCCATTTCCTGAAGTTGCATCGGCGGCGCTTCGTCCACCATGCTTTCCTGCTCGCCGAGGATGCGGTCCTCGACCCATTCGATGGCGGCGTCCAACTCGGCGAAGACGCGCACGGTCGGGTCGTCTTCCTGCAGCACGCCGGTCTGTTCGAGGAATTCGCGCAGGTTGCGTCCGTTCGGCAGGTTCTCGCGGACGCCGGAGAGCAGCAACCTGGCATTGTTCTCGGCGAGGGCGTCGCGTACCTGGCAGAGCATATGGGCGGCGGAGACGTCCACCGACTGCACCCGCTTCAGGTCGAGGATGACGAAGCTGCGCTTGGCGATCTCGCCTTCCAGGTCGCCGTAGAGCTGCTGGGTGGTGCCGAAGAACAGGCTGCCCTGGAGCTGGAAGATCACCGCCTGGTCGCCCTTCTTTTCGAGGATTTGCATTTCCGCCTCGGGCCGGTACCAGGTGGAGGACATCTGGTTCACATAGACCTTGTGGCGTACCACCGAACCGCCAATCTGCTCGCGGACGAAGAGGATGATGGCCATCGCCACGCCGGTGGCGGAGGCGGCGATCAGGCCGATGGTCAGGGCGACGACGACGACGCTGACGACCACGGCGAAGTCGAACACGGTGGCCTTGGATTCGATGAAGCGCAGCGGCTCCCGGTCGATCATCCGCACGCCGATCACGATCAATACGCCGGCCAGGGTGGCGACCGGAATCCAGGCAATGAAGGATCCGAGGATCAGCGCGGTGATCAGCGCCAGCATGCCTTCCATGACGCCGGAGGCGCGGGTCTTGGCGCCGCTGGTGATGTTGACCAGGGTGGCGCCCATGGTGCCGGCGCCGGGGATGCCGCCGAGCGATGAAGAGGCGACGTTGGCGATGCCCTGGGCGACCAGTTCGCGGTTTGAATCGTGGCGGGTACGCGTTAGCTGGTCGATCACTACGCAGGTCTTCAGGGTGTCGATGGAGAGCAGGGCGGCCAGGGTCAGGGCGCTGCCGAAGAGGCCCGCCACCTGGGACAGGTGCAGATCGCCGATGTCGCGCCAGCGGCTCGCCAGGGCGGTGAAAAAACCGTCGCCGGCGGCGCTGAGGGAACCGATCAGCAAGGGGTTTCCGACGATTTGCAGCATCGTCTCGTCCTGGCTGGCCAGAGCGAAATAGGCGCCCAGGCCGCAGAGAATGCCGAGGATGGTTCCCGGCACTTTGCGCGTCACGCGCGGCGCCAGCACTGCCACGGCGATGGTGGTGGCGCCGACCAGGATGGCCCGCCAGTCCCACAGCGCGGCGGAAGTCAGCACCTGCCACCAGTGCGAGCCGTCAGGGGCGCCGGTGAACTTGGGAATCTGGCTGCCGATGATGATCAGGCCGACCCCGGACAGATAGCCGCTGACCACCGGATAGGGAATGTATTTGATCAGCCGGCCGACGCCGACGAAGCCCAGCAGCATCTGGATGCCGCCGGTGAGGATGCCGAGCATGGTCAGCATCAGGGCGATGACGGGCGCTTCGACGCCCTGGGCCGTCAGTTGGATGGCGAAGGCCGAGAGCACGGCGGCGGCGGGGGCGCAGGGCGAACTGATCAGCCGGTCGGTGCCGCCCAGGGTGGCGGCCAGGAGGCCGATCACCACCGCGCCGATGATGCCGGCCAGGGCGCCGACCGCCGCGTATTGGGCGCCGATCGAGGAATAGACGGTGACGCCGAAGGCAATCGAGGCCGGCAGCGCCACCAGCATGGCCGCCAGGCCGCCCCAGAAATCGTCGGTGCCATGGCCGCCGCGGAAGAATTTCAAACCGGCGGAACGTACTGTCTGAATCATCGCAACCTCACGTGTGAGCCGCAGGCGGCCAGCATGGCGGCTGCGGCCTGGGCGATATCCCTGGTCCGTGAAGTGTAAAGCCTGAGTTGCCCCGCCGCGGACGGCGAGGTGCGCGCTTTGCCGTCAGGCGTTGGGAAAGTGCGCCAGCAGGTCGGCGCGGCTGAGGCAGAAGATTTTCGAATCGCCGCTGGGGGCATCGACCCAGAGGAAGGGCACGTCGGGCCAGGCGGCTTCCACCAGATCGGCGTTGTGCCCCACCTCGACGAAGAGCTGGCCGTGGTCGGTCAGGTGATTGGCCGCGCCCATCAGGATGCGTTGCACCACGTCCAGCCCCTCGGGGCCGGAAACCAGCGCCAGCGCCGGCTCGTGGCGGTATTCGGCGGGGATTTCGGCCATGGCGCTCTCGGTGACGTAGGGCGGATTGGAGACGATCAGGTCGTAGCGGCGGCCTTCCAGGGCGTCGAAGACGTCGGACTGGATCAGTTCGACGAAGTCCTCCAGACCGTAGTCGGTGAGGTTGCGGCGGGCCACTTCCAGCGCGTCGGACGAGATGTCCACGGCGTCGATGGCGGCATTGGGGAAGGTGTCGGCCATCAGGATGGCGAGGCAGCCGGAGCCGGTGCACAGATCGAGTGCGGATTCGATGGCCTGGGCATCGGTGACCCAGGGCGACAGCTCTTCGCGCAGCAGTTCGGCGAAGTAGGAGCGTGGCACGATCACCCGCTCGTCCACATAGAAGCGGTAGTCGCCGAGCCAGGCCTCGTGGGTCAGGTAGGCGGCCGGGATGCGCTTTTCGATGCGGGTCTGCAGCAGGTTCAGCACGGCCTTGCGTTCCTGGTGGGTCAGGCGCGCATCGAGAAAGGGTTCCAGCTTGGCCGGCGGCAGGTGCAGGGTGTGCAGCACCAGCCAGACTGCCTCGTCCCAGGCGTTGTCGCAGCCGTGGCCGAAGAACAGGCCGGCCTTGTTGAAATGGCTGACCGCCCAGCGCAGCCAGTCGCGGATGGTGTAGAGATCGTCGGTGATGTTGCTCATGGATTCAGGATTCCGGCCAGCATGCCTTCGTAGGCCTGGGCCAGGGGCTCCAGGTCGGCGACGGCGATGCATTCGTCAAGCTTGTGGATGGTGGCGTTGAGCGGGCCGAACTCGACTACCTCGGCGCAGATGTCGGCGATGAAGCGGCCGTCGGAGGTGCCGCCGGTGGTGGAGAGTTCCGGCGTCACGCCGGTGGCTTTGCGGATGGCTTCGCTCATCACTGCCACCAGGCGGCCCTTGGGCGTCAGGAAGGGACGACCGCCGAGGGTCCAGTGGATGTCGTATTCCAGGCCGGCGGCGTCGAGCATCGCGTGTACCCGGGCCTGCAGGCTCTCGGCGCTGCTGGCGGTGGAGAAGCGGAAGTTGCACAGCACTTCCACCGTGCCCGGCACCACGTTGGTGGCGCCGGTACCGGCGTGGATGTTGGAAATCTGGAAGCTGGTGGGCGGGAAGTATTCGTTGCCCTCGTCCCAGCGCTCGGCGGCGAGTTGGGCCAGCACCGGCGCCACCTGGTGGATCGGGTTCCTCACCTTCTCCGGATAGGCGACGTGGCCCTGGATGCCCTTGACGATCAGCTTGGCCGAGAGCGAACCGCGGCGGCCGTTCTTGATGGTGTCGCCGAAGCGAGTGGAGGAGGTGGGCTCGCCCACCACACAGCAATCGATGGTCTCGCCGCGGGCCTTCAGGGTGTTCACCACATGCACGGTGCCGGCGACGGCATCGCCTTCCTCGTCGGAGGTGAGCAGCAGGGCGATGGAACCGGCATGGTCGGGATGGGCGCCGACGAAGCGCTCGATGGCGACGACGAAGGCCGCCAGTGAGGATTTCATGTCCGCCGCGCCGCGACCGTAGAGCACGCCATCCTTGACGGTGGGGATGAAGGGCGGCGTCGCCCATTTCTCGACGGGGCCGGTCGGCACCACGTCGGTATGGCCGGCGAAGCACAGCAGCGGGCTCTTGGTGCCTCTGCGTGCCCAGAGATTCGAAACGCCCTGGGCATCCATGCGTTCCAGTTTGAAGCCGAGGGCGGCCAGGCGGGCGCCCAAAAGGTCGAGACAGCCGGCGTCGGCCGGGGTGACGGAAGCGCGTGCGATCAGGGCCTCGGTCAGGGATAGAACGAGGCTCATTACTCTCCCATCGTCAGTTTGAATTCGGAGAAGGAGGCGCCGGCGGCGGTCGGGTCGACGGCGGGCGCGGCGTCCTGCTTCTTCTCGGTCTCGGCGGCGGCGTTGTTCACCAGCCAGATGAAGTTGTTGGCCGAATCGGCGTTGGCCGTGGCTTCTTCCAGGGTGATGACGCCGGCCTTGTAGAGCTTGTAGAGGGCTTGCTCGAAGGTCTGCGAACCCTCGGACATGCTCTTGTCCATGGATTCCTTGATACCCATCATGTCGCCCTTTTCGATCAGCTCGGCGATGTGGCGCGAGTTCAGCATCACTTCCACCGCCGCGGCGCGGCCGCCTTCCGGGGTCTTGATCAGGCGCTGCGAGATGATCGCCTTGAGCGTCACCCCTAGGTCGGCCAGCAGCGCCGGGCGGTTGTCCAGCGGGTAGAAGCTGATGATCCGCGACAGGGCGTGGTAGCTGTTGTTGGCGTGCAGGGTCGCGAGGCACAGGTGGCCGGACTGGGCGTAGGCGATGGCCTGGCTCATGGTGTCCTTGTCGCGGATTTCGCCGATCAGGATCACGTCCGGGGCCTGGCGCAGGGCGTTCTTCAGGGCGGTCTGGAAGGCCTTGGTGTCGGTGCCGACCTCCCGCTGATTGACGATGGACTTCTTGTTCTTGAAGATGAATTCCAGCGGGTCTTCCAGGGTCAGGATGTGGCCGCCGGCGTTCTCGTTGCGGTAGTCGATCATCGACGTCAGCGACGTGGACTTGCCCGAGCCGGTGGCGCCGACCATCAGGATCAGGCCGCGCTTTTCCATGATCACGTCCTTCAGTACCTCGGGCAGCTTGAGGTCGTCGAACTTCGGAATGTCGGCCGGGATGTAGCGCGCCACCATGGCCGGCGTGCCGCGCTGGAAGAAGCAGGACAGACGGAAAATGCCGACGTCCTCGTAGCCCTTGCGGGTGTTGAGCTCGCGGGTTTCCTCCAGCTCCTTCAACTGCTCCGGGGTGAGGATTTCGCCCAGCAAGCCGTAGACGCCGTTGGCGTCGAGGATCGCCTGGTTCACCGGCACGCAATTGCCCTGCATCTTGATGGTGATCGGCGCGCCGGAGGAGAGGAAGAGGTCGGTGGCCTTCTTTTCCTTCATCAACTGGAACAAGCGCATCATCGTGCTCATGTCGGTCTCCTGGGTGAAAAACGCTTAACCACGGGGTTGGTTCAATCTAACGTTTCCTGTGCTCCCCGTGGTTAATTCTGCTTCTTATCAGTCCCGCAGCAGTTCGTTGATGCTGGTCTTGGCGCGGGTTTGCGCATCCACCTTCTTGACGATCACGGCGCAGTAGAGGCTGTACTTGCCGTCGGCCGAGGGCAGGTTGCCGCTGACCACCACCGAGCCTTCGGGGATGCGGCCGTAGCTGACCTCGCCGGTGGCGCGGTCGTAAATTTTGGTGCTCTTGCCGATGTACACGCCCATCGAGATCACGCTGTTGTCCTCGACGATGACGCCCTCGACCACTTCCGAGCGGGCGCCGACAAAACAGTTGTCGCCGATGATGGTGGGGTTGGCCTGCAGGGGCTCCAGCACGCCGCCGATGCCGACGCCGCCGGAGAGGTGCACGTTCTTGCCGATCTGGGCGCAGGAGCCGACCGTGGCCCAGGTATCCACCATGGTGTTTTCATCGACGTAGGCACCGATGTTCACGTAGCTGGGCATCAGCACCACGCCCTTGCCAATGAAGCTGCCGCGACGGGCCACGGCCGGCGGCACGACGCGGAAGCCGCCCTTCTGGAAGGTGTGGGTGTCGTAGTGGGCGAACTTGGTCTGCACCTTATCGAAGAAACGCATCGCGCCGGAATCCTGCAGCACGTTGTCTTCCAGACGGAAGGACAGCAGCACGGCCTTCTTGATCCATTGATGGGTGACCCAGTCGCCGTCGATCTTTTCGGCGACGCGCAACTGGCCGGCATCCAGCTCGGCAAGGATGTGATCCACGGCTTCGCCGATGCGTGCCGGGGCGTTGCCCGGGGTCAGGTTGGTTCGGTCTTCCCAGGCTTGTTCGATGATCTGTTGGAGTTCATTCATGGCGGCTTCCTCTCTTAGCTTTAGATTAGATTTTTTGACAGAAATCGGCGATACGGTGGGCGGCTTCGAGACATTCCTCGACGCCGGCCACGAGGGCGATGCGGATGAAGTTGGCGCCCGGGTTCACGCCGCCGGACTCCCGGGCCAGGTAACTGCCCGGCACCACCACCACGTTCTGCTGGCGCAGCAATTCGCAGGCGAATTCAGTGTCGGCGATAGGCGTCCGCGCCCACAGGTAGAAGCCGGCGTCGGGTTGGGCGGTATCCAGGTGGTGGGCGATGATCGGCGTCACCAGGCGGAACTTCTCTGCGTAGAGGCGGCGGTTGTCGCGGACGTGGGCCTCGTCCTGCCAGGCGGCGAGGGAAGCAGCCTGGGTCGGTGCGCCCATGGCGCTGCCGTGGTAGGTGCGGTAAAGCAGGAACTGCTTGACCACCGCCGCGTCGCCGGCGACGAAACCGGAGCGCAGGCCCGGCACGTTGGAGCGCTTCGACAGGCTGGAGAACATCACCAGATTGCGGTAGTCGTCGCGGCCGAGCTTGCGCGCGGCTTCCAGGCCGCCCAGTGGCGGATGAGCCTCGTCGAAATAGATTTCGGAGTAGCACTCGTCGGAGGCGATGACGAAGCCGTAGCGGTCGGAGAGTTCGAACAGGCGGCGCCAACTCTCCAGGCTGGCCACCTTGCCGGTGGGGTTGCCCGGGGAGCAGAGATAGACCAGTTGTACCCGCGCCCATTCTTCATCAGAGACCGAATCCCAGTCCATCTCGAACCCGGTTTCCGGCAGGGTGTTCACGTAGCGCGGGCGGGCGCCGGCGAGCAGGGCCGCGCCTTCGTAGATTTGGTAGAAGGGGTTGGGGCAGAGCACCAGGGCGTCGGGCTTGCTGCGGTCCACGACGGCCTGGGCGAAGGCGAACAGGGCCTCGCGGGAGCCCAGCACCGGCAGCACCTGGCTGGCGGCATCGGGGGCGGGAATCGAATAGCGGCGGCCGATCCAGGCGGCGATGGCCTGGCGCAGCGGCTCGCCACCGAGGGTGGCGGGGTAGTTGGCCAGCCCGGCCAGGTTGTCGGCCAGGGCACGCATGATGAAGGGCGGCGTGTCGTGCTGCGGCTCGCCGATGGAGAGCTTGATCTCCCGCAGGCCGGGGGCCGGCGTCACATCGGCGAAGAGGCGCCGGAGTTTTTCGAAGGGGTAGGCCTGGAGCAGGGAAAGATCGGGATTCACGGGGGCAGGGCGAAATGCGGGATGGACGTGATTATAGCGGCCAGCCCCGCGCCAGCCGCCCCCACTCTACCGATGGATTTAGAGCCTATTTCAGTAGGCAGAGCGGCATGCGTTGCGGCCCGATAACGGCTGTCATGGATTTGAGTCTGGTGTTCTGGCCACAACCCCTCGGGCCGGGCGTAATCGGGCGGTCTGCCGCGTTGCAGGGGCTTGCGAGGTGTCTAACATCGCTGCGCCCCTGCGCCTTGCATCCCATCCCGATTCCACTCCGGCGCACACCACTCCACCTACTGAAATAGGCTCTTAGCTCATTACCGGCCGGATCACGAACACCTCGGGGTCGTCGGCGTGATTCAGCAGGATGCTGGCCACCCGCGCCTGCCACAGGGTGGCGAAGCGGCGCCGCTCGTCGGCGTCGGCTTGGCCACTGAGGCACCAGGAGAGTAGCTGCCCCATGGCCGGGTCGCCGGGTACATGGGATAGGTCGGC
>DATDMT010000124.1:0-7177 GCA_036518635.1 Rhodocyclaceae bacterium | reverse complement strand
GCCTTCCAGTGTTCGATGCCCTGGCGCATGTCGAGCAGGTCGGCACGGCCGATCAGGTCGTCGAACTTGCGGATGCCGATGCTGGCCATAAGTTCGCGGACTTCCTCGGCGACGAAGAAGAAGTAGTTCACCACGTGCTCGGGCTGGCCGCTGAAGCGCTGGCGCAGCACCGGGTCCTGCGTGGCGACGCCGACCGGGCAGGTGTTGAGGTGGCACTTGCGCATCATGATGCAGCCTTCGACCACCAGGGGGGCGGTGGCGAAGCCGAACTCGTCGGCGCCGAGCAGGGCGCCGATCAGCACGTCGCGGCCGGTCTTCATCTGGCCGTCGGCCTGGACGCGGACGCGACCGCGCAGGCGGTTCAGCACCAGGGTCTGCTGGGTCTCGGCGAGGCCGAGTTCCCAGGGGGTGCCGGCATGCTTGATCGAGGAGATCGGCGAGGCGCCGGTGCCGCCGTCATGGCCGGCGATCACCACGTGGTCGGCCTTGGCCTTGGAGACGCCGGCAGCCACGGTACCCACGCCGACTTCGGAGACCAGCTTGACCGAGATGCTGGCGGTCGGGTTGGCGTTCTTCAGGTCGTGGATCAGTTGCGCCAGATCCTCGATGGAGTAGATGTCGTGGTGGGGCGGCGGCGAAATCAGGCCGACGCCGGGGACCGAGTGGCGCAGGAAACCGATGTACTCGGAAACCTTGTGGCCGGGCAGCTGGCCGCCTTCGCCGGGCTTGGCGCCCTGGGCCATCTTGATCTGGATCTGGTCGGCGTTGGCCAGGTATTCGGCAGTGACGCCGAAACGGCCCGAGGCCACCTGCTTGATCGCCGAGCGCAGGGAGTCGCCGGCCTTCAGCGGCAGGTCGCGCTCGATGCGGCTCTTGCCGACCACGTCGGCGACGCTCTGGCCGGCCTTGACCGGCTTGAAGCGCATCGGGTCCTCGCCGCCCTCACCGGTGTTGGACTTGCCGCCGATGCGGTTCATGGCGATGGCCAGGGTGCTGTGGGCCTCGGTGGAAATCGAGCCGAGGGACATGGCGCCGGTGGCGAAGCGCTTGACGATTTCCTTGGCGGATTCGACTTCCTCCAGGGGCACGGCGGGGCCGGCGGCCTTGATCTCGAACAAGCCGCGCAGCGTCATGTGGCGCTTGGTCTGGTCGTTGATCAGCTTGGCGTATTCCTTGTAGGTGTCGTACTTGCCGGAGCGGGTGGCGTGCTGCAGCTTGGCGATGGTGTCCGGGGTCCACATGTGGTCCTCACCGCGGACGCGGTAGGCGTACTCGCCGCCCGCATCCAGCTCGTCGGCCAGCACCGGGTCGGCGGAGAAGGCCGCCTGGTGGGTGCGCACGGCTTCCTCGGCGACTTCCTTCAAGCCGATGCCTTCCACCTGGCTGGCGGTGCCGGCGAAGTACTTGGCGACGAAGGCGGAGGAAAGGCCGATGGCTTCGAAGATCTGGGCGCCGCAATAGGACTGGTAGGTGGAGATGCCCATCTTCGACATCACCTTGTTGAGGCCCTTGCCGACGGCCTTGACGAACTTCTTCTGGGCGTCCTTGTAGTCCTTGCCGGCCAGGTCCTTGATGGTCTCCAGGGCCAGCCAGGCGCAGACGGCCTCGGCGCCGTAACCGGCGAGGAGGGCGAAGTGGTGGGTCTCGCGGACCGAACCGGAATCCACCACCAGGCCGGTGCTGGTGCGCAGGCCCTTCTTGACCAGGTGGTGATGCACGGCGGCGCAGGCGAGCAGCGCCGGAATGGCGACGCGCTCGCGATTCACCGCCCGGTCGGAAAGGATGACGATGTTGTAGCCGTCGGCCACCGAGGCCTCGGCGGCGGCGCAGAGGGCCTGCAGCGCGGCTTCGCAGCCGGCGGCGCCCTGGGCTACCGGGTAGCTGATGTCCAGCACCAGGGACTTGAACTTGCCCTGGGTCAGCTTTTCGATGCCGCGCAAGCGGGCGATGTCGTCTTCCAGCAGCACCGGCTGATGCACTTCCAGGCGTGGGGTGAGCGGCTCATCGACGTTGGCGATGCCCAGCAGGTTCGGCTTGGGGCCGATGAAGCTGGTCAGGGACATGACGATCTCTTCGCGGATCGGGTCGATCGGCGGATTGGTCACCTGGGCGAAGAGCTGCTTGAAGTAGACGTAGAGCTGCTTGTTCTTGGCCGACAGCACCGGCAGGGCGTTGTCGTTGCCCATGGAGCCGGTGGCTTCCTCGCCCTGGGCGGTCATCGGTTCGAGGACGAACTTGATGTCTTCCTGGGTGTAGCCGAAGGCCTGCTGGGTATCGAGCAGGCCGGCGCCGAGGGACACCACGCTCTTCGGCGCGGGCATGTCGGCGAGGAACAGGCGCGATTCGGCGACGTACTTGTCGAAGGGCTCGGAGGTGGAGATCTTGGTCTTCAGCTCGGCGTCGTCGATGATGCGGCCCTGTTCCAGATCGATCAGGAACATCTTGCCCGGCTGCAGGCGCCACTTCTTGACGATCTTCTTCTCGGGGAAGGTCAGCACGCCCATTTCCGACGCCATCATGACGATGTCGTCCTCGGTAATCAGGTAGCGGGCGGGGCGCAGACCGTTGCGATCCAGCGTGGCGCCGATCTGGCGGCCGTCGGTGAAGGCTACGGCGGCGGGGCCGTCCCAGGGTTCCATCACCGGGGCGTGGAACTCGTAGAAGGAGCGGCGGGCTTCGTCCATCAGCGGATTGCCGGCCCAGGCTTCGGGGATCAGCATCATCATCGCGTGGGCCAGCGGGTAGCCGCCGGCCACCAACAGTTCCAGGGCGTTGTCGAAGCAGGCGGAGTCCGACTGGCCTTCGGCGATCAGCGGCCAAAGCTTGTCCAGGTCGTCGCCCAGCAGGCTGGAGACCATTGCCTTCTGGCGGGCCGCCATCCAGTTCACGTTGCCGCGCACGGTGTTGATTTCGCCGTTGTGGGCGATCATGCGGAAGGGGTGGGCCAGATCCCAGGTGGGGAAGGTGTTGGTCGAGAAGCGCTGGTGCACCAGGGCCAGGGCCGAGGCCAGGCGGGCATCCTTCAAGTCGAGGAAGTATTCGCCGACCTGCCAGGAGAGCAGCATGCCCTTGTAGACGATGGTGCGCGAGGACAAGGAGGGCACGTAGAACATCTTCTTGTCGGCGATGTTCAGGCGGCGCACCTCATGCTCGACGCGCTTGCGGATGACGAACAGCTTGCGCTCGAAGGCGTTCTGGTCGGCGGTGGTCTCGCCGCGGCCGATGAAGATCTGGCGGATGTTCGGTTCGATTTCGCGGGCGGCATCGGCCAGGCCGCTGCTGTCGCGGGGGACATCGCGCCAGCCGAGGAAGACCTGGCCTTCTTCGCCGACGATGCGGGCGAAGGCCGATTCACAGGCGGCACGACCGTTGGCCGACTGGGGCAGGAAGACGATGCCGCAGGCGTAGCCGCCTTCCGCCGGCAGCTTGATGCCGAGTTTGGTGGCCTCGGCGCGGAGGAAGGCGTCGGGCAGTTGAATCAGGATGCCGGCACCGTCGCCCAGCTTGGGGTCGTAACCGGTAGCCCCACGATGTTCGAGGTTTTTCAGGATCGCCAAACCCTGCTCGACAATGGTGTGGCTTTTCTTGTTCTTGATATGGGCGACAAAACCGACGCCACAGGCGTCATGTTCTTGGGCAGGGTCGTAAAGACCCTGTCGGCTCGGCAGATCCATCAGATTTTTCCTTGAAAATCAGGCGCTAACGTCCCGGGCCCGGGTCCGCGCGCGGTCGGCAAAAAAGCCGGGGGCAAAATGCTCCCCGGCCTTGGACCATCCTCTAAGGGCGAACTCGGAAATATAACTGCGAATGCCTGTGAGTTCAATAGCTTCCGTGACTCTGACGGCTATGGCTAAAGCAGAGTCAAATCTCGCCCACGGCGAACAGGCGGCGGTGCTCTTTCATCGCGTAGCGGTCGGTCATGCCGGCGATGTAGTCGGCTACGGCACGGGCCGCCGGATGGGCGGTATCGGCCGCGGCGTGATCGCCCTTGGCCATGGCCTGGTATTGCGGCGGCAGCAGGCGCGGATCGGCCATGAAGGTGCTGAATAGTTCGCCGATGATGCGCTGGGCCTTGTTGGTCATGCGCAGCACCTGGTAGTGGCGGTACAGATGCTCGTGGAGGAAGCGCTTGAGCTGGCGGTTTTCCTCCGCCATGGCCGGCGAGAAGGCGATCAGCACCGGCGCCTGATGGATCGCGGCGAGGTTGGTAATGCCGGCCGTGGCAATGCGCCGGCTGGATTCGGCCAGCAGATCGGTGACCAGGGTGTCGATCATGCGGCGGATGGTTTCGCTGACCAAGCGGCGGCCGGCTATGGCCGGGTATTCGGCCAGGGCGGCGGCGCGGTGGCGGGCGAACAGGGAGACCTGATCCAGTTGCTCAAGGGTCAAGATGCCGGAGCGCAGGCCGTCGTCCACGTCGTGGTTGTTGTAGGCGATCTCGTCGGCCAGGTTGCAGATCTGCGCTTCCAGGGAGGGCCGCTGGTCTTTGAGAAAGCGTTCGCCAAGATCGCCGAGCAGGCGGGCATTGACCGGAGAGCAGTGCTTGAGGATGCCTTCACGGGTCTCGTACATCAGGTTGAGGCCGTCGAAGGCGCCGTAGCGCTCCTCCAGCAGATCGACGGTGCGCAGCGACTGGAGATTGTGCTCGAAGCCGCCGAAGGGCTTCATGCAGTCGTTCAATGCGTCCTGCCCGGCATGGCCGAAAGGGGTGTGGCCCAGGTCGTGGGCCAGGGCGATGGCTTCGGTCAGCTCGTCGTTGAGGCCCAGGGCGCGGGCGATGGTGCGCGCCATCTGGGCCACTTCGATGGAGTGGGTGAGGCGGGTACGGAACAGGTCGCCTTCGTGATTGATGAAGACTTGGGTCTTGTACTCCAGGCGACGGAAGGCGGTGGAGTGGATGATCCGGTCGCGGTCGCGCTGGAACTCGCTGCGTGCCTTGGGCCGCGGCTCGGCGATGCGGCGGCCGCGGGAGTTGATTTCGCTGACGGCGTAGCTGGCCGGCTCAGCCACGGCAGCAGGCGGCGATGCTGGCGAGGATTTCGTCCCGCGGCGCGTCGCCATAGGTGATGGCTTCGCCGATGCGCTTCAACAGCACCAGGCGCAGCTTGCCGGCGATGACCTTCTTATCGTGGCCCATCAGGTCGAAATAGCGCTCGGCGCCGAGGTCTGGTCCGGCGATCGGCAGCTTGGCCTTCGACAGTAGCTGCTTGATGCGTTCAACATCGGCGTCGCTGAGCCAGCCGAGGCGGCGGGAGAGTTCTGCGGCCATCACCGTGCCGGCGCCGACCGCTTCGCCGTGGAGCCATTCGCCGTAGCCGAGGCCGGCTTCGATGGCGTGGCCGAAGGTGTGGCCCAGGTTCAGCAGGGCGCGGCCGCCGTCCTTGGCGGTTTCACGCTCGTCGCCGGCCACCACCTCAGCCTTGTTGGCGCACGCCCGTTCGATGGCGTGGGTCAGGGCCGTGGCATCGCAGGCCATCAGGGCGTCGATATTTGCCTCGATCCATTCGAGGAAGGGCAGGTCGCGGATCAGGCCGTACTTGATCACCTCGGCCATGCCGGCAGGCAGCTCCCGGGCCGGCAGGGTGCGCAGGGTGTCGGTGTCGGCCAGTACCAGGCGCGGCTGCCAGAAGGCGCCGATCATGTTCTTGCCGAGGGGATGGTTGATCCCGGTCTTGCCGCCGACGGAGGAATCCACCTGGGACAGCAGCGTCGTCGGCACCTGGATGAAGGGCACGCCGCGCTGGTAGGTGGCGGCCGCATAGCCCGCCATGTCGCCGACCACACCGCCGCCGAGGGCGATTACCGTGGTGCTGCGGTCGCAGCGCTCCCGCAGCATGGCGTCGTAGATCAGGCCCAGGGTCTCGGCGTTCTTGTAGGCCTCGCCGTCCGGCAGGATGACCTTGGTCAACTTGACCCCGGCGGCTTCCAGCGGCCCGGCCAGGGCGTCGAGATAGAGCGGGGCGACGGTGGTGTTGCTGACGATCACCGCCCGCTTTGTTACCAGCGCCGGCAGGATCAGGTCGGCACGGGACAGCAGGGCGGGGCCAATCAAGATCGGATAGCTGCGTTCGGCAAGGGAGACGATCAATTCGCGCATGGGGACTGCAAGGCCTGGAGGATTTGGCGCACCACCTGCGATGCCTGGGTATGGCCCACCTGGACGATTAGGTGGGCGGTTTCCCGGTAGAGCGGATCGCGTTGGGCGTGCAAGGCCTGCAATTTTGCCAGACGATCCTCCACTTGCAGCAGCGGCCGGCCGCGATCGGAACGGGTGCGTTCGTAGAGGGTTTCCGGCGTGGCGCAGAGATAGACGACCCGGCCGCGCTCGTGCAGGCAACGGCGATTGGCCTCCGCTAGTACCGCGCCGCCGCCGGTGGCCAGCACCAGATCGGATTCGCGGGTGAGTTCGTCGATGACCTGGGCTTCACGACGGCGGAAGCCGTCCTCGCCCTCGATTTCGAATATCGTCGGAATGGGCACCCCGGTTCGGGCTTCGATCTCGTGGTCGGCATCCACGAACCGGGATTTCAGACGTTTGGCCAGCATTCGGCCCACCGTCGTTTTGCCGGCCCCCATCAGGCCGACCCGGAAGACAGGCGACACTCTTATTGCAGGGTGAGGTCGTCGGTCACGATGCGCGGCGTGATGAACACCAGCAGTTCGGATTTGCTGGTCTTGGTCGCCTTGTTCTTGAACAGGAAGCCGACGTAGGGCAGGTCGCCGAAGAACGGGACGCGATCTTCATTCAGGGAGTCGGCCTGGATGTAGAGGCCGCCCAGCACCACCGTGCCGCCGTTTTCGACCACCACCGTCGACGTGACGGTCCGGGTCTGCTGAATGGTCGGGTCATCGTTGCTGTCGCCATTGACTGTTAGCTGCATCTGGACCTTGCTGTCCTTCATGATCTTCGGCGTGACGCTGAGACCGATGGTGCCGTGGGATGCGGGCGGCTGATAGGGCTGGCCGTTGGCGAGATAAGTGGTCGGCGGGGTGAAGGTCTTGGTGTAGTTCAGCGAGGCCGCCACCGAATCCTTAGTCAGTACCTTGGGGCTGGCGATGCTCTTGACCTTGGTGTCAGCCTCGGAGGCATTCAGCGCCAGCGTGATCAGCTTGCTTTGGCTGGAATTGAACAGCGAGAAGCCGATGTTGGTGGCGCCGCTGGTGCCGACGGAGGAGT
>DATDMT010000123.1:0-4995 GCA_036518635.1 Rhodocyclaceae bacterium | reverse complement strand
TGCCACACCGTCGGCACCCTTGCTGGAAGTGCAGAACCTCAAGGTCCATTTCCCCATCCGCCGCGGCATCCTGCAACGCACCGTCGGCCATGTGAAGGCGGTGGACGGCGTGTCCCTGCAACTGCCCAGCGGCCGCACCCTGGCTCTGGTGGGCGAGTCCGGTTGCGGCAAGACCACGGCGGGCAAGGCGCTGCTGCATCTGATCCCGCCCGACGGTGGCAGCGTGCGCTTCCGCGAGCGCGAGCTGGTGGGTCTCAAGGGCGGCGATCTGCGCGCTGCCCGGGCCGGCATGCAGATGGTGTTCCAGGACCCTTTCGGTTCCCTCAATCCGCGCATGCGCGTCGGCGAGATCATTGCCGAGGGCATGCTGGCGCTGAAGCTGGCGGGCAAGCCTGATACGCGCGTCGTCGAACTGATGCAGCAGGTGGGTCTCTCGCCGGAAATGGCGACCCGCTTCCCCCATGAATTCTCCGGCGGCCAGCGCCAGCGCATTGCCATCGCTCGCTCCCTGGCGGCCAATCCGCAATTGCTGATCTGCGACGAGCCGACCAGCGCCCTGGATGTCTCGGTGCAGGCGCAGATCCTCAATCTGCTGAAGGAATTGCAAGCCCGCCTCGGCCTAGCCTACCTGTTTATCACCCACAACATCGCGGTGGTGGACTACCTGGCCCACGAGGTGGCGGTGATGTACCTCGGGCGCATCGTCGAGACCGGCAGCGCCGATGAAATCCTGCGCACCCCCAAGCACCCCTATACGGCGGCGCTGATCGCGGCCGTGCCGCGGCTGGATGGCGAGCGTGGCGAAGTGCTGACGGTAGGCGGCGAACAGCCTTCGCCGTCGAATCCGCCGACGGGTTGCCATTTCCATCCGCGCTGCCCGCGGGCGATGGAGGAGTGTCGGGTGACTTATCCGGGGGAGACGCGCATCTCGGCAACGCAGGTGGTGCGCTGCCACTTGTACCGCTGACGGCGGGTCAGTGCTTTTTCGGTTTGGCGGCCGGCTTCTTGGCCGCCTTGCCGCCCTTCACCACTTTGCCCTTGACCGGCTTGCCATGGGGCCGGCTTACCGCCTTGCCCCTGGTCTTGCCCTTCACCGCTGCGCCCCGGTGCTTGCCCTTGCCGCGCACCGCCGGCGCGGCTTCCTGCGGCATCGCCGGCAGGCTGGCCATCACCATAGCCGCGGTGGCGCCCTTGCCGGGCACCAGCAGATTGGTTCCCGGGCGCAGCTTGGTGCGCGGGCCGATGCCGTTGATCTGCTTCAGCCGCGCCAGGGTGATGCCGTGGCGGGCCGCCAGGGTGTCGAGTTTTTCACCCTTCTTCAGGGTTTCGGTGCGCCACAGAGCGAGGGGCTTGTCCTCTTTTTCGTAGCGCAGCACGTTGGCCTGGAACACGTCGATCTTGTCGGCCGGCAGCACCAGGGTCGAGTTGCCGTTGTCCGGCATCAGCGGCCGGCTGTAGGCAGGGTTCAGGGCGAGGAATTCGTTCACCGGAATTTCCGCCAGCTTGGCGGCGGTGGCCACATCCATGGTGGCGGGCATGTCCACCTGTTCGAAATAGGCCTTGTTGGCGATCGAGTCGAGCTTGATGCCGAACAGCTCCGGATTGGCGATGATGTTCTTCAGCGCCTGCAGCTTGGGCACGTAATAGCGCGTCTCGCCGGGCATGGTCAGGCTGCTGTAGTCGGTAGGCAGGCCCTTCGCCTTGTTGCGGGCGATGGCCTTGCCCACCGCGTTCTCGCCCCAGTTGTAGGAGGCCAGGGCGAGGTGCCAGTCGCCGTGCATCTCGTAAATGTATTGCAGGTAATCCAGGGCGGCGGTGGTCGAGGCGATGATGTCGCGGCGCTGGTCCAGCCACCAGTTTTGCGTCAGGTTGTAGTTGCGCCCGGTGGAGGGGATGAACTGCCAGATGCCCATGGCCTTGGCCGGCGATTGGGCCAGGGGGTTGAAGGCGCTTTCCACCATCGGCAGCAGCGCCAGCTCGGCCGGCATGCCGCGCTTTTCCAGCTCGCCGACGATATGGAACATATAGCGCCGGCTGCGCTGAATCATGATTTTCAGCATTTCCGGGCGGTTCAGGTAGTAGGCCTGGCGCTCGGCCACCAGCGGGCTGTCCAGATCGGGCATGGCGAAGCCGTTGCGCATCCGCTGCCACAAGTCCTTGGGCGGCGCCGTCAGATCGATGGTGGCAATCGGCGGCAGGTCGTCGTTGGCCGGCACCGTCACGCTGGGGGCGGCGGGCAGTTCGACGTTGAGCCGGGGGCTGAGCTGGAGCTGGGTGTCCACCGGCTTGGCAGCCACTTCGGCGCGTGCCGATGGCAGCAGGCCCAGGGCCGACAATAGAAAAATACCGAGTAGCGCACGCAGGCGTGCGCGAAGCGTGAGCCTGCGCTGCATAGTGGGCCGGATGGTAGCGGAGGGGGGGCGGCCGGTCAATTCGACGGCGTGACCGGGCGCACGCCAGGCGCCAAGCCAGGCCGCGCCGGCGCCCGCTTGCCGGTGCGGCTGACTGCGGCCGTCACTGCTCGGCCAGGGGCTTGAAGGTGTTGCGCCACTCGCGCAGGGCGGCGAACACTTGGTCCGGCTGTTGCAGGGCGTGGCCGGCGTGTCGGCTGGCGCTGGCGATCACTTCCGGCTCGTGGCAACGGAGGAAGGGATTGGTCGCCAGTTCCGCCGCCAGGGTGGTCGGCACGGTGGCCTGGCCGGCGGCGATCATCGGCCGCAACTGGGCGGCGCGCGCCTGCAGCGCCGGGTTGCCCGGCTCCACCGCCAGGGCGAAGGGCAGGTTGAGGTAGGTGTATTCGTGGGCGCAATACACCCGGGTGTCGGCCGGCAGCGCCGCCAGCGCCTGCAGGGAGAGCCACATCGCGTCCATGGTGCTTTCGAAAATCCGCCCGCAGCCGAGGTTGAACAGCACGTCGCCGCAGAACACCATGCCCGGCCGGTAATAGGCGAGGTGGCCGAAGGTGTGGCCGGGCAGTTGCATGACCTGGAAGTCGCCTTCCATCCAGGCCAGTTCCACCTGTTCGCCGTCGTGCAGCGGGTGGGTGAGGAAGGGGATTTCCTCCCGGTCCGGGCCGTATACCGGCACGGCGGTATGGCCCAGCAGTTCCGCGGTGCCGCCGACGTGGTCGTCGTGGTGGTGTGTCAGCAGGATCGCCGCCAGCTTGTCGCCGCTGGATTCCAGGTGGCGCAGCACCGGGCCGGCTTCGCCCGGGTCTACCACCGCGACGCAGCCGTTTTCGCGCAGCGCCCAGATGTAGTTGTCGGCAAAGGCCCGCAGGGGCAGGACTTCCATGATCGACCCGATTCGAAGGTAGGATTCGCCCCATTCTCGCGATTCAGGCAACCATGTCAATCCAGGGCTTCCACGACTGGCTCGAAACCCCCCAGGGGCAATACGTTCTCGAATGGGAACGGACCAAGCACGACCTGCTGCTGGCCGACGTGTTCGGCTTCAATGCGGTGCAGATCGGCCTGCCCGAGGTGGACCTGCTGCGTGCCAACCGCATGCCCTTCCGCATCCGCTGCGGCACCGAAGGCGTTGAGGAGGTGCGCGCCGACGTGCACCATCTGCCCTTCGCCAGCAACAGCGTCGATTTGGTGGTGCTGCCCCACGTGCTGGAGTTCGACGTCAATCCGCACCAGGTGCTGCGCGAAGTGGAGCGGGTGCTGGTGCCGGAAGGCCAGGCGGTGGTCACCGGCTTCAACCCCTTTAGCCTGTGGGGCGCCAAGCGCCAGATCAGCCGGCGCGACGCGGCGCCCTTCGTCGGCCGCTATATCAGCGTGCCGCGCCTGAAGGACTGGTTCACCCTGCTCGGCTTCGAAACCCGTGCCGGCGCCTTCGGCTGCTATGCCCCGGCGGTGCGCCAGGAGCGCTGGCTGCGCCGCTTCGGTTTCATGGAATCCGCCGGCGACCGCTGGTGGCCCTTCGCCGGCGCCGTCTACATCATGCAGGCGATCAAGCGGCAACACGGCTTGCGCCTCATCACCCCCGCCTGGCACGACCGCAAGGCTCGCGCCAAGGCGATGGTCACCGTGACACAACGAAACGAAACGAATTAGCACCGCCGGCCGGGCCGCCCCAAGGGCGGTGCAGCCAACACACGGAGCCGCCTAGCGGCGAACAATCATCACCTCTTCCCTCGGGGAGGAGGATGGGAGGAAGGCAATTGAATGACTGAAGAAATCATCGACATCTACACCGACGGCGCCTGCAGCGGCAACCCCGGTCCCGGCGGCTGGGGCGCCATCCTGCGCATGGGCGGCACCGAGAAAGAACTCTTCGGTGGCGAACTCGCCACCACCAACAACCGCATGGAGCTTATGGCGGTGATCGAGGCACTGCGCGCCCTGAAGCGCCCAGTGCAGGCCCGCGTCCATACCGATTCGCAATATGTGCAGAAGGGCATCAGCGAATGGATCGTCGGCTGGAAGCGGCGCGGCTGGAAGACCGCCGACAAATCCCCAGTGAAGAACGTGGACCTGTGGCAGGCCTTGGATAGCGAAGCCGCCAAGCACAAGATCGAATGGCTCTGGGTGCGCGGCCACAACGGCCACCCGGAAAACGAACGGGCCGACGCCCTGGCGCGGCGCGGCGTGGACCAGGCGAGGGCAGGGCGATGAGCGCCAGGCAGATTGTTTTCGATACCGAAACCACCGGCATCGAATGGCAGAACGGCCACCGCGTCATCGAAATCGGTGCGGTCGAAATGGTCGGTCGCAAGCTCACCGGCCGCCGTTTCCACCGTTACCTGAACCCGGAGCGGGAGATCGACGCCGGTGCCCAGGCGGTGCACGGCCTGACTGCGGAATTCCTTGCCGACAAGCCGCGCTTCGCCGACATCGTCGAAGAGTTCATCGAATTCATCGAGGGTGGCGAGCTGGTGATCCACAACGCGGCCTTCGACGTGGGCTTCATCAACTACGAATTCAGCCTGATCGGCCGCGAGCCCCTGGTGAAGATCACCAGCGGCGTCGTCGACACCCTGCGCATGGC
>DATDMT010000122.1:0-5295 GCA_036518635.1 Rhodocyclaceae bacterium | reverse complement strand
TGGGCGGGCCGAACCACTACAGCGGCGCCGACATGCGCCGCGGCCATGCCCATCTGGTGAAGCAGGGCCTGTCCGACATCCACTTCGACGCGGTGATGGAAAACCTCGGCGCGACGCTGCGTGAGCTGGACGTGCCGGATGCGCTGATCGCCGAGGCGGCGGCGATTGCTGAAAGCACCCGCAAGGACGTGCTCGGCCGTTGAGCGCAGCCCAGGCGCCCGTAACTGCGGCGCCTAGTTCTTGCGAATCTGGCGCGATTCCAGATTGCGCCTTGCCTTGCGCTGTTCGTAGTGGCGCAGGGCGACGTAGGTAAACCAACCCACCAGGCTCATGCCGACGGTGAAGCTGCCGTAGGCCAGCGGCCAGGGGATGCCCTGGGTCATCATCGAAAATTCCGACATGCCGCCGATGCCGGCGAGGATGTTGATCGGCATGAACACCACGCTGATGGTGGTCAGCTTCGACACCCGCTGGTTCTGGTTGATGTTTATGAAGCCGACGGTGGCGTCCATCAGGAAGTTGATCTTGCTGAAGATGTAGGCGGTGTGGCCGTCGAGGGATTCGATGTCGCGCAGGATCTGGCGCGCGTCGTCCTGCTGGTCGGGCGACAGCAGGCGGCTGCGCAGCAGGAAGGAGACGGCGCGGCGGGTGTCCAGCACGTTGCGGCGGATGCGGCCGTTGAGGTCTTCCTCCTGGGCGATGTCGGCCAGGATGTTGGCGGCTTCATCGTCGGTGACGTGGGGCGAGAGCACCTTCTTGCCGACGTTTTCCAGCTCGGCGTAGACGTCCTCCAGCGCATCGGCGGAGTATTCGACGTCGGCGGCGTAGAGGTCCAGCAGCACGTCCTTGCCTTCGGATACGTAGCCCGGTTGGATCCGCGCCCGCAGGCGCTGCAGGCGGAACACCGGGAGTTCCTCGTCGCGCACCGAGAACAGGATGTTGCGGTGGAGGATGAAGGCCACCGCGACGTTGCGCGACTCGTCTTCCTTGTCCAGCAGGAAATCGGAGTGCAGGTGCACTTCGCCGTTTTCCTCGATGTAGAAGCGGGCGGATTCTTCCAGGTCGGTGAGGTCGTCGGTGTCCGGCAGCTTGAGTTCGAAGATTTCCGCGATCCAGGCCCGCTCCATGGCCGAGGGGGCGATCAGGTCCACCCAGATCGGCTTGGTGGCGGCCAGCTCCTCGCGGCTTTCGACGGGAATCTGGCGCAGGCGGCCGTTGTGCAGTTCGAAGGCGTTGAGCATTATCGGCTTCTTCGGTATCGGCTGGGTGCGGACCAGGGTTTCGCGGACCGCATCGGAAAGCTCGTCGAGGATTTCGTCGCCCCGTTCGGCGGACACCAGCTCCCAAACGATGACGCCGTCATCCTGGGGCAGGGCTTCGAGGATGTGGGCGATCAGCCCGGCCGACATGGTCTTGAGCTGCGCCTCCAGTTCCGCCAGTTGCTGCTTGTGCACCAGGTTTTCCACCAGGTCGTGGCGCCGCCAGTCCTCCTGGCGATGCACCAGCCCGGCCACCCGCTTCTGCCGCGCCAGCAGGTCCTGGATCAGATGCAGCGCCGCCTGGACGTCGGCGTCCATCTGCTGGGCTTCGAGTGCTTCGGGGTTGTCCTGCGGCTGGCTCATCGGGGTTCCTCAGGGAGGCCCGCATTGTAGATGCTTAAGCGCTTGCTATGCGGTTCCCGCAAGATCGGCCGGGATGGCGGCGATGGCGATCCGCCCGGCCAGGGCCTTGCCCCAGGCGGCGGCGTCCTCGGCCGGGTCGAGCAGCAGGGTCTGCCAGTCGTCTTCCTCCGCCAGGATGGCCTCCACTTCCTCCAGGCACAGGGCCTCGGCGACGGTGCAGCCGGCATCGGCTTCCAGGCGCGCGGCCACGGCCGCCGCCAGGCCTGGATCGCTCGAGGCGACGATCACCGTCTGATGGGCGTAGGCGGCCAGGGCGGCGCTGGCGAACCGCGCCTCAGGCAGCCAGATGCGGGCGCAGAGGCCAGGCTCGCCGCTGCGCGGGCTGAGTTCGAGTTGGCCGCCGTGGGCATCCACCATCAGGTAGCTGATGGCCAGGCCGAGGCCGCCCTTGCCCTCGCCCTTGGTGGAAAAGCCCGGGTCGAAGGCGGCGGCGATCTCGGCTTCGCTCATGCCGTGGCCTTCGTCCTCGATCTGGATGTCGTAGCCGGCGCCCTGCTTCGCCACGCTGACCCAAATCTTGCCGCCGGGCCGGCTGGCGCGGATGGCGTTGCGGATCAGGTTGGTGAACACGCGGATCATCTGGCTGCGGTCCACTTCCACCCGGGAGTCGTCGCTGAAGTTCAGGCACAGCCGCACCGCGGTCTGCTCCGCCGCGGCTTCGCAGATGGAGACGGCGCGGCGCAGCAGGTCGCCAAGGTTTTCTGGCTGCAGCAGCGGGGTGCCGAACTGGGAGCCGCCGCCGACCTGCTGCAGCATGTCGCGAATGCCGGCCAAGGCCGTGTCCACCGCCGTCGCCGATTGCAGGGCAGCGCCTTCCGGCAGTTGCGGGCGGATTTTCTGCAGGTGGGCCTGGGCGCCAATCAGCAGGTTGGAGAGGTCATGAGTCAGCACCTTGCCGGTACGGTGGATGTCCTTGACCCGGCTGGAGACCAGGCGCCGCTGCTCGGCGGCGACCAGATCGCTGACGTCCTTCAGGATCAGGTAGACGCCGCCGCTTTCGCCGCGGGCTTCGCCATGCAGCGGGGTGGCCGATAGCTCGATGTGGCGGGTGTCGCCATCGGCTCCCTCGCAGTGCCAGCGGCGGTTGTTGAGCTCGCCGGTGAGCTGGGCCGCGCTGGCCCCGGCCTCGCCCAGCAGCGGGGCCAGGGCTGCGGCCAGGGGGCGGCCGATCAGCGGTGCGCCGCCAAGCAGGCGTTCGGCCGGCGGGTTGGCCTCGCGGATGCGCCCCTTGCCGTCGCTGACGATCACGCCGTAGGTGGCGTGGGCCAGGTGGGCGCCCATCACCGTGGCGCTTTGCTGCAACTGGCGGTTGAGGAAGCGCAGCTCGCTGATCACCTGGTCGCGATTCACCACCTCGTCGCGGTCGCCGCCGTCCTCGCCCTCCAGCCGGTTCCAGGGCATCAGCAGGGCGCGCAGGCTGCGCATCGGCATCAGGATGCGGGTGCGGCCGGCATAGGCGCCGTAGGCCAGGGCGCCGAGGATAGAGGGCAGGGTGGCAGCAGCCATCGGCAGCACTTCGTTATGCAGGTTGGCGAGGCCCATCTCGCCGCCAAAGTTGAGGAAGGAATAGGTGGTCAGCCAGCACAGGGCGCTGATCGCCACCGTGGCCGGCAGCGAGGCCAGGGCGCTGACGCCGCGCAGCATGGCGAGACTCAGCACGCCAACGGTTTGCGCCAGCAGCAGGCCGAAGATGATCGCCATGTGCTCCCGGTTGGACAACAGCACCAGATAGGGCAGCGGCACGTATTGCGCCAGCAGCTCGCGGAAGACCGAAAACGCCCAGGCGGCGCTGGAAGTGGTGAGCACCATCAGCACATAGGCACGCATCGTCCGCAGGCCGTCGAGGGCGGTGGTCAGCACTGCGCCGAGCAGGATCACCGGGACGAACAGGGTCAGGCCGGCGTTGAAGTTCCACTGCCCGAGGGCGACCCACCAGCCGGTCTGCAGCAGTTGCCACTGCATCATGCTGAACACCCCGGCGATACCGAAGAAGGGGCCCAGGGTGATGCGCGTGCGCAGCAGATGCAGCGCGCTGAGCAGGGCGGTGAAGCCGACGAGACCCACGAGGAAATAGGTTTGATCCGGGGTCATGGGTGAGGTAAGCGAAAGTAAAGGGCCGTGGAACGCAGATTCTATACAAACCAATGGGTTATCATTGCGCGTTTTACGGGCCTGCGGAAACGGGCACCGGACCTGCGGCCCCGTCGGGCGCGGGTCGAATCTGCCGCGAAGGCGGCACCATCCCTGTCAGTGCTACGGAGAAATCGAATGTCCCTGAACAAAGCGCTCGCCATCAGCGCGGTGGCGTTCTCCCTCATCCTGCAAGGCTGCGTGCAGGGCAATGTGCGCGGCTCGGGCGACCTTGAGATCAAGGTGATCGAGGGCGCCAGCAATATCGTTGCGCAGCAGATCGAGCTGGAGAAACCTTCCCTGTCGCTGGACCGGGTGATGATCCTGCGCATGACCATCAACGGTGAACGTGCCGACGTATCCTCCCTGGTGCCTGGCGTCATCGTCGCCGAGCCCAACCGCGGCAACCGCACCATCATGAACCTGAGCGACCGCAAAAAGCTGGTGCTGTTCACCCGTGACGGACTCCATATCAAGGGCTATCGCAGCGAGATTCCCGTCGAGCAACTCACCGCGGGCCGGACCTTCGTCTTCCCGGTGGCGCAGAATCCCGGCGAAGTGGTGGACAAGACCTTCGTCGTGGAAAAACTGGTCGAACAGTAAATGAAGTTCCCCATGCGCGGCGGCGCCGCGCCGGCCTCGGGTGGCAATCGCCGCCGTACTCTGGTGCTGGGCCTGGTAGCCCTGGCCCTGACGGGGCTGACCATCTACGACTACAGCCGGAACAGTACCGCTACTTCCCGCCGGCCAGCGGCCACCCGCGCCGCGCCGATGGCCGCCGCTGCGCCCGGTTCGACTTCGCGCCCAGCCGCCGCGTCCGGCGCGGTGGCCCTGTGGCGCGAAATCCTTGAACTGCGTCATTTCCGCGCCCATGCCGACCTGATCCGCCAGCGCTACCAGGCCATCGCCGGTTCCTATGCGGAACTGGTGGCGCCGCTGGCGACCCTAGGCACGCCGGGTGCGGCGCCCAAGGATCAAGCAACTTTGGCGATTCAGTCGCTGCTCTCGCCCGAGGTCAAGATCAAGGATCTGCTGGTGGCGGAACAACCCGCGACCGGCGCGGCGGCCCAGTGGGCCGAGGCAACCCTGAGCCTGTCCAGCGGAGATTCCCAAGCCATGGCGCGGGCGCTGGTGGCCCTCGGCGATGCCGGCAATGGCATGATCTGGAAGGAACTGGCCGTGGGCGTGGATACCGACCGTCGTAGCGTTCAGGCCAAGGGCAAGCTGGCCCTACTGCTGGTGCGTCAAGCCGAATGAAAGCCCTCTCGCCCCACCACCTCACCCGCGCCCTGTGGGCGGCCAACGGCCTGTCGCTGCTGCTGATCGTCGCGATCGTGCTGGTTCGTCTGGGTGCAATCGTCTTCGGCTCGCCGGTCCGCTTGCCCGATATCGAGGCCCTGGCGCCGACGGCCATGCCCGCCGCGGCGAGCCTGGAAATGAATGCCAGCCGCAACCCCTTCGATTCTTCCGGCGGCATCTGGAA
>DATDMT010000121.1:0-26193 GCA_036518635.1 Rhodocyclaceae bacterium | reverse complement strand
GTTGGACTCTTCCACCGCCGCCGCCTGCACCACGCCCAGGCTGCCCTGGCCCGGCGTGCCGGGAATCGGCTGGCCGGATTCGGCGGTTTCCGCCCACTGGTTGCCGCCCAGGGACTGCAGGCCGTTCTGGTTGTTGAACTTAACCAGCACCAACTGGCCCATGTTCCGCGACTTGCCGTTGGAATAACGACCCTGGATGGTGCCGTCCGCCGAGACCGACATCGCCGACAGGCGGCCGGAGGTGAAGCCGTCCTGCACCAGATTATTGACGCCGAAGACCACGCCGTACTGGGTCGAACCGGTGAGGTCGAGGGAGAAGCTCAGCGGCGAAGTGGCGCCGTTGTTCAGGGTGTAGGTCTGGGTCAGCGGCATCGAGGTGGTCAGGGTGCCGGTGCTGTTGAAGGTCAGGTCGATCGGGCCGGTCTGGCCGCCGCCGTCCAGCGTCGTATAGGCCTGCCAGCGATTGCCTTCCGAGGTCTTGACGAAATACAGGTTCAGGTTATGCGGGTTGCCCAGGGAGTCGTACACCGTCTGCGAGGAAGAAGACGTATAGCTCAGGGTGTTGGTGGTGCTGAAGTTGTCACCGCCCTTGGCCCAGGTGGGGCCGACGCCGGCTGAGGCCACGGGAGCGGCACCGAGCAGGCCGAGCACCGCAGTGCCGCCCGACAGAGTGACGGTGGAACCGGCACCGGCGCTGGAGTTGGAGGTAATCACCAGGTCGCCGGCGCCGTTGGTGCTCACCGCCACGGTCTTGCCGGTGGTGCCGAGGGCCTTGTTGATCGCGGTCTGGATCACGCCGATCACGGGGGGCGCGGCGGCGAGGTTGCCCGCCAATTGGGCCGCGGTATAGGTGCCGGCGGGGATGACGATGTTGGCGGTGATGCCGTCCACCACCAGATTCAGGGTGTCGTTGACCCCGGCGGTGATGGTCTGCGCCGGCAGGGCGATGTTGCCGGTCAGGTTGCCGTTGGTGGAGCTGGTCGGGCCGGCGGCACCGGCGACGATGGTCGGTGCGGCGCCGAACAGCGAGGCCGCTGCGGTATTGGCCAGGCCGCCGACCGACGAGGTCGGGCCGGTGGTGTTGGAGGTGATCTGCAACTGGTTACCGGCGGCGACGCCGACCGATACCTGGCCGGGCTGGGCAGCGGCGGTCAGCGCGGTGTTGATCGCATTCTGCAGCGAGGTGGCCAGGGCATTGATGTCCGCATAGACGCCGGCCAGGCTGGCGGTGGTGACCGTGGCGCCGCCATCCACCTGGATGTCGAGCAGGTCGTTGGTGCCACCGACGATGGTCAGCGGGAAGGTAACGGCGGGAGGCGCCAGGCCGGGCGCCGCCAGGGCGCCGGTCAGGGTGCCGGGGGTGGCGGCGCTGAGGATGGTGGGCACCGAGTTGCCGCCGTTCAGGATCACCGAGGAGCCGGTACCCTGGCTGCCGATGGTGCCGACGCTATTGGACTGAATCTTCAACTGCCCGGCGGTATCGATCGAGACGGTGACTGCTGCCCCCGAGGTACCCAGGGAGGTGTTGATCAGCGACTGTATCGTGGTCGCCAGCGTCGCCTGGGTGTATGAGCCCGGCGGGATGGTGATGTTGGCGGTGATGCCGTCCACCGACAGTTGCAGAATGTCGTTGGTACCCTGGGTGATGGTAGTGGTGCCGCCCAGCACCAGGTTGGCGGTCAGGGTGCCGGCGGTGAGTGCGGTGGGCGGCGTGGCGCGGGAATCCAGGTTCAACTGGATCTGGCTCTTGGTGGTGACCTGAGGCGCGATGTTGGTGGTGCTGACCTGCAGGTCCACCAGATTGCCGGGCACGATGTTGCCGTTCAGGTCCGCCGCATAGCCGGTCAGGTGCAGGCCACCGGGGGTGACGATGAAGCCGCTCTTGTCGAGCTGGTACTGACCGTTGCGGGTGTAGCTGATGACGCCGTTGTTCGACAGGCGGAACATGCCGGCGCCGTTGATCGCCAGGTCCAGCGGATTGCTGGTGGAGGTGATATTGCCCTGGGTGAATTGCTGGGCCACCGTCGACAGGGCGGCACCGATACCGATCTGGGAGCCGCCGCCACCCGCCAGCGAAGCGGCGAAGACGTCGGAAAACTGCGCGGCAGCCGCCTTGAAACCGACGGTGCCGGAGTTGGCGACGTTGTTGCCGATCGCTTCCAGCGCCTTGGATGACGCGTTCAGGCCACTAAGTCCTTGTTGAAAGCCCATGACTCAACTCCCTCAGAAAATCTGCTTGACGTCGGACAGCTTGAACGAGCCCTGACCGCTGACATTCAGGGTCAGGCCGTCGCTGCCGGTGGAAACGCTGGAAACCATGCCCAGGGTCAGGGCTGTGGCGTCGACCTTGTCGCCGCCTTGGACGGCGGCCACCGAGATGGTGTAGTTGCCGTCTACCGCCTGGGTGCCGGCATCGGTCGAGCCGTCCCAGGTAAAGGTATTCAGGCCGGCCTTGGCACTGCCCATGTTCATGGTGCGCACGGCAAGGCCGTTGGCGTCTTTGATGGTGACCGTGACCTTATCGGCGGCGCCGGCCAGGTCGAAACCGCCCACCGACTTGCCGCCGGAGAGGCCAAGACCGGAACCCGGGATCAGCACGCCATGGTTCACCAGGGAGGCGGCCTGCATGGTCTGCGCACCGGTCATCGACGACAGCAGGGTCTGCATCGTCGTGTTCATCTTGTCGATGCCGTCCACCATGTTGATCTGCGCCATCTGCGAAGTCATCTGGGCGTTGTCCATCGGGTTCAGCGGGTCCTGATTCTGCAACTGGGTGGTCAGCAGCTTGAGGAAACGGCCCTGCGCCTCGGTCATCTTCGAGGTGTCGGTCTTGCTGGTGCCGTTGAGCGCGGTGTAGTCGAAGCTGGAACCGCTGGTGGTTGCGCTGGTGGTGGCCATTCGTATTCTCCTCTTGGGCTTACTGGCCGATCGCGAGCGTCTTCAGCATCAGGGACTTGGCCGAGCTCATCACTTCGGCATTGACCTGATAGGCGCGGGAGGCCGAGATCATGTTGACCATCTCGTCCACCACATTCACGTTCGGCATGGCGACATAGCCGTTCTCGTCGGCAGCCGGATTTTTCGGGTCGAAGGTCATGCGCAGCGGCGCGGCGCTATCGACCACACGGGTGACGCGGACGCCCTGGCCGCCGTCGGTACCAATTTTGGTGGCCTGGAACACCACCTGTTTGGCGCGGTAGGGCTGGCCGTCGGCGCCGACCACGCTGTCGGCGTTGGCCAGGTTGCTGGCGACGGCGTTGAGCCGCGCCGACTGGGCAGTCAGGGCGGATCCGGCGATGGTGAAGACGTTGAACATGGCCGCTTACTCCATCAGTTCTGCATGGCGCTCTGCAGATCCTTCATGTTGGTACGCATGAAGGTCAGCAAGGCTTCGATATGCACCGCGTTCTCGGAGAGCGCGGCACGCTCCACATCCATGTTGACCGTGTTGCCGTCCACCGAGCCCTGGAACTCGGCGCGGTATTGCACTTCGCTGCCGTAGCGGTTGGCGCCTTCGCCGGACAGATGGCCGGCGGTGGTGCGGTTCAGCGCCAGGTCGCCGCTGCGCTTGCCGGCCAGGGCGCCGGCCAGGGCCGACTTGAAGTCGATGTCGCGGGCCTTGAAATTGGGGGTGTCCGCGTTGGCGACGTTCGAGGCCAGCAGTTCCTGGCGGAACGCGCGCAGGTTCAGCGCGGTCTGCTGGAAGCGGAATTCGTTGTCGAGGCGGTCGATCATGATTGGGCTAAAGTTTTGTTCAGCATTGCCGATAAGGTGTCCCTCTCAATGCACGTCCTGTGCCATGGCCCGTCGATTTGCCAAACCCGCAGCCAGAGCGGATCGGCGAGCCGCCCATGGGCCGCCTTGCCGGCAAGGGGCGGTCGCGGCGGCAAAGATTGCCGTGCCGGCCGCTGCGGCTTGCCAGCCCCAGGTGGGCATGATTGAATCCGCGCCATGAAACTCCCCCACCTGATCTGCCTGCTGCTGATCCCCATGGCGCAAGCCTGGGCCGCCCAGGACCCGGCGCCGATGCGCAAGGCCATCGCCGAGTTCCTCCAGGCGCAGACCCGCGGCCTGCCCGGCAAGGCCAGTTTCAGCATCGGCAACATCGATCCCAACAACCAATTGCAGCCCTGCCCGGCCATGGAAGTCAGCCTGCCGCCCGGCGGCCGCGCCTGGGGCCGCAGCAATGTAGTGGTGCGCTGCCAGATGGAAGGCGGCTGGACCCAATACGTCTCGGTGCACATCAAGGTCGAAGGCGAATATCTGGTGGCCGCCCGCACCCTCAGCCAGGGTCAGGTGCTGAGCGAGGCCGACCTGCACCGGCAGCACGGTGACCTCACCGACCTGCCGGGCAATATCGTCATCGACCCGGCCCAGGCCATCGGCCGCACCCTGACCACCCCGGTGGCCGCCGGACGACCGTTCCGTGCCGACCTGCTGAAACAAACCCCGATCATCCAGCAGGGGCAAAACGTCAAGGTCCAGTCCAAGGGCCAAGGTTTCCAGGTCTCCAATGAGGGGCAAGCCCTCAACAGCGCCGCCGAAGGCCAACTGACCCGGGTCCGCCTGGGCAACGGCCAGGTGGTCAGCGGCGTCGCTCGAGCCGGTGGAGTGGTGGAAATTTCCTTCTAATTTCCCCTGCAGAACAGGTGGATAGGTCTAAAATCGGCTCAAGTTTCCGCTCCCGCGGCCGTTAGCACGGACATAGCGCTCAAAGCGAAAAGGATGTCGCCGTGAAGATCACCAACACCCCCGTCACCCCCCTGGGCGGCAGCTACGGCAGTAGCGGCGGCACCAGTCGCGCCGCTCCGGCAGCCAGCCAGCCGAGCCCGGCTGCGTCCGAAGTTCAGGTTTCCAGCCTTGGCGCGCAGATCGCCGGGATGGAGGGGGTGCTGTCGAATACCCCGGTGGTGGATAGCAAGCGGGTGGCCGAGATCAAGCAGGCCATCGCCGAAGGCCGTTTCAAGATCGATCCGGAAAAGATCGCCGACGGCCTGGTCGATAGCGTTCGGCAAATGCTCAACGGGCGCCGCGGCGCGTGAATCAGCCGCGCCCCGCCAGTCCCCTGCAGGGCCTGCTGGACGAGGAAATCGCGGTCCTCGGTGATTTCCTGAAAATCCTCAAGCAAGAAGAAGCCGCCCTGGTGGCCGGCGATGCCGACGGTCTGGTACCGGTGGCGCAGACCAAGAATCAACTGGCCGAGCGCCTGGCCCTGATCGCCGAACGCCGCGCCGTCCTGCTCAACGCCGCCGGCCTGCCGCAAAGCCGCGCCGGCATCGAAACCCTGATCACCCGCCAACCCGGTGCGAAAGACGTCCAGCAGCGCTGGACCACCCTGCTGGAGCAGGCGCGGGAAGTCAAACAGCGCAATGAGTTGAATGGCCGGCTGATTGCCGAAAAGCTCAGCCACAATCAGCAGGCGCTGCAGGCTTTGAGCGCAGCGGCGGAACGCACCGCCCTCTACGGCCCCGACGGTCAGACCCGTATCGGCGGCAGCGGCCGGAGCTTTGGTCGCGCTTAAAGCACGATCAAAGCCCGAAGCATAAACACGCCCGCCCCTCCAATCCTCCCCTCGCGGGGAGGCTACTAATTAGCTCGCTGCGCTCGATACATCCGGCGCGTTGTTCAAGCGCCTTGCCCTAGCGGCCGACCGGCACTTCCACTGCGGTATCGGGATTCTGCGCTTCGATGGTGATCGCCACCCGGCGATTGCGCAGGCGGCCTTCGACCGTAGCGTTGTCGGCCATCGGCCGCTGATCGGCGAAGCCGGTGGCGGTCAGGCGTCGCGGATCGACGCCGGTGGCGATGAACAGGCGCACCACGGAGGATGCCCGTACCCCGGACAGTTCCCAGTTGGAGGGAAACAGCGGCGTGCTGATCGGGACGTTGTCGGTGTGACCCTCGACCACCACGGGGAACTCGCCCTTGGCCAGCACCGCGCCGACAGAAGTCAGCACCTGCACCGCCAAAGGATCGAGGGTGGCGCTGCCCGGCGCGAACAGCACGCTGGCGTTGATTTCGACGGTGATGCCGCGGCCGCTCTCGGTCACTCGCACCTGGCCCTGTTCTTCCAGCGGCGCCAGCACCTGCTTGATGTCCTTGGCGGCGTTGCGAATCTTTTCCCGGTTCTGCTTGGTCTGCTCGTCCAGCTTGACCCCGGGCTGGGGCTTCCTGAGCGGGATCGTCACCGGTGTCGGCGAGTTCGGATTGACTGCCACCGCAGCGCCGCCGGTATCGCCGGGAATGCTGCGGAACGCCGAGGTCAGCGAATCCGAGAGCACCCGGTACTTGCCCTCGTTGACCGAGGAGATGGCGTACATGACGACAAAAAACGCAAACAGCAGGGTGATGAAGTCGGCGTAGGAGACTAGCCAGCGCTCATGGTTTTCATGTTCTTCCTCACCCCTGCGTTTTTTGCTCATGGGCTGCCCGCTCACACGAGATAGCCCCGCAGGCGGCTTTCGATGATGCGCGGGTTGTCGCCGTTGGCGATGCCCACCAAGCCGTCCACGTACATTTCGCGCATGGCCACCACGCGGCTGATGCAGGCCATCAGCTTCTTTGCCACCGGCAGGAAAATCAGGTTGGCGGCACCGACGCCGTAGATGGTGGCGACGAAGGCCACGGCGATGCCGGCACCGAGCTTGGACGGGTCGGAGAGGTTTTCCATGACGTGGATCAGGCCCATCACCGCGCCGAGAATGCCGATGGTCGGCGAGTAGCCGCCGGCCGCTTCCCAGACCTTCGCGGAGAGCTTCAACTCGGCCTCGTAGGAGCCGATCTCCACTTCCATCACATCGTGCAGGCGCTCCGGCTCGGCACCGTCCACCAGTAGCTGCAGGCCCTTGCGGAGAAAGGGGTCGTCAAGGGTTTCGGTCTGCGCTTCCAGGGCCAGCAGGCCTTCCTTGCGCGCGACGTGGCTCCAGTGGGCGATCTGCTCGATGATTTCCTCGCCATGCAATTGCGGCGGAAAGAACACCCAGCGCACCATGGACATGCCCCCGGTAAAAGTCTTCAGCGGGCTTTGCAACAGCACCGCGCCGAGGGTACCGCCGATGACGATGAGAAAGGCGGTGGGCTGGATCAGCGAGCCGACGTGACCGCCCTCGAAGATCTGCCCACCGATGATGGCGGTGAGACCGACGACCAGGCCGAGTACGCTGATCAAATCCATGGCGGCTACTCCTGTGCGGCCTTCGGCTTGCGGCCGCGGCGCGGCTTGGCCAGGGGCTGGCCGTCGCCGCTCATGGCGGCGCGCAGGCGGGCGATGGCCTGGCTGTGCAGTTGGCAGACGCGGGATTCGGTGACGCCCATGACCTCGCCGATTTCGCGCAGATTCAAATCCTGCTCGTAGTAGAGGGCCATCATCAACTTTTCCCGTTCCGGCAGGGCGGCAATGGCGCGCACCAGAGCGGCGCGCATATTGGCGTCTTCGAGCAGCGCCAGCGGATCGGGAGAACTGCCGGCCGCATGGTGTTCGAGAAAGTCGTCGCCATCCCCATCGCTCATGTCCTCCAGATACACCAACTGGTGGCCGCGGGCCTCTTGCAGGAGCTTCTGGTAATCCTCCAGGCTCATGTCGAGGGCGCCGGCCAACTCCTTTTCGGTGGGCGGGCGGCCATTTTCGTGTTCCAGGCGTTGAATCACCACTTCCACCCGGCGCATTTCGCGCCGCACGCCGCGCGGCAGCCAATCGTTTTCACGGAGGCCGTCGAGCATGGCGCCGCGAATCCGCTGCACCGCATAAGTCTCGAACTGCGCACCGAGACCTTCCTCATAACGGCCGAGGGCATCGAGCAAGCCGATCATGCCGTTCTGGATCAGATCCTCCAGTTGTACGCTCGCTGGAAGCTTCGCCATCAGGTGGTAGGCGATGCGTTTTACCAGGGGGGCGTATTGTCGGACGAGTTGCTCGCGTTCGAGCGCACCCTGCGCGGTGTACATCAATATGCGGTGAGGATCGGGATGGCGAAGACTATACCACCGATTCCCGAAGGGCCGCCCGGCGCCTGGTCGGGCTGGTGAAATGCTCCATCGGCGGCGCTGCGCTTTCGGTCAAACCACCGACCAGCGCATCGGCCAAATGATCGCCGGCCTGGCCGAGGAAATTCAATTGCACGCCGAGGTGCGCGTTCGCCACCCGCGCCAGGTTGTCGTACACATTGCGCGCCTCGGCCAAATTGCGGGCGCGACTCACGGCGATATGGAACAGCTCCTGGCCGCAATCGGCGGCGATGCGCTTGATCAGGGCATAGGCGCGGGTGATCGTCTCGGCCTGGGGCGCCAGCACCACCACCACGTCGCGGGCTTCCATCGCCAACGGCGACAGCGCGCGATGCTCGCGCAAGTGGCAATTGATCAGCAGGTAGGAGGCATCGCGTTGCAACTCGCCCAGCAGGGCGTTGATCCGCTCGCGCAGCTCGTGCTCGCCGTACTCCAGCACCCGGGCGGCACGGCTGGCGGCCACCAGGCGGATCAGCGGTGAGGGATGGAACACCGCCTGGCGCGCGGCGCAATCGCCCATCAGCACCTGGAACAGATCGGCCTGCGGCGTCACGCCGAAGACGGAGAGCGCATTCGGCGCGGCGTATTCGTCGATCAGGGTGACGGCATGGCCGGCATCGGCCAGGCCGAGAGCGGTCCGCGCCGCCAATTCGGCGGCCTGTTGCGGCTTCGCCAAGGCCGACACCAGCGCCACGCGGCGCACCGAACTGGCGCCGAACAAGCGGCGCAAGCCTTCGGCCTGGTCGCGCCCGGCAAGCCGCCGGGAATCAGACAAGGCCCCGCTCCTCCTGGCCCGGGGCCGGGGCCGCATCGGCGCGGCTCAGCATCATGCCGACCTCGGCTTCCTTGAGGCGATGGGGGGAGCCGGCGGCGGGCTGCTTGAAAGCCTTCTGCAGCAGATAGTTGCGATCCGGCAGATGCAGGTCTTCCGGCACCCGCTGACCGTTGGCGACGTAGGCCAGCAACAGGCCGTGGCGCACCACGGCGTCGATGGCCGGGGCCAGGGAGGCGGTCTCGTCCACCTTGGTCAATAGGCAGCCGGCCAAGTCCTCGCCAGCGTAGGCGCGGATCACGTCGTCGAGGGTGTCGCCGCGGCAGGTGGCGTTGAGCAACAGCAGACGCTGTACCGAACCGGCACCGGCGAGCATCGCCGCCTGGTCGGCGACCATGCGGTCACGCTGGCTCATGCCAACGGTGTCGATCAACACCATGTGCTTGTCGCGCAGGTCGGACAGGGAGCTGCGCAAATCTTCGCCGTCGCGCACCACATGCACCGGGATGCCGAGGATGCGGCCGTAGATGCGCAATTGTTCGTGGGCGCCGATCCGGTAGCTGTCGGTGGTCAGCAGCGCCACCCGCTCGGCGCCGTAGCGCACCACGCAGCGGGCCGCCAGCTTGGCGGTGGTGGTGGTCTTGCCGACACCGGTGGGGCCGACCAGGGCATAGACGCCGCCCCGGTCGATCAGGTCGCCCTCGTTGCCGAGGGTACGCAGGCGGCGGTTCACCGCCATCATCAGACGCTTGCGGCCTTCGTCGAGGCCGGTGTCGGCCGGTAGTTCCTGGGTCAGGCGACGCGCCAGTTGGCCGGAGAAACCGGCGTCGAGCAGTTCGGACAGCAGCAGGGCGTGGATCGGCGAGCCCTTGGACAGATCGCCCCAGGCGAAGCCGGCCAGTTGCTGTTCCAGCATGCCCTTGATCGCCTGCATCTCACGCATCAGGCCGGCGACACGTTCGTCGTCCACCGGCACCTCGCTCGGCGCGGCGAAGGCGCTCGGTGCATCGGCGGCGACACCGCGCAGGGTGGCGGCCACCTGGGCGGCGCTCGGCGCCGCCGCAGCCGGAGTGCGCGGCGGCAGCGGCCGCAGGCGGCGCTTTTCCGGCGCGGGAGCGGGAGCCACGGCTTCGCCCGGCGTCCAGGGGCGGAAGGCCGGCGCCTTGCCGACGCGGGAGGAGAGGCTGACGGTGTAATCGTCGTCGCTGATCACCGGCGCGCTGGTCTGCGGCGCCAGCGAGGAAGAGGCGGCCACCGAAGCCAGGCCGTTGCCGATGGCGCGGGCCGGTTCGGCCACCTGGCCGGACAGGGCGTCGAGGCTGTCGGCGGACATCGCGGTGATTTCCACGCCGCCTTCCACCGCCCGGTTGGAAACGACGATGGCATCGGGCCCCAGCTCATCCTTTACCCGCCGCAGGCATTCGCGGGCGGTCTCGGCATAGAAGCGTTTAACGGTCATGACTTGGCTCCAATAATCGTCGTCACCTTGATGGTGCGGGTATCAGGCACTTCGCCGTTGGCGATCACCTTGAGTTGTGGAATGGCGCGGCGCAGGAAGCGCGACAACAGCCAGCGCAGATGGCCGGGCACCAGCAGTACCGGCGGGATGCCGATGTCTTCCTGGCGCTGGGCCGCCGCGGCGGCCTCCTGCATCAGGGCGTCGGCCAGGCCGGGTTCGATGGCGCCGCCGCTGGGGCCGCCGCCCTGCATGGCTTGGCCGAGGATGCGTTCCAGGCCCGGGTCGAGGGCCATCACCTGGATTTCGCTGCCGCCTGGATAGAGCTGCTGGATGATGGCGCGACCGAGAGCGATCCGCACCTGGGCGGTAAGGTCGGTCGGGTCCTGGCTGCGCGGCGCATTCTCGGCCAGGGTCTCGATGATGGTGCGCATGTCGCGGATGGTGACGCCTTCTTCCAGCAGGTTCTGCAGCACCCGCTGCACCGTCGACAGCGACAGCAGCTTGGGCACCAGATCCTCGATCAGCTTGGGCGATTCCTTGGCGATGTGGTCCAGCAGCGCCTGGGTCTCCTGGCGGCCGAGCAGCTCGGCGGCGTGGGACAGGATCAGGTGGTTGAGATGGGTGGCGACCACGGTGCCGGCGTCCACCACGGTGTAGCCCATGATGTGGGCCTGGTCGCGCAAGTTGGCGTCGATCCAGGTGGCGGGCAGGCCGAAGGCCGGATCCTTGGTGCTGGCACCGGGCAGCACGCCGCTGGCGCGGCCCGGGTTGATCGCCAGGAACATGCCGACATGGGCCTCGCCGGCGCCGATCTCGACGCCCTTGAGGACGATGCGATAGGCGATCGGGCGCAGTTCCAGGTTGTCGCGGATGTGCACCGGCGCCGAGAGGAAACCGACCTCCTGGGCGAACTTCTTGCGCAGGCCGCGGATGCGCTTCAGCAGCTCGCCGTCCTGACCCTGGTCCACCAGCGGGATCAGGCGATAGCCGACTTCCAGGCCGAGCACGTCCACCGGCGCCACATCGGACCAGGAGGCCTCCACCGATTCGGTGGGGGCCGCCGCTGCCGCTTCGGCCGCGGCCTTTTCCTCGGCCTCCTTGGCCGATGCCGGCGGCTTGCGCATCTTCCAGTAGGCCAGGCCGCCGAACAGGGCCGCCAGGGCAAGGAAGGAGAAATGCGGCATGCCGGGGATCACGCCCATGATCACCAGGATCGCGGCGGTCAGCATCTGCACCATCGGATTGCCGAAGATCTGGCCGATGAACTGCTGGCCGACGTCGACGCCGTCATCGCCGACTCGGGTCACCACCAGGCCGGCGGCGGTGGAGATGATCAGGGCCGGAATCTGCGCCACCAGGCCGTCGCCGATGGTCAGCAGGGTGTAGTTCTTCGCCGCCTGGGCGGCTGCCATGTCGTGCTGCAGGACGCCGACGATCAGGCCGCCAATGATGTTGATGAACAGGATCAGGATGCCGGCCACCGCGTCGCCGCGGACGAATTTCGAGGCACCGTCCATGGAACCGTAGAACTCGGCTTCCTGGGCCACGTTCTTGCGCCGCTGGCGCGCCTCGTCCTCGCCGATCAGGCCGGCGTTCAAGTCGGCGTCGATGGCCATCTGCTTGCCGGGCATCGCATCCAGGGTGAAGCGGGCCGACACTTCGGCGATCCGGCCGGCACCCTTGGTGATCACGACGAAGTTGATCACCGTCAGGATGATGAAGACGACGATACCCACCGTGTAGTTGCCGCCGACCAGGAAGTGGCCGAAGGCCTCGATCACCTTGCCCGCCGCATCCGGGCCGGTGTGGCCTTCGAGCAGCACGATCCGGGTCGAGGCGACGTTCAGCGACAGGCGCAGCAAGGTGGTCACCAGCAGTACCGTCGGGAACACCGAAAAATCCATCGGCTTGACCGTGTACAAGGCCACCAGCAGCACCATCACCGCCAGGGCGATATTGAAGCTGAAGAACAGGTCGAGGACGAAGGCCGGCAGCGGCAACACCATCATCGACAGGATGACGATGATCAGGCCCGGTGCCGCCAGGGCCTTGATATTGGCCTTGGCGAACAGTTGGCCGAAGCTCATGGTCGCGGCTTGGTTCATTCTTCAGGCGCTCCCGGGTCCATCCCTTCGGGGACGACGATTGCGTCCGGCGCATCGGGCGGCAGCAAGCTGCGGCCGCCGTCGGCGATGAACTGGTTGAGCTGGTAGACGTAGGCCATCACTTCGGCCACCGCGGTGTACAGGGCGGCGGGAATCTGGTCGTCGATCTCCGCATGGCGATACAGGGCCCGCGCCAGGGGCGGCGCCTCGAGGATCGGCACATTGTGTTCGGCGGCCAGCTCGCGAATCTTCAAGGCCACCTCGTTGCGTCCCTTGGCGACCACCTGGGGTGCACTCATCGAGCTGCTGTCGTACTTCAGCGCCACCGAGAAGTGGGTCGGGTTGGTCACCACTACATCGGCCTTGGGCACTTCGGACATCATCCGCTTCTTCGACATCTCGCGCTGGGCGGCGCGGATGCGCGCCTTGAGCTGCGGATCGCCTTCCTGTTCCTTGTGTTCCTGGCGCAGCTCTTCGCGAGTCATGCGCAGCTTGGAGTAGTACTGCCAGAGCTGGAAGGGCACATCGATCGCGACGATGATGGCGATACCGGCCAGCAGCGCCGCCAGAGAGGAGAACACCAGGCGGAAGAAGGTAGCCATGCCGACGTCGAGGGACTGGCCGAGCATGGCGAACAGGATGTCGCTGTCGCGCCACACCACCCAGAACACCATGCCGCCGACCACCATGGTCTTGAGGATGGCCTTGACCATCTCGCCCAGGCCCTGCATCGAGATGATGCGTTTGAAGCCGGCCACCGGATCGAGCCGCTCGAAGTTCAGCGCGACGGCCTTGGTCGAGAACACCCAGCCGCCGATCATGAAGGGCGCACCCAGGGCGGCGACGATGGTCAGGAAGAAAATCGGCGCCATCAGCAGCATCGCCTCCACCGACAGGTTGAGCACGCTGTGCTGCATGGCAGTGATGTTGAAGGCGTCGTCACGACCGAAGCTGAGGCCGTGCCGCATGATGCCAGAGGCATGAGAGGAGATCCAGCCGGACATCCCCCACATGCCGGAAACACCGGTCAACAGAACGAGAAAGGCCACCAGCTCGCGGGACTGGGGAACCTGCCCCTCTTCGCGAGCTTGCTCGATGCGCCGACTTGATGCTGGTTCGGTGCGTTCGAGATCGCTGTCTTCAGCCATGTGCGGACTCTCTCATGCCGGCAATTATTGCCGCACGGCGCAAGGCGGAAGGGGCGAATAGCCGCGAATAGCGGCGGCTATTCGGGTCAACAAAAAAGGCCCGCGATGCGGGCCTGGCAGCAGTTCGGCGCGGGCGCCGATCAGGGCTTGGCGGCGCGACGCGGATGGGGGTGATCCTGCTTGCCATCGTGATTCAGATCGTGCTGGCGGTCGTGCTTCTCGCGGTAGATTTTGCGGCTCTGGACGTTCTGCGCATGCTCGATGCGGGCGCGCTCCTTGGCGGTGACCTTGCCGTCGGCCTTGGCCTTGGTTTCCATGTTCTCGACATGGGCCTGGCCGCGCTCCAGGCGGGCAGCTTCCTTCGGCGTCAGCGCGCCGGATTTTTCGCCCTGCTCGATGCGCTTTTCCTGACGCGCCTCGCGCCGGTCGATGTTGGGCGTGGCGCTGGATTGAGCCAGGGCGGCAGCGGCGCTACAGGACAGCAAAGCAAGAACGGCGATATGGCGAACGATTTTCATGAAGCTCTCCTCGTCAATGAATGGGACATCCCATGAAACCAGCAACGCGCGGCCGCCGGAAGCCGGCCGACGCGCCTATGTAAGCGCTGGTAACGGCAGCGTCTATTTCGGGTTGCCGTTCACCCGCAGCATGGCGGTATCCAACGCCGCCTTGGCCGGTTTTTCATTGCGCCAGACCGCCGCCACCTCTTCCGACAGAATCTCGCGCAGGCGGCCGAGCAGGCCGCCGGACTTGATTCGCGGCGCCTTGCTCACCGCCAGGCGCTTGGCCGCCGCATCCAGCAGCGGCGCCGGCAGGCCGCTGTCGCGCAAGGCCTCGAGAGCCTCCGGCGTCATCGGCAGGTAGCCGGTGGCCTTGACCCAATCCTTCTGCTGCGCCGGCGCCGTCATGAAGGCGGCAAAGCGAGCCACCACCTTGTACTCGGGCTTCTTGAAGCCGGCCAGCACGTAGAGGCCGGCGCCGTCGGGCAGCACATTGGGCGGCGAGACGCCATAGACGTCGTCGTAATAGGGCAGCGCGGCGACGCCGAACTCGGGCCGACCACGGGCTGCCAGCTCGGCATAGAGGCTGGATTCGCCGGTCAGCATGCCGCACTCACCGGCAAGAAAATGGCCGTCGCCCTCGCCCAGCGGGCCGTAGTAGCGGAAATAGGTGCTCTTGTGCCAGCTCGCCAGCAGCGCCAGGTGTTTGACGTTCACCAGGCCGTTCAGGGCGATGCGGCTGGGGCGCCCCAGCATCATGGTCTCGTTGTGCTGGGCGGCGACGTTCTCCACCTGAATCCAGGCGAAGCGCGAAGTGGTGAAGGGGCAAGGGCTATCGTGGTCCACCAGGACGCCGGCGGCGTCCTGCACCTCCCACCAGGTGCGCGGCGGCTTTTCCGGGTCCAGCCCGGCCTTACGGAACAACTCCTTGTTCCAGAACAGCACCGGGTAGGAGAGACCCAAGGGCAGGGCCTGCAGCTTGCCGCCGGCATCGTCCACGGCGTCCGCCACCTGCGGATAGAAGCGCTTGGCATCGAGCTTCTCGCCGGCCTCCGCCATCACTTTAGCCAGCGGCAGATAGCGCGGCAGGGTGCCGAAGAAGCGCATCCCATCGTCGGGATGCAGCAGCGCCATCTCCGGCAACTGGTGGCTGTCGCCGACGCCGCCGACGTTTTGCAGTACCACCTTGGCCTTGCCGTGCTGGGCCTCGTTGAAGCGCAGCACCAGGGTCGCCAGGGCATCCTGGGCACGACCCTCCAGGGCGTGGCGCAACACCACTTCCTGAGCCTGCGCCTGGGCGGCCAGCAGACCCAGGACAATCAGCAGTTTCCAATTCCGCATACCGATTCCAATTGCCAAAATTCGCCAAGGGCCGCCAGTTTAGCGGCCGCAAGCATTTGCGGGCGCAGCAAAAGTCCTTTAACCTAAATTGAATTTCACCGCCCTCGGCAAGGTCATGACTAGAACCCAGTGGATCATCCTGAGCGCCGCCCTGTTCAACCTGGCCCTGGTGCTGCTGTTCCCGCCCTACGACTATCTGTCGATGCAGCGCGGCAACGTCCCGACCTTCAGCGGCTTCCACTTCCCCTTCGTCGAGTTGCCCCATCTGGTGCTGAACAAGGATTTCCTCACCCTGGAAGTCTTCGTCATCCTGGTCAACACTGCCATCGCCTGGCTGCTGGTCGGCAAGCCCGCCACCAAGGCGCGCGCCAAGGGCTTGAGCCAAGGCCAGCGGCGCCTGCTCTGGTTCATCGGCCTGAACCTGGTGGCGATGCTGCTGTTCCCCCCCTTCGAGAACTACAAGGCGATCAGCCGCGCCGCCCTGCCGACCTTCGACGGCTTTTACTTCATCTTCGGCGACAACTCCCAGCGCCAGATCGTCACCACCATCCTCTACATCGAGCTGGCCCTGGTGCTGATCAACGGCGGCCTGATCTGGCTGTTCCTCAAGGACAAGGAGCCGGAGCAACTGACCCCCGAGCAGATCAAGGCCCTGGCCGAACGCCTGCGCCGGGAGCAGCAGAAGCATTGATGCAACAAAATCTGCCGCAGTGCAAAAATTAGCGGGATCCGACGGATATTGATGTCTTAAAATTCTTTCTTTGCGTCTATTCAGGGCGCAAGGGGATTTAGGGCATATGCGCATTGTTTGCCTGGGCGGCGGGCCCGCCGGGCTTTATTTCTCGATACTGATTCGCCGCCTGCGGCCGGACTGGGAGGTCACGCTCGTCGAGCGCAGCCGCCCGGACGACGCCTTCGGCTGGGGGGTGGTGTTTTCCGACCGCACCCTGGAGAACTTTCGCGCCGCCGACCCGGTGTCCTACGTCGCCATCAGCCAGGCGATGGAGGGCTGGGACGACATCGAGACCTGGTACCGCGGCCAGTGCATCCGTTCCGGCGGCCACGGCTTTTCCGGCATCCCGCGCCGGCGCCTGCTGGCGATCCTGCAAAAGCGCGCCCAGGCCCTCGGCGTGCAAATCCAGTTCGAGACCGAGGCGCAGGCCGCCGATGCCTACGCCGACTACGATCTGATCGTCGCCGCCGACGGCATCCACAGCGCGGTGCGCCAGCGCTACGCCGAGCGCTTCCAGCCGCAGACCGAGGAAGGCCGCTGTCGCTATCTCTGGCTCGGCGCGCGGCGGCCGCTGGAATCCTTCACCTTCGATTTCCGCGAGACCGAGTGGGGCTGGATCACCCTCCACGCCTACCGCTGCGACGCCGAGTGGTCCACCTTCATCGTCGAGATGCCCGAAGAGGTCTGGCAGCGCGCCGGCATCGATCAGATGAACCTGGCCCAGTCGCTGGCCTTCTGCAACGAGCTCTTCGCCGACCGCCTGGCCGGCGTCCCGCTCGAAGCCAACGGTGCCCACCCCCGCGGCGGCCAGTGGCTGCGCTTCACCCGCCTGCACTGCCGCCGCTGGTACAAGGACAATGTCGTACTGCTGGGCGACGCCGCCCACACCGCACACTTTTCCATCGGCTCCGGCACCAAGCTGGCGATGGAGGACGCCATCGCCCTGGCCCACCACCTGCACGCCGAGCCCGACCCGGCCCGCGCCCTGCCGGCCTACCAGGACGAGCGCGAGAGCGAGGTGCTGCGGCTGCAGAGCGCGGCGCGCAACCGTCAGGAATGGTTCGAGAACGTCGCCCGCTACGCCACGCTGCCGACGCCGCAGTTCGTGCACTCGCTGCTCACCGGCAGCCAGCGTATCGGCCACGCCAGTCTGCGCGAACGCGACCCCTTCTACGCCGCCGGCTACGAGCAATGGTTCGCCGCCCGTGCCCATGCCGCCGCCGAAACGCCGCCGCTGTTCACGCCCTACCAGTTGCGCGGGTTGACCCTGGCGAACCGCATCGTCATGTCGCCGATGTCGATGGAATCGACGCCGGACGGCCTGGCCAACGACTTCACCCTGGCTCACCTCGGCGCCCGCGCCCTCGGCGGCGCCGGCCTGATCATCAGCGAGGCCGCCGCGATCAGCCCCGAGGGCCGCATCACCCTTGAGTCCGCCGGACTCTGGAACGACGCCCATACCGCCGCCTGGCGCCGCATCACCGATTTCGTCCATGCCAACAGCAGCACCCGGATCGGCATCCAGCTCGCCCACAGCGGCCCCAAGGGTGCCGCCCAACTGCCCTGGCAGAACGACGGCGCGCCGCTGGCCGCGGGCTGGCCCCTGCTCTCCGCCTCGGCCATCCCCTGGGACGATGGCTGGCCGACACCGCGGGCGATGGAGCGAGCCGACATGGACACAGTGCTGGCGCAATGCGTCGCCGCCGCCGAACGGGCCGAGGCTGCCGGCTTCGACCTCTTGGAGCTGCACTACGCCCATGGCTACCTGTTCTCCGCCTTCCTCTGCCCCTTGAGCAACCGGCGCCAGGACGAGTACGGCGGCTCCCTGGAAAACCGCTGCCGCTATCCCCTCGAAGTGCTGCGCGCGGTGCGCGCCGCCTGGCCGGCGGAGAAACCCCTGTCGGTGCGCATCTCGGCCCACGACTGGGCTCCCGGCGGCAACACCGGCGACGAGGCGCTGCAGATCGCCCGCCTGCTGCGCGAAGCCGGCGCCGACCTGATCGACGTCTCCTCCGGTCAGACCACGCCGGACGCCCTGCCCCGCTACGGCCGCATGTACCAGACGCCCTTCGCCGACCGCATCCGCAACGAACTGGATTTGGCGACCCTGGCGGTGGGCGCCATCACCACCGCCGACCAGGCCAACACCATCATCGCCGCCGGCCGCGCCGACCTGGTGGCCCTCGGCCGGCCGCTGCTGGCCAACCCGATGTGGCCGCTGCACGCCGCCGCCGAACTGGGCTACACCGCCGCCGAGTGGCCGGCGCCCTACACCGCCGCGCGCGAGCAGCATTGGCGGGAAGTGGCGCGGGCCAAGGAGCTGCGGCCATGAGACATGCGCTGGTTACTGGAGCGAATCGCGGCATCGGTGCAGCTATCGCCGATGCGCTGCGAGCACAGGGCTATCGCGTCAGCGGCCTGTCGCGCACGGCCGGCGAACTGCCGGCCTGCGACGTCACCGATGCCGCCGCAGTCGGCACCGCCTTCGCCGCCGCCCGCGAGCGCCACGGCCCCATCGAGATTCTGGTGAACAACGCCGGGGCGGCGGAGAGCGCACCCTTTCTGCAAACCGACGACGCCCTGCTCGACCGCATGCTGGACGTTAACCTGCGCGGCGCCTGGCATTGCAGCCGCGCCGCGCTGCCCGACATGCAGGCCGCCGGCTGGGGCCGAATCGTGAACATCGCCTCCATTGCCGGCCTCGCCGGCTACCCCTACGTCAGCGCCTACTGCGCCGCCAAGCACGCCCTGGTCGGCCTGACCCGTGCCCTGGCGGCGGAACTGGCGCTGAAACCGGCGACCCAAGCCATCACCGTCAACGCCCTCTGCCCCGGCTACACCGACACCGACCTGGCCCACGATGCCGCCCGCCACATCGCCGCCCGCACCGGCCGCAGCGAGGCCGAGGCCCTGGCCGGCCTGGCCGCCAGCAACCCGCAAGGACGCCTGCTGACGTCGGCCGAAATCGCCGCCGCGGTACTGCGGCTGTGCGGCGAGGACGCCGACGCTTTCACCGGACAAACCCTTTCCTTATCCAACTGAGACGCCCACCATGAAAAAATCCAAAGCCCCCGATTTCCCGGACAACCCGGAAGCCACCGATACCGAAACCCGCGTCACCCCCGACGATCACCAATCGGTGCGCGTCTGGCTGCGCTTGCTGGCCTGCACCAACCTGATCGAAGGCCATGTCCGCAGCCGCCTGCGCACCCAGTTCGACACGACGCTGCCGCGCTTCGACCTGATGGCGCAACTGGAGCGGGTGCCGGAGGGGCTGAAGATGGGCGACCTGTCGAAGCGCATGATGGTCACCGGTGGCAATGTCACTGGCATTACCGACCAGCTGGTCGCGGAAGGCCTGGTGGTGCGCGAGGACAACCCGGCCGACCGCCGCGCCTACATCGTCAAGCTGACCCCGGAAGGCCGTCGCGTCTTCAAGGGCATGGCCGAGGCGCACGAGCGCTGGATCCTGCGGCTGTTCGCCGGCGTTAAGGAAAGTGAAAAGCAACAGTTGTACAGTCTGCTGGCGGTGCTGAAGAAGAACGTTTCCGACGCCTTGTAACTCTGCCCCATTTGCCTTACCCCATGACGCCCAGCAGCCACATCGATACCTTTGCCCGCGACAACCTGCCAGCGCCCGAGCGCTGGCCGGAACTGATCTTCGAACTGCCGGAACTGCAATATCCGCCGCGCCTCAACTGCGCCGTCGAATTGCTCGACCGCGCGGTGCTGGAGCGCGGCTGGGGCGAGCGCATCGCCCTGCGCGGGCACTGGGGCAGCCTCAGCTACCGCGAGCTGCTGAGCCAGGCCAACCGCATTGCCCGGGTGCTGGCGGAGGACATGGGCGTGGTGCCGGGCAACCGGGTGCTGCTGCACGCACCGAACGGCCCGATGATGGCCGCCGCCTGGCTGGCGATCCAGAAGGTGGGGGCCGTCGCGGTGTCCACCATGCCGCTGCTGCGGGCCAAGGAACTGACCGACATCGTCACCAAGGCCCGCATCAGCCACGCTCTCAGCGACCAGGCCCTGCTCGCCGAACTGCAACTGGCGCAGGCGCAATGTCCGACCCTGACCCGGGTGCTGACCTTCGGCGACGGCGGTGAGCTGGAAGCACACATGGCAGGCAAGCCCGACGACTTCGCCAATGTAGACACCGCCGCCGACGACGTCTGCATGATCGCCTTCACCTCCGGCACTACCGGCCGGCCCAAGGGCACCATGCATTTCCACCGCGACGTGCTGGCCATCTGCGACTGCTTCCCGCGCTATCTGCTGCGGCCGACGCCGGACGACATCTTCTGCGGCACCGCGCCGCTCGGCTTCACCTTCGGCTTGGGCGGCCTGCTGCTATTCCCGCTGCGCTTCGGCGCCTCGGCGGTGCTGGGCATCAAGTCGGGGGCGGAGGAATTACTCAAGGCCATCGCCGACTACCGCGTCACCATCTGCTTCGCAGTGCCCACCGGCTACCGCCAGATGCTGCCGCGGCTGACCGGCGCCGACCTGAGCAGCTTGCGCCAGTGCATCTCCGCCGGCGAGGCGCTACCCCTGGCGACTCGCGAAGCCTGGTTCCAGGCCACCGGCATCCAGCTCACCGACGGCATCGGTGCCACCGAGATGCTGCACGTCTTCGTCTCCGCCGCCGGCAACGAAATCCGCCCCGGCGCCATCGGCCGGCCGGTGCCCGGCTACCGTGCCGTGGTGCTGGACAACGCCGGCCAGCCGCTGCCGCCGGGCCAGGTCGGCCGCCTGGCGGTAAAGGGCCCCACCGGCTGCCGCTATCTGGACGACCCGCGGCAGATGGACTACGTGGTGAACGGCTGGAACGTCACCGGCGACACGGCGCTGATGGATACCGACGGCTACCTCTACTACCAGGCGCGCAACGACGACATGATCATTTCCGCCGGCCACAACATCGGCGGCCCCGAGGTGGAAGATGCCCTGCTCAAGCACCCCGCCGTCGCCGAGTGCGCGGTGATCGGCGCCCCCGACGACGAGCGCGGCCAGGCGGTGAAGGCCTTCGTCGTGGTGCGTAACGACGTTGAAGCCGACGAGGAATTGATCGAGGAACTGCAGGAACACACCAAGCGCCTGCTGGCGCCCTTCAAGTACCCGCGGGTGATCGAATTCCGCCGCACCCTGCCGCGCACCGAGACCGGCAAGCTGCAACGCTTCAAGCTGCGCGACGAGGAACGGCGCCAGGCGCCGCCTCCCCCGCGGCCGCTCACGCCGCCGCCGGCGGCCCCCGCCGCAACGCCGGCCACGACCCCGCACCGGGTATTGCAACCGGAAGGCTGGGCGCGACCCCGCGGTTTTGCCAACGGCATGGCGGCGAAGGGCGTACACATCAGCATCGCCGGGCAGATCGGCTGGGACGGCCAATGCCGCTTCCACAGCGACAACTTCGTCGAGCAGGCGCGCCAGGCCCTGGAGAACATCGTCGCCGTGGTGAAGAGCGCCGGCGGCGGGCCGGAGCACATCGTCCGCCTGACCTGGTTCGTCACCGACCGCAAGGAATACCTGGCCCAGGCCCACGAACTGGGCGCCGCCTATCGCTCGGTGATGGGCCGGCATTTCCCGCCGATGAGCGTGGTCCAGGTGGCGGCCCTGGTCGAAGACCGGGCCAAGGTTGAGATCGAAGGCAGCGCAATCATCCCAGAAGGGTAGGCGATGGGCTTAAAGTCCGCCCCCGCCCTGCCGTAGAATGAAAGTCAGCCCCATCCCCATGTCCTTGCCATGACCCAGTTCCGCCTGCTTCCCGTCCTGCTGCTCCTGCCCTTGCTCGCCGCCTGCGAACAGCTCGGCATCGAGACTCCGGTCCAGACCCAGGCCCGGCAGGATGCCGAGGGCCGCGCCATCGGCAGCGCCTGCCGCTATTCGGGCCGCGCCCTGGAAGACTGCTATGGAATGAACAAGCGCGCCTCCAAGGCCGCGATCTTCAACGGCTGGAAGGAGATGGACGCCTACATGCGGGAAAACAAGATCGAGGTCGTCCCCTCCGCCGAAAAAGCGCCGGAGCCGGCCAAACCCGCGGCGGAAGCCGAGGAGGCCGCCAAGCCTGCCGGCAAGGAGGCTGCCGAACCGGCGGCCAAGGGTGGCGCCGAAGCGCCGGCCAAGGGCGCGGAAGCCGCCAAGCCGGAAGCGCCGAAGCAGGAAGCCAAGCCGGTTCCTGGCAAACCCCTGCCGAAAAAAGCCACCTGAGGACGGCCCTCAGGCGGCGTCCGCCTCGCCGCCGTGCTGGAGCGGCAGACGGATGGTGAAGGTCGTGCCCTTGCCCACTTCGCTGGCCACCTCGATGCTGCCCTTGTGCTTCTGCACGATGCCGTAGGCCAGGGACAGGCCAAGGCCGGTGCCACTGCCCACCGCCTTGGTGGTGAAAAAGGGGTCGAAGATGCGCGGCAGCACCTCCGGCGGAATACCGCGGCCGCTATCGCTGAAGATCAGGCACGCCTGGTCGCCCTCGCGGCAGGTGCGGATGGTGATGGTGCCGCGATCCTGGATCGCCTGGGCGGAGTTCACCAGCAGGTTGAGGAAGACCTGGTTCAGTTGCGATTGGATGCACTCGACCAGGGGCAGGTCGCCGTACTCCTTGATCACATCGGCCTTGTACTTGATTTCGTTGGACGCGACGTTGAGGGTGCTGTCGATGCCGGCATGGATGTCCGACCACTTCCACTCGACGTCGCCGGTGCGGGAAAAATCCCGCAAATCCTGGACGATGCGACGCACCCGGCCGGTGCCCTCGATGGATTCGGCGATCAGTTCCACCACGTCCTGGCGCAGGAACTCCAGATCCATCTCGCGCCGCACCTGCTCGATGCGGGCCAGCGCCGCCTCGTCGTGCAGGGATTCGGCGCACACTTCCTGATAGCACTCGATCACCTGCAGCAACTGCTTGATGTAGTTGCTCAGGGTGTTCAGGTTGGAATGGACGAAGCCGATCGGGTTGTTCACCTCATGGGCCACGCCGGCCGCCAATTGGCCGATGGAGGCGAGCTTTTCCGACTGCAATAGCTGGCCGTGGGCGTCCTCCAGCTTGCGGATCAACTGCTTCTGCTCTTCCCGTTCATCCACCAGATCGCTGTTGATCCGCTCGTTCTCGTGCAGCGCCGATTCCAGTTCGCGGGTGCGGCGGCGCACCTCGTCCTCTAGGATCAGGGTGGTCTGGAACAGGCTGAAGTTCGAGCCTTCGGCGTTCATCGCCCGTTCGGCGCCGTTCATCAGCGCCCGTACCACCCGGTTCAGGCGCTCGATCTCGGCGCGCAACTGCGGGCCCTCGGCATCGGCCGGCAAAGCGCGGATCACGCTCATGCCGGCTCTCCCGACTCGCCTTCGCCGATGGCGATGCCAGTGAAGGTCTGGTTGACGTGCACCCCGGCGTATTGCTCGCCGTAGGTACTGAAGCCCACGGTGTTGTTGCGGCGGAGCAGTTCGCCGACCATGGCCTTCTGCTCGTTCTGGGAAATTTCCAGATTGCGCAGCACGCAATCGCAGGCGAACACCGCCTGGGGCTTGCCGATTTCCTCGCGCAGGCCGTCGAAGGTCTGCTTCAGGTTGCGGATCAGGTCCTTGCCCTGGGCCAGGCGGAACACCACGCCCTCGTCGATGGCGCAATAGAAAGTCAAGCTGCCGTCGGCATTGGCCTGCTGGATCGAGCGCACGTAGTCCATGCCGTTGATCCGCACCACCACCGGGTTCGCGGCGAAATGGGAGGGCGCCAACTGGTCTGTCGGCACGCCGATCAGGCGGGCATACTCCTCGGCGGCCGGCAGGCCGTTGATCTCCTTGACCACCCGGCGCTCCGCGTCCGCGGCGGTCACCACGATGCGCTCGTCCATCGAGACGAAGTGCTGGGTCTTGAAGGTGCGGAAGGGGTAGCGGGTGCTGAGCAGCATCAACGCCGCGCAGTCGGTGTGGAAGGCGCCATCGTGAAAAATCCAGGTGCGCTGGAACTTCAGATCGTCGCCGGCCGAGCCGCCGACCATCGAAATCCGCCCCAGCGCATTCTGCAGGGTCAGGGTGATCGCCTCCTCCCGCGCCGACAGGCCGTCGATCAACAGGAAGCCGAAGCTGTTGTCCGCCGTCGCTGCGGGATCGGCTGCCTCCAGGCGCCGCATCAGGTTCTCGGCGAAGTGGCGGCCGGATTCGATGTCGCAGCCTTGCAGGGGTTGCAGTAGGGCGCTGACGCCCGAGAAACCGTCGCTGGGGAAGCTGGCGCCGGAAATCCCCCGGCTGCTATAGCCGGCCGGGCCGATCTCGCCGGCGGTGGTACAGCCGACGATGGGAACGCCGACGAAGTGGCGGCAAAGCTCCGTGGCGATGACGTCGAGGTCGTAATCGCTGGAGCAGAAAAACACCACCAACTCCATCGGCGACTGGGCGACCCCGTCGTAAAACTCCTGCACCGCCGCCGCCGCGTCCGCCTGACGCGAATGGGCGATTCGAATGCGACCTGGCATGACTCCTCCTTTTGCCACATCGACCGGCACGGGGATGATGCGGCTCTTATTACTTTGAGCATATCAAGCATTCCGCCGGCCGGCGATAGCAATCCCCGATACGCCGCCGCCGGGGGCTATAATGCGCGCGCGTCCCGCCGGTTAGCGCACCATCAATCCCCCCATTGCTTCGCAGCCTGAACCGGTACTCCGCAAGGAGCAGGCCGATTCAGGAGAATCCATTTGACCTTCGATGACCTCGGGCTCTTGCCCGAACTGCTGCGTGCCGTAAAGGAATCCGGCTACACCTCCCCCACCCCGATCCAGGCCCAGGCCATCCCCATCGTGCTGCAAGGCCTCGATGTGATGGGCGGCGCCCAGACCGGCACCGGCAAGACCGCCGGCTTCACCCTGCCCCTGCTGCAGCGCCTGGCGCGCCACGCCACGGCCTCGCCGTCGCCGGCCAAGCATCCGGTGCGTGCCCTGATCCTGGCGCCGACCCGCGAACTGGCGATGCAGGTGCATGAGAGCGTCAAGACCTACAGCCAGTACATCCCGCTGCGCTCGGTGTGCATCTACGGCGGCGTGGACATCAAGCCGCAGATCGCCGAGCTGCGCGAAGGCCGCGAGATCGTCGTCGCCACGCCGGGCCGCCTGCTCGACCACGTCGAACAGAAGAGCGTCAGCTTCAATCAGGTCGAAGTGCTGGTGCTCGACGAAGCCGACCGCATGCTCGACATGGGTTTCATCCCCGATATCAAGCGCATCCTCGCCCTGCTGCCGACCCAACGCCAGAGCCTGCTGTTCTCCGCCACCTTCTCCGGCGAGATCAAGAAGCTGGCCGACAGCATGCTGAAGAACCCGCAGCTAATCGAAGTGGCACGACGCAACGCGGTCAGCGAGACCATCACCCACCGCATGCATCCGGTGTCCGCCGACAACAAGCGTCACCTGCTGCTGCATCTGCTGCACCAGGCGGAACTGAAGCAGGTGCTGGTCTTCGTCGGCACCAAGTTCGGCACCAGCCGCCTCGCCACCTGGCTCGAGCGCCAGGGCGTCAAGGCCGACGCGATCCACGGCGACAAGAGCCAGCAGCAACGCACCGAGGCCCTGGAAGGCTTCAAGTCCGGCGCCGTACAGGTGCTGGTGGCCACCGACGTGGCGGCCCGCGGCCTGGACATCGACGATCTGCCCCACGTGATCAACTACGAGCTGCCCCACACTGCGGAAGACTACGTGCACCGTATCGGCCGCACCGGCCGCGCCGGCAAGAAGGGCGACGCCACTTCGCTGGTGGCGCCGGAGGAAAAGGGCCGCCTGGACGATATCGAAAAGCTGATCAAGTTCAAGCTGGAACAGGTCGTGGTCGCCGGCTTCGAGCCCGGCGCGCCTCCGATCCGCGAGGAGCGGCCGCGCCACGGCCACCTCCGCGAGCGCGAAGAGCGCCGCCCCCACGGCCCGCGCACCCCGGTCAAGCTGCCGTCCCCGGCTGCCCATGTGCCCAAGCTGGCGGCGGACGGTTTCGACTTCAGCAAGCCCTACACCCCCAAGGGCGAGGCGCCCACCAGTACCGAAGTCGGCGCCACCACCACGCCGGGCGACGAGGCGGTGCCGCGGCGCCCACTGCGCCCGGTGGCCGCCCTGCTCGGCGGACTTACGAATAAGTAAGCGCCGCGGCGCGCCGCGAGGCGCG
>DATDMT010000120.1:0-5787 GCA_036518635.1 Rhodocyclaceae bacterium | reverse complement strand
GGCCATGGCGGGCGCCTGGCCTTCACCGCAGCGGACTGGCCGCCGGCCGCCAGCAGCTCATCTTGGCGGCTGCTGGCGATGGTGGCGCTGATCATGCTGCTGGTGGCGGCGCTGATGGCGCCGTTCTGGTGGCGGTGGTAGGCGAGCGCAAAAAACCTCCGTTCCTGTTGCACCCGTCGAAGGACTCAGGGTGAACGGATTTTCTAACGCTACTCAGAACTGCTTCACCTCGATATTCAGCGTCTGGATCCGGTAGGCGATCTGGCGCGGTGTCATGCCGAGCAAACGCGCTGCCTTGGCCTGCACCCAGCCGGCCTGCTCCAGGGCGGCGATGACCCGCTCCCGTTCGCCGAGGCCGGGGTCGTTGATGTCCACCGTTGGTGCCGGGGCGCCGAGGGAGACCTGGGCCGGATTGAAGCTGGCGCCGGGGCCCGGATCGCGGATGCGGTCGATGCGGATCAGGTCGCCGTCGATGCTGCCGTTTTCGGACATCACCGAGGCCCGCTCCAGGCAGTTCTCCAGTTCGCGGATGTTGCCCGGCCAGCTATGTTGCAGCAGGCGGCGCAGGCCGCCTTCGGTCAGGGTCAGCGGGCGGCCCTGGGCGTTGCCGATGCGCTCGGCGAGGAAGCGGGCGATCTCCGGCAAGTCTTCCATGCGTTCGCGCAGCGGCGGCGGCAGAATCGGCATGACGTTCAGGCGGTAGTACAAGTCCTCGCGGAAATCGCCGGCGTCCACCGCCGCTTCCAGGTCGCGGTGGGTGGCGGCGATCAGGCGCACGTCCACCTTCAGCGTGCGGCCGCCGCCGACCCGCTCCAGTTCGCCTTCCTGCAGCACGCGCAACAGCTTGGCCTGGAAGGAGGGCGAGATTTCGCCGATCTCGTCGAGGAACAGGGTGCCGCCGTCGGCCATTTCGAAGCGGCCCTTGCGGCTGCCGACGGCGCCGGTGAAGGCGCCCTTCTCGTGGCCGAAGAGTTCCGACTCCAGCAGGTTTTCCGGCAGCGAGGCACAGTTCAGCCGCACATAGGCACCCCGGGCGCGCGGCGAGTTGTAGTGGATGGCGTTGGCGATCAGCTCCTTGCCAGTGCCGGTCTCGCCGCGGATCAGCACCGTGGTGTTCCACTTCGAGACCATCCGAATCTGCTCGAAGATGCGCCGCATCGGTGCCGAGTGGCCGACCAGGTTGTCGAAGCCGAACTTGTTGCGCACCGTGCGGCGCAGGGTGTCGCGCTCTTCGGCGATGGTCTTCTTTTCCTGCTCGATCTCCAGCGACAGGCGCACGCTCTGGCCGATCAGGTTGGCCAGCATCTCGACAAAGCGCGCCCGCTCCGCCAGGAAGCCGTCGTCCGGCTCGTCCGGCTGCACCGCCAGCACGCCCTGCAGGGCGCCGCCGACGTTGATCGGCGAGGCGATGAAGGGCAGGTCCGGATCGTAGAGGCCGAGCCGGTTGAGGAAGCGCGGTTCGTTGCCGACGCGCTTGAAGGTCAGGGTGCGGTTCTCTTCCAGGATCATGCCGACCAGGCCCTCGCCGGGCTGGTAGCGCACCGGCTCGAACTCGGCTTCGTCGAGGCCGTGCACGGTATGCACCGCCAAGTCGCCGGAATCCGGGTCCACCACGCTGACCATGCCGCGCGAGAGGCCGCCGGTGATCTCGAGGGAGCGCAGCACCTCGCGCAGGTTCTGGCGAAAATCCATGGAGCGGGAGAGCATCTGGCTCACCCGGTAAAGGGTATCGAACTGGGACCGCAACAGGTCGCTGGCGTTGGTTTCAGGCATGGCGGCTCCTCAACGCTGCAAGGGCAGGATGACGCGGATGCGGCAGCCTTTGCGGGTTTCGGGGTCGATCTCGATGCTGCCGCCGTGGTCGATGGCGATCTGCTGGGCCGAGGCCAGGCCGGTGCCGATATGGCGTGCGCTGTCCTTGGTGGTGAAGAAGGGCTCGAAGACCTTGAGTTGCATTTCCATGGGAATGCCGGGGCCGCTGTCCTCGACGATCACCTCAATGGCGTTGTCGTGGCTCAGGGTGATCACCGACAAGTCGCGCTCGCGCCAGCCGCGGCCATTCATCGCATCGATGGCGTTGTCCATCAGCGACTTGAACAGGGTCAAGAGCTTGTTGGCGTGGCCGTTGAAAAAGGGCAGGGTGCTCTGCGGCTTCCAGGCGACGCTGATGCCGGCGGCCAAGAGGCGGCCGGTGCACAGGTCGAGGGATTTCCTGACCATGTCGTTCACGTTCACCAGGGTGACGTTCTCGGCGCGCTCCTCTGGGATCATCGCGCGCAGCTTGGTCAGGGCCTCTTCGCCGAGGGCGACGGCCTCAGCCAGGGCGACGCCCATCGGATCGTTGCTGCCGCGGCGGGCGAGCATGGTCACCGCCGAGGAAATCATGTTGAGCGGGCCTTCGAGCTGGAACACCGCGGCGGACAGGCTTTCGCGCAGGGCGTTGACCCGGTCCTCCTCGGCCACTAGGGACTGCAGGGCGGCGAGCTGGGCCTTCTCCTGCTGGGCGCGCAGCTTGGTGACTTCGGTTGCCACCAGCAGCAGGTAGGTGCGGCTCTCGTCGGTGAAGAAGGAGTCGGCGCGGGAATCCTGTTCCTTGACCCAGACGCCGGAGCAGGAGAACCAGCGGGTCGAGGCGTTGGGCCGGTCGATGCGCACCTCGCGGTCGAGGAAGGCATAGCCTTCGCCGCTGCGATGGGCGGTCAGGTCGGCGCCGAGATCGGCGCGGATCGCGGCGAGGATCACCGAGGCCGGCTCGCGGCCGCCGAGATCGGCCACCAGCTTTTTGTATTCGTGGTTGTCGAGGACGATCTTCTCGTTGCCGTCGATCAGCGCCAGGGCCACCGGGGCGCCGTCCACCACCGATTCGATCAGCGCCTTCTGGTTGCGCACCTGGCATTCGAGGCGATGCAGCTCGGTCATGTCGCGGTGCAGGCCGAGGTAGTTCACCACCTCGCCGCCGGCGTCGGCCACCGGCGTGATCACCAGTTCGGCCAGGTACTTGCCGCCGTCCTTGCGGCGGTTCACCAGGCGGCCGCCCCAGGGCTCGCCGACAGCGATCTTCTGCCAGAGGGATTTGTACACCTCGGGCGGGGTGGTCTTGTTCGACAGCAGGGATTCGTTGCGCCCCACCACCTCATCCGGCTGGTAGCCGGTGACCCGGCTGAAGGCCGGGTTCACGTAGAGGATGTTGGCGTGGGTGTCAGTGATCGAGATGGCCAGGTCGGCCTGTTCCACCGCGTGCTGAAAGACCTCGGGCGTCAGCGTGGCGGCGGGCGTACCGGTGCATTCGGGCGGGGCGGACTTCTGGTCCAGTTCGGGCCTGGGCTTTTTCATGGGAGGCGATCCGGCAAGGGTTTTGTCCTTGTCTAGCAGATTCCATGCCGCGCCCAAGGGCATGTCCATGGGTGGAATGACACCGGCCGCCTGTGGCCTTTGTTGCAGCGTGTCGGAGATGCGACAAAGGCCCGGCGGCAGGGGCAAACCGGGCCTCGCAGAAAAACCCCATTCTGGTGCGGACTTAGGCCCGCCCGCCCGACTTCGGTGTGTTGCCGGATTGTTTGGCACAGACATTGCGGAGGAAGCAGCAAACAGATCCTGCGCCTGATCATGACGACTCCTGACACCACACTACCTGAGCCACTGAGCGAGCTGCCCACGGTGAAACCGAAGAGCCATATCCATGGCGTGATTCTCGGCACCTTCTGCCTGGGTTTTGGTCTGGTCCTGGCCTTCACCGACAAGATCACCGCCGACGACATCGCCGCCCGCGCCCTGGAGGATAGGCAGAACTCCCTCGGCCAGGTGATCCCCGACAAGCTCCACGACAACAACATCGCCACCGACACGCTGGCGATGAAGAACGCCGAGGGCAAGGAGATCACCGTCTATCGCGCCCGCAAGGAAGGCAAGATCACCGGCGTCGCCTACGAAATCTACGGCAGCGGCTATGCCGGCGAGATCAAGCTGATGATGGGCATCGACGCCGACGGCAAGCTGCTCGGCGTGCGCGCCCTGGCGCACAAGGAAACCCCGGGCCTGGGCGACAAGATCGAGGTCAAGAAGACCGACTGGATTCTCGGCTTCGACGGCCTTTCCCTCGGCAACCCGCCGGAGGAGCGCTGGAAGGTGAAAAAGGACGGCGGCCAGTTCGACCAGTTCGCCGGCGCCACCATCACGCCCCGCGGCGTGGTCAAGGCCATCCACGGCGGCCTGGAATTCTTCGCCGCCAACAAGCCCAAGCTGATTGAGGTGAACTGACATGGCTGAGAACAGCAACTACAGCACCATCGCCAAGGACGGCCTGTGGGACAACAACGGTGTCTTCAGCATGCTGCTCGGCATGTGCCCGACCATGGCGATGACCACCAGCGCCACCAACGGTTTCGGCATGGGTCTCGCCACCGCCGTGGTGATGGCGGCCTCCAGCTACCTGGTGGCGGTGTTCCGCAACCGCATCACCCAGGAAGTGCGCATCCCGGTGTACATCCTGATTGTCGCCGCCATGGTGACCCTGGTGGACCTAGCGATGAACGCCTGGATGCATGAGCTGTACAAGGTGCTGGGCCTGTTCATCCCGCTGATCGTCTCCAACTGCCTGCCCCTGGCGCGACTCGAAGCCTTCGCCGCCAAGCAGCCGGCGCTGCCGTCCTTCCTCGACGGCCTGTTCATGGGTCTCGGTTTCACCATCGCCCTGACCGCGATCGGCGCGGTGCGCGAGATTCTCGGCTCCGGCACCCTGTTCGCCGATGCCTCCCTGCTGCTCGGCCCCAGCTTCAAGGCCATCGAACTGCGCCTGCTGCCCGCCGACATGGGCGTGCTGATGATGATCCTGCCCCCCGGCGGCTTCCTCGTCACCGGCTTGCTGGTGGTCGCCAAGCGCCTGCTCGACCTGCGCGCCGGCAAGGAAATCCAGATGGCTGGCGCCCACGCGGTTTGACCCGAGCGGATACGAGCATGAGTTCCCCCTCCCACACCGTCGAAGGCATCGCCCGCGTCGTCAGGGTCAGCGACGACGTTGCCTGGCTTGAGCCGGAACAGACCACCAGTTGCGGTAGCTGCGCCTCCGCGGCGGCTTGCGGCTCCGGCGCCAGCGGCATGGGCACCGTCGCCAGCCGCATCGAGGCGCGGCGCTTTCCCCTCGATAACGGCGCCGCGCTGATGGTCGGCGAGCGGGTGGTGGTCGGCGTCGATGACCGGGCCTTGATCAAGGCCTCGCTGACCGCCTACGCGCTGCCGCTGATCACCGCCTTCACCGCTGCGGGCCTGGCGCAAAGCACTTGGGACAGCGACCTGGCAACCATGGCGGCTATGGTCGCGGGGCTGGGCCTTGGCCTGCTGGCGGCCCGTTTCGGCGCCCATCGACTTTCTTCGCGGGGCGAGTTGGCGCCGCGCTTCCTGCGTCGGGCGCAGCCCGGCGAAACCTGTAGTGCGGGCTAGGACCAGAAAATGAAAACCTACCTCTTGATGATGATCGGCGCGGCGTTGGTGAACAACGTGATCCTCGCCCGCTTCCTCGGCCTGTGTTCCTTCATGGGCGTCACCACGCGGATCGACACCGCGGCAGGGATGGGCCTGGCGACCACCTTCGTCATCACCGTGTCGTCGATGGCCGACTGGGCCGTGCAGAAATATCTGCTCGACGCCTATGGCCTCGGCTTCCTGCGCACCGTGACCTTCATCCTGGTGATCGCCAGCGCTGTGCAATTCACCGAGATGACCATCAAGAAGGTGTCGCCGAAGCTGTTCCAGATGCTCGGCATCTACCTGCCCCTGATCACCACCAACTGC
>DATDMT010000119.1:0-2356 GCA_036518635.1 Rhodocyclaceae bacterium | reverse complement strand
TCGGCAATCGCCCCGCCCTGCATGAACAGCACCTTGTAGTTGGCGGGGATGTTCAGCAGTTCGCGCAGGTCGGCGATGGCCTGGGCGTGGATGGACATGTATTCCTTGCCGCGATGGCTCATTTCCATCACGCCCATGCCGGCACCATGCCAGTCGAGCATTTCCTCCGCCGCCTGGCGCAGCACGGGTTCCGGCAGAGTGGCCGGGCCGGCGCTGAAGTTCCACAGCCGGGTCATGCTTCGGTATCTCCTGCGGCGGAATCCTCCTCGCCTGCTTCGCCGCCTTCGGCAGCTTCGCCAAGGGATTCGTCGTCACCGGTTTCGACCACTTTTTCCAGCCCGGCGAGGAAGGTGCCCTCGTCCAGATTGATCAGGGTCACGCCCTGGGTGGCGCGGCTCATTTCGCGGATGTCGGTGATGCGGGTGCGGATCAGCACGCCGCCGGTGGAGATCAGCATGATTTCCTCGTTGCTCTCGCCCTGGGCGGTCAGCACCGCGGCGACCACCTTGCCGTTACGCTCGGAAGTCTGGATCGCGATCATGCCCTTGGTGCCGCGACCGTGGCGAGTGTATTCGGCAATCGGGGTGCGCTTGCCGTAGCCGTTTTCGGTGGCGGTCAGCACCGACCAATCCTCGCTGTCGGCCACCAGCATGGAGATCACGGTCTGGCCGTCCTCCAGCATCATGCCGCGGACGCCGCGGGATTCGCGACCCATCGGGCGCACGTCGTTCTCGTCGAAGCGCACCGCCTTGCCGGCGTCGGAGAACAGCATCACGTCGGAATGGCCGTCGGTGATGGCGACACCGATCAGGTGGTCGCCGTCGTCCAGGTGGGCGGCGATGATGCCAGCCTTGCGCGGGTTGGCGAAGGCCTTCAGCGGCGTCTTCTTGACCACGCCCTCGGCGGTGGCCATGAAGATGAAGTGTTCGTCGTCGAATTCCTTCACCGGCAGCACGGCGGTGATCTTCTCGCCTTCCACCAGGGGGAACAGGTTCACGATCGGCTTGCCGCGGGAAGTGCGCGTGCCTTCCGGTACCTCATAGACCTTGAGCCAGTAGGCGCGGCCGCGGCTGGAGAAGCAGAGGATGTAGTCGTGGGTGTTGGCGACGAACAGGCGATCGACGAAATCGTCTTCCTTCATCGCCGCCGCCTGCTTGCCACGGCCGCCGCGCTTCTGGGCGCGGTAGTCGGTCAGGGGCTGGCGCTTGAAATAACCGCCGTGGGACAGGGTGACTACCATGTCCTCGCGGGCGATCAGGTCCTCGATGTTGATCTCGGCAGTGTTGAAGACGATCTCGGAACGGCGCGGGTCGGCGAACTGGGCGCGGATCGCCGACAGCTCCTCGATGATGATCGCGGTGATGCGCTCGGGACGGGCCAGGATGTCCAGCAGGTCGGCGATCTGCAACATCACTTCCTTGTACTCGGCGACGATCTTGTCCTGCTCAAGGCCGGTCAGGCGCTGCAGGCGTAGCTCGAGGATGGCCTGGGCCTGGGCGTCCGACAGGCGGTAGCCCTGGGCGGAGAGACCGAATTCCGGCGCCAGACCTTCGGGGCGCGAAGCCTCGGCGGCGGCGCGGGCCAGCATTTCTTCCACCAGGGCGGAGCGCCACTCGCGCGACATCAATTCCTTCTTGGCGTCGCCGGGGGTGGGCGCGGCCTTGATCAGGGCGATCACCTCGTCCACATTGGACAGGGCCACCGCCAGGCCTTCGAGGATGTGGCCGCGCTCGCGGGCCTTCCTCAGTTCGAACACGGTGCGCCGGGTGATCACCTCGCGCCGGTGGCTCAAGAAGCACTCCAGCATCTGCTTCAGGTTCAGCAGTTGCGGCCGTCCATCCACCAGGGCCACCATGTTCATGCCGAAGGTGTCCTGCAACTGGGTCTGCTTGAACAGATTGTTCAGCACCACATCGGGCACTTCGCCGCGCTTCAGCTCGATCACCACGCGCATGCCGGACTTGTCGGACTCGTCCTGCAGGTGGGCGATGCCTTCGATCTTCTTTTCGTTGACCAGCTCGGCGATCTTTTCCAGCAGGGTGCGCTTGTTCACCTGGTAGGGCAGTTCGTCGACGATGATCGCCTGCTTGCCGTTGTTCAGATCCTCGATGTGGGTGCGCGCCCGCATCACCACCCGGCCGCGACCGGTGCGGTAACCGTCATGGACGCCGGAAAGGCCGTAGATCAGGGCGGCAGTGGGGAAATCCGGCGCCTGGACGATCTTGATCAGTTCCTCGATATCGATGGCCGGATCGGCCAGCACGGCCAGACAGGCGTCGAGTACCTCGTTCAGGTTGTGGGGCGGAATATTGGTCGCCATGCCGACGGCAATGCCCGAGCTGCCGTTGATCAGCAG
>DATDMT010000118.1:0-7610 GCA_036518635.1 Rhodocyclaceae bacterium | reverse complement strand
GACGCGCAGCAGCTCGCCTTGAATGCTGGTATTGGCGCCGTCTTCGTTGTAGGGGCGCATCCCCAGCGTCACCAGGTTGCGGCTGCGGGCCTTTTGATACAGGCCCAGCATGTCCTGCCAGAAACTTTCCTGCGGTGCCTTGTAGCGCAGGCGATTGAGCTTGTGTCTCAGGGCCATCGCGCGCAATGTCCGCAACAGGCAGAGGGCCAGTTCCTTGCGCTCCGCAGCGGACAATTCACCGCCGGCGGAAAACATCGGCAGGGCAAGCTGGTAAGCCTCCTGCACATATCCATAATGCGTATGGAGCAAGGCCCAGCGATCGTCGGCCATGCCGCCGGCCTGGGGAAACAGGTCGAGCCATAACCGCTGCAGGGCCTCCTGGGCGCTCGCATCAAGGACGGACAGGGCCTGGCGATAGGCATCGGGCGACAGGGTGCCGGCCAAGCCGTGGGCATCCTGCAGCCACTCATCCACGGCCCGCAGACAGGGAATGGGGCTGCTTTTCGGCAGCGCGTCCACGAATTCGCGCAAGGCCGCCGCTGAGCCGAGCGGATGCCCATCGCCCTTGGAGGCAGTCCTGAGCTTGTTCGAGAGCCAATCAAACATGGCGGGGCCGGAACAGCTAGCGTTGCTTGGTCAGAGCAGGGCCTTCGCCCGGCTTGAAGTTTTCAGACTCACAGCTTGAGGAAGTGCTCGCGGTAGTACTTGAGTTCCTCGATGGATTCGTAAATGTCGGCCATGGCTTCATGCTTACCGCCCTTCTTGACGCCCTTGGCCATTTCCGGTGCCCAGCGCTTGGCCAGTTCCTTCAGCGTCGACACGTCGAGGTTGCGGTAGTGGAAGTAGTCTTCCAGGGTCGGCATCCAGCGCGCCATGAAGCGGCGGTCCTGGCAGATGGAGTTGCCGCACATCGGCGACTTGCCCTTGGGCACATAGCGCTTGAGGAATTCTAGGGCCTGGGCCTCGACTTCAGCCTCGCCGAGGATGGAAGCCTTGACCTTGTCGATCAGGCCGGACTTGCCGTGGGTCTTCTGGTTCCACTCGTCCATCTTGGCTAGGGTTTCGTCGGACTGGTGCACCACCCAGGAAGCACTCTCGGCAATGGTTTCGAGGTTGCTGTTGGTGATCACCATTGCGAGTTCGATGACGCGATCGGTGTCGGGGAAGAGGCCGGTCATTTCCATATCCAGCCAGATCAGGGCGTTTTGGTCTTGTGCCATGGTGCTTTGCTTACGTAGTCGAAAGTGCCCGCACCCTACCAAGCTTCGGCCACGAAGCAAAGCCCCTTGTAAAGCGGGGCGGATGCGGCGGGCGGCGGTGCGGGTGCAGACGATACAATGGACATCCACTTCGACACCCAAGCGCCTCTTCATGAATTCTCTGGTCACCGCCGCCCTGCTGCTCGCCATCTTCGTCACCGTCGGCCTGCGCCTCTGGCTGGGCTCGCGCCAGTTGCGCCATGTGGCGGCCCACCGCAGCGCGGTGCCGACGGAGTTCGCCGCCAGCATCGAGCTGACCCAGCACCAGAAGGCCGCCGACTACACGATCACCAAGACCCGCTTCAACCTGGCCAACGCGGTGGCGGATGCGGGCCTGCTGCTGGTGCTGACTCTGGGCGGGTTGCTGCAGATCTGTGCCGATCTGGCCGCGCGCTTTTTCGAGCCGGCGGGCTATGCATGGGGCCTGGCCTTGTTTGCCCTGTCCGGCCTGATCGGCTTCGTCGTGGACCTGCCCTTCAGCCTGTGGCGCACCTTCGTCATTGAAGTGCGCTTCGGCTTCAACAAGATGACCCCGGCCCTGTTCGTCGCCGATCTGCTCAAGCAGGCGCTGCTCACCGCCCTGGTCGGCGGCCCGCTGCTGCTGGCGGTGCTGTGGCTGATGCAGCGCATGGGCGGGCTGTGGTGGCTCTGGGTGTGGGGCGTCTGGCTGAGCTTCAACCTGGCGGTGTTGCTGCTCTACCCGACGCTGATTGCGCCGCTGTTCAACAAGTTCTCGCCGATGGAAGAGGGGCCGCTGAAAGCACGTATCGAGGCCCTGCTGACGCGCTGCGGCTTCCGCTCCAGCGGCCTGTTCGTGATGGACGGCTCGAAGCGTTCGGCTCACGGAAACGCCTACTTCACCGGAATGGGCAGCAACAAGCGCATCGTCTTTTTCGACACCCTGATCGAAAAGCTGGCGCCGGCCGAGATCGAAGCGGTGCTGGCCCACGAACTGGGCCACTTCCGCTGCCACCACGTGGTCAAGCGTTTGCTGCTGCTGTCGGCCCTCAGCCTGGGCTTCCTCTGGCTGCTGGCGCAACTGATGCAGAGCCCGGCCTTCTATGCCGGCCTGGGCGTAGCCGGCACCGGCAGCGGCAGCACGGCGATGGCCCTGCTGCTGTTCTCGCTGGTGCTGGGGGTGTTCACCTTCCCCCTGTCGCCGCTGCTGTCGGCCCTGTCGCGCCGCCACGAGTACCAGGCCGATGCCTACGCGGCGCAGAACGCCGACGGCGGCGAACTGGTGCATGCCCTAGTCAAGCTCTACCGCGACAATGCCGCGACCCTGACGCCGGACCCGTTGCATTCGGCCTTCTACGACTCGCATCCGCCGGCTAGTCTACGAATTGCCCGTCTGCAAGGAGTACTGCCATGAGTGACGCTCGATGTGATTTGGCCAAGGGCAAGTGCAAGCCCTGCGAAGGCGGTGTTCCTGCGCTTGCGGATGCTGCCGCGGATGAGCTGTTGAAACAGCTACCGGGCTGGCGCCGCAAGGGCAACACCATCGTCCGCGACTACGACTTCAGCAACTACTACGAGACCATGGCCTTCGTAAACGCCAGCGCCTGGATTTCCCACCGGGAGGACCACCATCCGGACCTGACGGTGGGCTACAAGCGCTGCACGGTGCACTACCAGACCCACGCCGTCGGCGGCCTGTCGGACAACGATTTCATCTGCGCGGCGAAGCTCGACGCCCTGTTCGCGCTTTGAGCGCCGCCGTCGCACTCGGCCAGATCGTCGCCGCCTTCGGCCGCCACTACGAAGTGGCGCTGGAAGACGGCCGCCTGGTGACCGGCTTCCCTCTCGGCAAAAAGAGCCCCTACGCCTGCGGCGACCGGGTCGAACTGGCGCTGTCGTCCCCCGACCAGGGCCAAATCCTGCGCCACCAGCCGCGCACGTCGCTGCTCTATCGCAGCGACGAATGGAAGCAGAAGATCATCGCCGCCAACGTCAGCCAACTGGTGCTGGTGACGGCCACCGAGCCGGGCTTCAGTGACGAGCTGCTGACCCGCGCCCTGGTGGCGGCGGAGCACGAAGGCATCCGCGCCTTGATCGTGCTGAACAAGTGCGATTTAAAATCCGGCCTGGCCGCGGCGCGGGCGCAACTAGCGCCCTACGCCGCCCTCGGCTACCAAGTGCTGGAGCTGGCCGCCGCCGAGGATGCAGCGCCCTTGCTGCCGCTGCTGGCGGGCCAGACCAGTCTGCTGATGGGGCAATCGGGGATGGGCAAGTCCACCCTAATCAATGCCCTGGTGCCCGGCGCCCAGGCGGCGACGCGGGAGATTTCCGAAGTGCTGGACTCGGGCAAGCACACCACCACCCACGCCCGCCTCTATCGCCTGCCGGACGGCAGCGCGATCATCGACAGCCCGGGGCTGCAGGAATTCGGCCTGGCCCACCTCACCTTGGGCGAGATCGAGGCGGCGTTTCCAGAGTTCCGCCCCTATCTGGGCCAGTGCCGCTTCCGCGACTGCCGCCACCAGGCGGAACCGGATTGCGCGGTGAAACAGGGCGTCGCCGCGGGGCAGGTGCACCCGCGCCGGCTAGAGCACTTCACATCCCTGACGCGAGAGCCAACTCGCCGTTGATGCGGGCGCGCAAGGCGGGGAACTCCGCCGCCGGCACCGGCTTGGAGAACAGGTAGCCCTGGGCGTAGCGGCAACTCAGGGCCTTCAGCAGCAGCAACTGGTCGTCGGTCTCGACACCCTCGGCCACGGTGCTGAGCCCCAACCCCTTGGCCATCATGACGATGGCGCCGACCAGGGCACGGTCGTTGTTGTCGGCACTCATGTCGCGGACAAAGGACTTGTCCACCTTGACCGTGTCCATCGGGAAGCGCTTCAGGTAGGACAGGGATGAATAGCCGGTGCCGAAGTCGTCCAGGTAGAGGCGGAAGCCAGCCTGGTTGAGCGATTCGAGCCAGGCCAGGCCGTGGCTGACGTCGGACATCAGCACGCCCTCGGTGATTTCCAGGGCGATGTGATCGGGCTCGATGCCGTGGCTGCGGGTGGTGTCGAGCACCACCTGGGCCGGCAGGTCGTCGGGAATCTGCTTGACCGAGACGTTCACCGAGACATACATGTCCATGCCGGCGCCGCGCCAGGCCGCCAACTGGGTACTGGCTTCGTTCAGCACCCAGAGGCCGATGTCGCGGATCATGCCGCTCTCTTCCGCCAGCGGGATGAACACGTCGGGGGAGATCATGCCCTGCTCCGGGTGCCGCCAGCGAATCAGGGCCTCGGCGCCGGCCAAGCGGTTCTCCTTGAGGTCGATGATCGGCTGGTAGTAGAGCTGCAACTCGTTCTGCTGCACGGCCAGACGCAAATCCTTTTCCATCCGCCGACGGCGCTCGGCCTGCTCGGCCATGCCTGGTTCGAAGCAGCGGAAGCCCTGGCCGCCTTCGCGCCGCACCCGCTCCAGGGCCAGATCGGCATTGCGCAGCAGGCCGGGGATATCTGTGCCGTCGGCGGGATAACGCACCAGGCCAATGCTGGCGCCGAGGAACAGGGGCTGCTCATGCAGCTCGAAGGGCAAGGCCATGGCTTCCACCAGCGCAGTGAAAGCGGCGCTATCCGCCTCTGCGCCCGGCGGCAATACGGCGGCGAACTCGTCGGCGCCGACGCGCGCCAGCCAGGCGCCCGGCAGATGGCCGCGCAGGCGGTAGGCGGACTGGCGCAGGACTTCGTCGCCAGCCACCAGGCCAAGGGATTCGTTGACCCGGCGGAAGCCGTCGATGTCGAGCAGCAGCATAACGAAGCCAGCGCCGGAAACGCCCATCAATTCACCCAGATGCTGTTCCAGGGCGGCACGATTGCCCAAGCCGGTGAGCGAGTCGGTGACGGCGAGCAGGCGGGCGGCGACTTCTTCGGTCTTGCGCGCGGTGACGTCGATCACCACGCCCTGAATCTGGCCGCCACCGACGGCACCGAAGGAGAAGCTCAACCAGCGCGACTCGCCGTCGGCCAGTTCCAGCAGGAAGTCGCCGCCGAGGGCGCGCCCGCTGTCGGCGCATTCGTGGATCAGTCCGAGCAGTTCGTCGCCGTGCTGCCAGGCCAGCGCCTTCAGGGAAGCCGGCGCCTGGCCTTCGGTCAAACCGCATAGGCGGAGGAAGGACGGATTGAAGGAAATCACTTCGCCGCTGCCGTCGGTGAGCAGGATGCCGGATTCGGCGTTGTCGAAGATCGCCCGGAATTTGCGCTCGTCCACTTCGCGCTGGAGGCGCAATGCGTGTTCATCCTCGAGGGTGCTGACCAGGCGACCGGCCAGGTCGTTGATGTCGCCGGCCAGCCGCCCCAGCTCATTGCGCTCATGACCCACGGGCACCGGCAGCAGTTGCCCGGCGGTGGCGTCGAGCCGATGCAGCTCGTCCGACATGCGCTGGATCGGCCGCACGATCAGATAGAGCACGCTGGCCACCGCGGCCGCGGCCACCGCGATCAGTTGGATCGCCAGGATCAGGTAGATGCGCTCGCCTTCGTCGCGGACGATCTGGCCGATCCGCTGCGCATCCGGGATCAGGGTGATTTCGCCGATCTGCCGGGTGGCGTCGAAGGGCGAATAGACCGGGCGGACGATGGGGTGGGTCGGGCCCAGCGGCAACTCGTCGGCGTCATCGGAAAAGGACATGCGGCCGACCTTGGCGAGTATCTGGCCTTCGGCGCGGATCACCACCAGGGCCACTTCGCTATTGCGCAACAGGCCCTGAGCCAGCTCCGCCGCCAGTTGCTTGTCGCCGACGAAGCAGGCAATGCTGGTGGTGTTCTGCACGGTATCCACCAGCTCTGTGAGGCGCCGCGCGACTTCGCTATTCGCCACTTTGCGCGCCTCCGTGGCGGCGGACAGCATCACCAGGCCGCCGATCAGGGCGGAAATACCCACCACCCCGAGCGCCGTGCGCACCAGGAGGCTGCGCCAGAATTTGGCGCTCATCTTGCCGCGTCCAACTCGTAGACGACGCGTACCCGGCCGTCCAACCGGGCTCGCTCCAGATAGCCGATGGCGCGGGGATTGGCGGCGACGAAGGCCAGCACGTCATGGGACGTGCTGACCACGTCCGGCGGCAGCACCTTGCCGGAGAACACCAGACGCGCCCAGTAGGCGTTAATCTCGGCGACGCTCTTGTTCACCAGGCGCTCATAGAACGCCGCCCGCTCGGCGGAGGAGGCCGGATAGTCGAGGGGCTTCACCGTCAACGAGGATTGCAACTGGCCGGCACCGTCGGGCAGCATGCGGTAGCGGCCGAGATAGATGTTCACCACGTCGTCACGGCTCAGGTGGCCGACCTCGCTCTTGGCATTCACCACGACGACCAGATCGCTGGCGGCCAGTGCCGGCCAGGCCGCCAATGCCAGGAACAGACTGAGGAGAAGAGTTCGTGCGTTCATGGTCCGGTTCAGAAGACAAAGTCCACTAAGGCACCGAATACAGTGGCGTTGCCGTCAAAGCCCTGCTGCATCTAAAGGAAGGTTCTGATCGGGCCTGCGCCAAGGCAAGCCATGTTGAATTCTTGGAACTGTATTTTCCATCAGTTCACCATAGGCGCCTAGCAGCAAACGCAATGCGGCGGCGCAAAAGCCCCGCGCACCGTGACATGGGCAACGGCCGGCGGCCGCGAAAAACAAAAGGCCCCGGGCAGGCAGGCTGCGCCGGGGCCTTGCGAACGACAGTGCGACGATTTACATGCGTTCGAAGACGGCCGCGATGCCTTGGCCGCCGCCGATGCACATGGTCACCAGGGCGTACTTGCCGTTGACCCGTTGCAGCTCATAGACCGCCTTGGTGGCGATGAAGGCGCCGGAACAGCCGACCGGGTGGCCCAGGGCGATGGCGCCGCCGTTGGGGTTGGTCTTGGCGGGATTCAGGCCGAGGCCCTTCATCACGGTCAAAGCTTGGGCGGCGAAGGCTTCGTTGGACTCAATCACGTCCATCTGATCCAGGGAGAGACCGGCCTTCTTCAGCGCCAGCTTGGTGGCCGGGATCGGGCCTTCGCCCATCACGTCGTTGGGCACGCCGGCGACGGCGTAGGACACCAGGCGGGCGATCGGCTTCTGGCCGGCCTTTGCCGCCACGTCGGCGGCGGCCAGGACGAAGAAGGCAGCGCCGTCATTGATGCCGGAAGCATTGCCGGCGGTAACCGTGCCGCCTTCCTTCTTGAAGGCCGGCTTCATCTTGGCCAGGCTTTCCATGGTGGTGGCCTTGGGATGCTCGTCGGTGTCGAACACCACTTCGCCCTTGCGGGTCTGCTTGACGATGGGGACGATCTGCGACTTGAAGCGGCCCTCGGCGATGGCCACGGCGGCGCGGCGCTGGGATTCCAGGGCGAACTCGTCCTGGGCTTCGCGGGTGAGGCCG
>DATDMT010000117.1:0-2412 GCA_036518635.1 Rhodocyclaceae bacterium | reverse complement strand
ACATGCCCAAGGCCTGGTTCGTCGCCCTGGCGGCCCTGTCCAAGTCGGCGACGCCGGCCCGGGTCAAGGAAAACGCCACCGCCGACCGGGTGATCCGTCCGCCCACCGTGCGCAAGGAAACCCGCAAGCCATGACCCGCCGTATCGTGATGGGGCCCTTCAACCGGGTCGAAGGCGATCTCGAAGTTACTCTGGATATTGCCGATGGCCGCGTCGGCGAAGCCCGGGTCAATTCGCCGCTGTACCGCGGCTTCGAACAGATACTGCAGGGCAAGGCGCCGGCCGATGCGCTGGTGTTCGTGCCGCGCATTTGCGGCATCTGCTCGGTGGCCCAGTCCGCTGCCGCCGCCCAGGCCCTGGGCCAGGCGATGGGCCTGACGCCGCCGCCCAACGGTCGCCATGCCGGCAACCTGACCCTGGCGGCGGAAAACCTGGCCGACCACCTGACCCACTTCTACCTGTTCTTCATGCCCGACTTCGCCCGCGCCGCCTACCGGGGGCGGCCCTGGTTCGCCGATGCCGAGGCGCGCTTCAAGGCGATCAGCGGCAGCGCCGGCAACGAGGTGCTGGCGGCGCGGGCCGAGTTCATGCGCACCATGGGCATGCTGGCCGGCAAGTGGCCGCACACCCTGTCGCTGCAGCCCGGCGGCTCGTCGCGACCCTTGCAGGCTTCCGAGAAGATCCGGCTGTTCCGCATCCTGCGCGGCTTCCGCGTGTTCCTCGAACGCACCCTGTTCGGCGACAGACTGGAAGCGGTGGTCGCCCTCGACAGCATCGCCGCCCTGGATGCCTGGCGCCAGGGGCGCAGCGGCGACTTCGCCCACTTCCTGTCCATCGCCGACGATCTGGCCCTGGAGCAATGGGGCCGCGCCACCGACCGCTTCCTCAGCTACGGCGCCTATTCGAGCGAGGACGGCCGCCACTTCGCCGGCGGCGTCTGGGGCGGGCCCGACCGGCGGCGGCCGCTGAACCCGGCGGATATCCGCGAGGATCTGCAATCCGCCTGGTACGCCGAGGCCGAAGCGCCCCAGTCGCCGCAGGACGGCGCCACGATTCCATTGGCCGACAAGCCCGGCGCCTACTCCTGGTGCAAGGCGCCGCGCTTGGCCGGCCAAGTGATGGAGACCGGCGCCCTGGCACGCCAGGTGGTGGACGGCCATCCGCTGGCCCGCGATCTGGTGGCCCGCGGCGGCGGCAATGTGAAAAGCCGCGTCGTCGCCCGTTTGCTGGAACTGGCGCGGGTGTTGCCGCTGATGGAGCAGTGGGCCGAGGCCCTGGAACCGGGCGAGCCCTACTGCGTCTATGGCGAGATGCCCGAGGAAGCCGAAGTCAGCGGCCTGGTCGAGGCCGCCCGCGGTTCCCTCGGTCACTGGCTGACGGTGCGCCGCGGCCGCATCCACAACTACCAGATCATTGCGCCGACCACCTGGAACTTCAGCCCCCGCGACCGCGAGGGCCAGCCCGGCGCCCTGGAACAGGCCCTGGTCGGTGTGCCGGTGGCCGAGGGCGACGACGCGCCGCCCCTGGTGCAGCACATCGTCCGTTCGTTTGATCCCTGCATGGTCTGCACGGTACATTGATGCCCCCATGGAACGCTTCACCATCTCCCTCGACGAGGAACTCGCCCGCGAGTTCGATGCGCTGATTGCCCGGCGCGGCTACGGCAACCGCTCGGAGGCGGTGCGCGATCTGCTGCGCAATCACCTGGAGCGGGAGCGCCAGCAGCGCCAGGATTCCGGCTACTGCGTGGCCAACCTGTCCTACGTCTACAACCACCACGAGCGCGAGCTGGCCGAGCGCCTGACCGAGCTGCAGCACCAGAGCCACGACCTGACGGTGGCGACCATGCATGCCCACCTCGACCATGAGCACTGCCTGGAAAGCGTGATCCTCAAGGGGCCGACCGAGGCGGTACGGGCCTGTGCCGATGCGATGATGGCCGAGCGCGGCGTGCGCCACGGCCAGGTGAACGTGATCTCGGTGGAAATGGATCAGGGCAGCCATGCCCACGCCTACCGGCCCCGCGGCAAGGCCCTGCCGCATCAGCATATGAAGCCGAAGAGCTGATGGTCCGCGAGTCTAAGATTCCGCCGCGCAGCGATACTGTCGAGGACATTGCCGCCGTGGTCGGCGCCGCCGCCGGCGAGCATGTCTGGATGGACGTGATCCAGAAGATGGACGAGGTCTATCACGACCTGCTGGATTACGAAGTGGCGCTGGAGGAAAAGAACGCCGCCCTGGAGGAAAGCCAGCAGTTCATCGTCTCGGTGCTGACCTCGATGTCGGACATCCTGATCGTCTGCAACCGGGCCGGCGTGATCGAGGACGTGAACCCTTCGCTGGTGGCCCTCACCGGGCGCAGCGAGGCCAGCCTCAAGGGCAGCTCGCTGTTCGACCTGTTCGCCGACGACGC
>DATDMT010000116.1:0-6133 GCA_036518635.1 Rhodocyclaceae bacterium | reverse complement strand
TTCCCAGGTCCAGGCCAGCTTGCGTTGCGGATTGTCCGCGGGTGACAGCCAGACACGGCTGCCCTCGGCCTTGCAGCCGAGCATCGAGCCGGTGTTGGCGCAATGGGCCACCACCTGTTCGCCGCTGTCGAGCAGCACGTCGGCGAGGAAGCGCTGACGCCGGCCGAGCAAGCGCCCCGGCACGAGGGACGGCAGACGCATCAGAAGGGCAGCCAGCCGCTCAAATCTAGGGCGAGGCCGGCGAACACCGCGGCGCCAAACCAGGTGTTGTGCAGAAAGGCCTTGAAACAGGCGGCGCGCTCGCGGCCCCGGATCAGGAAGTAGTGGTAGGTCGCCACCCCCAGGGCAGCCAGCAGGCCCAGGTGGTAGGCAGGGCCGTACTGGAAATGCCAGCCCAGCCAGACCAGGATCACCAGGGTGAGGCAGTAGCAGAGCATCACCGCCACGACGTCGAAGCGGCCAAAGGTGATGGCCGAAGTCTTGATGCCGATTTTCAGATCGTCTTCCCGGTCCACCATGGCGTACTCGGTATCGTAGGCGATGGCCCAGCACACGTTGGCCGCCAGCAGCGCCCAGGCTTCCGGCGGCACACGGCCCTGGATGGCGGCGAAGGCCATGGGAATGCCGAAGCCGAAAGCGACGCCGAGATAGGCCTGGGGAATGGCGAAGAAACGCTTGGTAAAGGGGTAGCTGGCCGCCAACAGGACGGCCGGCACCGACAAGGCCCAGACCAGTTTCGACAGCGGCAGGATCAGGGCGAAGGCCATCAGGGAGAGCACCGCGGCCAAGATCAAGGCCTCGCGCTCGCTGACGCGGCCGGCGGCCAGCGGCCGTTCACGGGTGCGCTCGACGTGGAGGTCGAAATGGCGGTCGGCGTAATCGTTGATGACGCAGCCGGCGGAACGCATCAGCACCGTACCGAGGATGAAAATCCAGGCCACCAACAGCGGCGGCATGCCTTCGGCGGCGATCCACAAACCCCATAGCGTCGGCCACAGCAGCAGCAGGATGCCGATCGGCTTGTCGAGCCGCATCAGCTTTTCATACTGGTCGAGACGGTCGCAGAATTGGGCAAAGGTCATCGCGGCGGCAAATCCTTGATGGCGGGCAGGAACACCTCAGTCACCATCAGCGGCACGCCGCGATGGCGGAATACTGAACGGCGCGCCCAGAGCGGGAAGGCAATGTCCGGCAGCGCCCGGCGGACACGGCGGCCGAGCGGATCGCTGGCGCGCAGCAGGGCGTAGCGCAGCGGCTCACGCCGCGCCCGTGGATCGGCGAATAGCAGTTCCGCCAAGGGCCGGCCGCCGAGGCCACGCAATTCGCGCCAGGGGCCGTTGAGACTGCTGGTAGCGGCAACGCTATGGGCGAACACCAGCGGGCGAGCGCCCCCCATCAGCAACACTTCGCGCACCACCGCCCCCCGTCGCCGCGGCAGCAATTGGCGGCCTGCCTCGTCCGGCAGAGCCGCGCCGCTGAATTGGGCCAGGCGACGCATGGCGAAATTCGGCGCGCTGCGCCGCAACCGCGCGGTCAACGACCCACCGCCGCGCAGCCAGGCGGCCAGGGCGCGGTCCAGGGGGAGATGGGCAGTCCAGTTGCTCACGCGGGAAAGGGGATTACGGAAGAGGCGCGATTCTACCGTGCCCATCCTTGGCTTCCTGGCGGACAGGCTCAGGCCTTGAGCAACTCTTCGCGGCCACCGAGCCAACGTTCGAGGTGGGCCTGTGCGCATTCCGGATGGTCGCGCATCAGGGCCTCGGCGGTGTTGCGCGCCATCTCGACCAGGGCGCCATCGTCCAGGCTGGCATAGCGCAGCAGGGGCACGCCGCTCTGGCGGGCGCCGATGAACTCGCCGGGGCCGCGCAACTCCAGGTCCTGGCGGGCGATCTCGAAGCCGTCGGTGTTCTCGAAGATGATTTTCAGGCGCTGGCGGGCAGTATCGGACAAGGGGCTGGCATATAGCAGCACACATTCCGACTCTGCCGCGCCGCGCCCAACGCGGCCGCGTAATTGGTGCAACTGGGCGAGGCCAAAGCGCTCCGCGTGTTCGATCACCATCAGGCTGGCGTTGGGCACGTCCACACCGACCTCGATCACCGTGGTGGCCACCAACACCTGAACTTCGTTGCGCTGGAAGGCGGCCATGACTGCCGCCTTTTCGTCGCCTTTGAGGCGACCGTGCACCAGGCCGATGGAGAGTTCCGGCAATGCTTCGCTGAGATGGGCGTAGGTTTCCTCGGCGGTCTTCAGTTGCAGCGCTTCGCTTTCCTCGATCAGGGGGCAGACCCAGTAAGCCTGACGGCCCTGGGCGCAGGCATCGCGTAGGCGCTGCATGACGTCCGGTCGACGGCCTTCGCTGATCAAGCGGGTACGCACCGGCGTGCGGCCGGGTGGCAGCTCATCTAGCACCGAGACATCCAGGTCGGCGTAGTAGCTCATCGCCAGGGTACGCGGGATCGGCGTCGCCGACATGGTCAGTTGATGGGGCGCCTTGCCTTTCTGCTTGAGCGCCAGGCGCTGGCGCACACCGAAACGGTGCTGTTCGTCCACGATGGCGAGGCCCAGCTTGGCGAAGCCGACACTGTCCTCGATCAGGGCATGGGTGCCCACCGCCAAGGCACATTCGCCGCTCTCTAGGCGCGGGATGATGGCCTGTTTATTTTTCTTCTTGAGACTGCCGGAAAGCCAAGCGACTTGGACACCGATAGGTTCCAACCAGGCGGCGAGCTTGCGGTAGTGCTGCTCAGCGAGGATTTCGGTAGGAGCCATCAGCGCCGCCTGGTAGCCAGCCTCTACAGCATGCAGCATGGCCAAAGCGGCGACGATGGTCTTGCCGCTGCCGACATCGCCCTGCAGTAGGCGCTGCATTGGATGCGCCTGGGCCAGGTCGGCGGCGATTTCCTGCCAGGCCCGCTGCTGGGCGCCGGTGAGGCGGAAGGGCAAGGCCGCCAGCAGCTTGTCGGTGATTGCACCCGTAGCGTGCAGGCAGGGTGCGCCATGGGCGCGGCGGGCGGCATAGGCGCGGCGCAGGGAGATTTGCTGGGCCAGTAATTCATCGAAGCGGATACGCAGCCAAGCTTGCTGATTGTTGCGCTCCAGTTGCTCGGCAGTTTCGCCCTTGGGTGGGTGATGCAGGCGTTGCAGGGCGATATCGAAAGGCAGCAGCTTGAGGGCCTTGCGCGTCACCTCTGGCAGGGTGTCCGCGAGATCGACGCGGCTCAGGGCGCCTTCGATCTGGCGCCGAAGTATGCTCTGACCGAGGCCCGCGGTGGTGGGGTATACCGGCGTCAGCGCTTCGGGCAAGGGCTCTCCAGGCCGCACTGCACGGAAGCGCGGGTGGATCATTTCGCTGCCGAAAAAACCACCGCGCACTTCACCGAATATTCTCAGGCGGGTTCCGGCTTGGAGGGTCTTCTGCTGGCTGGGGTAGAAGTTCAGCAAGCGCAACACCAGTTCGCCGCTGTCGTCCCGGGTGCGGCAGACCAGTTGGCGGCGCGGGCGGAAGGCGATCTCGCTATCCACCACCTCCACCTCGAACTGAGCGGCGACACCAGGCACGGCCGCCGCCACCGGGGTGATGCAGGTTTCGTCTTCGTAGCGCAGCGGGAGGTGCAGCGCCAAATCCACCTCGCGCAAGAGGCCCAGCTTGGCGAGTTTTTCGGCGAGGGCCGGCGCGGCGCCGGTAGTGCGGGGTGCTTTAGGCTTGTCAGCCAACGAACAGGACGGCGTCGGCCTCGACCAGGGCGCCGCGGGGCAGTTCTTTGACCCCCACCGCGGCGCGGGCCGGATAGGGTTGGGCAACGTAGCGCGCCATGACTTCATTCACCTTGGCAAAGTTGGCCAGGTCGGTCAGGTAGATGTTGAACTTCACTGCGTCGTTGAGGCTGGCGCCGGCGGCTTCGGCCACGGCTTTGAGATTCTCGAAGACACGCACGATCTGGGCGTCGATGCCGTCGACCATCTGCATCGTCGCCGGATCGAGGCCGATCTGGCCGGACATGTAGACGGTATCGGCGACGCGCACCGCCTGGGAATAGGTGCCGATCGCAGCAGGGGCGTTGGGCGTGGCGATGATCTGCTTGCTCATAAATTTCCGTTCAGTTGTGCGACTTGAGGGTGACCTGGTAATCGAGGCGAGCAAAGACGTGCTGGATGCCGCGACGGGTTTTCAGGTTGAGCACCAGGGGCGCGTTCAGATTGGCCCGCAGCGGTTCGCCGCCAGCGTCTTCATTCTTGATCAGCATGACGGCCACCACCACGTCGGCCGGGTCTTCTAGCGAAAGCGCAGCGGTCTGCTCATCGGACAGGACGATTTCGTAATTGAAACCGAAGCGGCCCGGGTCGGCGATCGGAAAGGCCAAGGCCGGCTGCTCGATGGACTGCAGCAGAAAATACTTCGGGTCGCCGCCTTCCGGGTGGAACAGAGTGAATTGATGGAGATCTTCGAATCCCGGAAGGCCCTCGGGAAATTCGATCACGCGATCGGCGTCAATTTCCAGTTTTCCAAAGCGCGGGCTGTCGATGCACAGAGTGTTTGCAGTCATGGCTATTTCTTCACAGAGACCAGCAACCCAGGTTCCATGCCCAAGGCCACCAACTTCTGGCGCGCGGCTTCGGCTTCTTCCCGGGTAGCGAAAGGCCCGACCTGGACCCGTGCTTCGATATGAGTGGGGACTCCGGCCATTTCCAGCTTGGCGCGCAAATCCTCGGCATTGCTGATGTTGTTGAACACCCCCATCTGAACCAGGAAGCGGCGGGGCGCTTCCTCGCTGCGCGACAAGGGCTTGGACGCCGGGGCATGTTGGGCCAGCGGCGATATTGGCGCCGCCCGAGCGGCTTCCTTGGCGGGCTCGGGTCGCTTGGTCACAACGGGCTCGCTCGGCCGCATGGTTGCGGGCTTCAGCTCGGCAGGCTTGGTCAGGGGCTTCAGTGGCTTTTCAGCTTTTTCTTCGCTACGGCCAGTAACGGGCGGTGCCTCGGTCTTTTCCGGCTCGGCCTTGGTCTCTGGCTCAGCTTTGGCTACTTCTGTCGGCTTGGCATTGGCACCGTCGGCTGCCGGCTTGGGCTCCTCCGGCTTGGCATCCTCGGCTTTGCTTTCCCCCGATTTAGGCTCCATCGGCGGCGGTGTCAGAGTTGACATCTTCGGCGGGGTGGTAACTGCCGGCGGCACGTACAAGGCGTCGATCACGGCAAGGCCGCCCAGCAGCGCGACGATCATCACGCCGGCGACAGCGATGCGGCTCACCAGTTTGCGGCGCAGGGCGTCGTCCTGCTGGCCTTCTTCAGGCGACGCGTCGCGTTTGGGCTCGTTCATGGCGCTCCTCGAAATGTTCCGGATGCTCACGGCGTTTTCCTGCGGTGAGTGCGACCACCAGTTCCGCCTCGGCAACGGAAATGCCGCAGCGGGTAGCGACGCCGTTGGCGTCCAATCCTTGGGTGGCAAGGCTCATCGCCTCGTTGTAGAGCGGCGAGACGTTACGCTCCGCCTTGAGGCGGTCGATCTCATCTCGCAGTGATTCGAGTTCGGCCCGTAACTGTTCTACCTCGAGATTCAACCGTGCGCCTTCTCGCTGGCCCTCAACTCGTTGCTGCAATTGGACGACGAAGTCGTCCGCGGGAGAATCCCGCCGTGGTACTGCAGGCTCCGGGGCCATGCTGAATTCAGGGCGATCCGTCTCGGGTTCGATGTCATCAGGAGAAAGCGAATTCAACGACAGGGCATTGCGGCGCCGATTGAATTGAATCAAGCGCAGCACGATGAAGACGAAATAGAGCGTGACCAGCCCCGCCAAGACTAGCAGGACATCTCGCAAATCCAAGTTGAAGCCGAACATGGCTGATCAGGGACGGTACACGCGCATAGTGCGTGCCATGTTAGGCGCAGCGATCCCAGGCGATCAACGGAGCAAAACGGAATTCCGCCCGCGTATTGATCGAATTGAATTCCGGCGCTGAAATGACAAAAGCCCGCACGAGGCGGGCTTTTGTTTTATTGGGAGTCTGGCGCTGACCTACTTTCACAGGCGGTGAGCCTACTATCATTGGCGCGGTCTTGTTTCACGGTCCTGTTCGGGATGGGAAGGGGTGGTTCCAAGACGCTATGGGCACCAGACGAAACTGGTGTGCTCGG
>DATDMT010000115.1:0-8346 GCA_036518635.1 Rhodocyclaceae bacterium | reverse complement strand
TTCCACCAGGTTTTCAGCTCGTCGAGCTGTTCCTGTTCTTCCAGGTCATAGACTGCCATTGGGGTCTCCCGATTACTCTTCTGATCCGATGATCCATTCGGCCGCAGCTTCGGCCAGTTGATCCAGGGCCACGCGGCGCTGGCTGTTTTCTTGTCCTTCGCTATTGCGCAGGGGCTTGAGGCTCACCTCCCCCGCCGCCGCCTCGTCGTCGCCGATGATCGCGGCCAGGGACGCGCCGGAGCCGTCGGCCTTTTTCATCTGCGACTTGAAGCTGCCGCCGCCGCAGTGCAGTTGCACGGTGAAGCCGGAATCGCGCAGGTGCTCCGCAGTACGGAAGGCATGGCGTGCCGCGGCCTCGCCCTGATGCACCACATAAACGTCGGGGGCCGGCTTTTGGTGTTCGTTACCTTGATCCTGCCAAAGGGCGAGCAGGCGCTCGATGCCCATGGCGAAGCCGCAGGCCGGCGCCGGCTTGCCGCCGAGCTGGCCGACCAGGCCGTCGTAGCGGCCACCGGCGCAGACCGTGCCCTGGGCGCCGAGCTGGTCGGTGACCCACTCGAACACGGTGAGGTTGTAGTAGTCGAGGCCACGCACCATGCGCGGGTTGATCTTGTAGGGAATGCCAGCATCCTTGAGCAGGGCCTGGACGCCTTCGAAATGCTTGAGGGACTCTTCGCCAAGATAGTCGATCAGCTTCGGTGCGGCCTCGACGATGTCCTGCATCTCGGGGTTCTTGGTGTCGAGGATGCGCAGCGGGTTGCTGTGCAGGCGGCGCTTAGCGTCGGCATCGAGGCGCGCCTCGTGCTGCGTGAGGTAGGCGATCAGGTCGGTGCGATGGCGGGCCCGCTCGTCGGGCTGGCCGAGGGTGTTGAGCTCGAGACGGATGCCCTCCAGGCCCAGGTCGTCCCACAGGCGCTGGCCCATCAGGATCTGCTCCGCATCCACGTCGGGGCCGGCATAGCCGAGGGCTTCCACGCCGACCTGGTGGAACTGGCGGTAGCGGCCCTTCTGCGGCCGTTCGTGGCGGAACATCGGGCCCATGTACCAGAGCCGGCGCGGACCGTCGTAGAGCAGGTTGTGCTGGAGCACGGCACGTACGCAGGAGGCGGTGCCCTCGGGGCGCAGGGTCAACTTCTCGCCGTTCAGCGCGTCCTCGAAGGAGTACATCTCCTTCTCGACGATGTCGGTGACGTCGCCGATGGCGCGGCAAAACAAGGGGGTCTGCTCCACCAGGGGCATGCGGATCGGGCGGTAGCCGTAGGCGCGCAGCCAGTCGCGGACCAGTTCCTCGAACTGCTCCCAGAGTTCGGCTTCGTCGGGCAGGATGTCGTTCATCCCGCGGATGGCTTGTAGGGCGTGGCTCATATTTGCTGAAGTTCAGAGGCGCGTCGGGTACTTGCGCGCCACGTAGTCGTCGATGATCTGGCGGAATTCGCCGGAAATGTTGTCGCCGCGCAGGGTGACCACCCGCTCGCCGTCCACATAGACGGGCGCCACCGGCTCCTCGCCGGTGCCGGGCAGGGAGATGCCGATGTTGGCGTGCTTGCTCTCGCCGGGGCCGTTCACCACGCAACCCATCACCGCCAGGCTCATGTTCTCGACGCCGATACGCTGCACCTTCCATTGCGGCATCTGCTCGCGCACATAGGTCTGGATGTCCTGGGCCAGCTCCTGGAAATAGGTGCTGGTGGTGCGGCCGCAGCCGGGGCAGGCGGCCACCAGCGGCGTGAAGGCGCGCAGGCCCATGGTCTGCAGGATTTCCTGGGCGACGATGACTTCCTTGGTCCGGTCGCCGTTGGGCTCGGGTGTCAGGGAGATGCGGATGGTGTCGCCGATGCCTTCCTGCAGCAGCACGGAGAGCGCCGCGGTGGAAGCGACGATGCCCTTGCTGCCCATGCCCGCCTCGGTGAGGCCCAGGTGCAGAGCGTATTCGCAGCGGCGGGCAAGGTCGCGATAGACGGCGATCAGGTCCTGCACGCCGGAGACCTTGCAGGAGAGCACGATGTGATCGGCCGGCAGGCCCAGTTCGACGGCCTTGTCGGCGGACTCCAGGGCCGAGGCAACCATCGCCTCGCGCATGATCTCGGTGGCGTCTTTGGGCTGGGCACGCTTGGCGTTGGCGTCCATCACCCGCGCCAGCAGCGACTGGTCGAGGCTGCCCCAGTTCACGCCGATACGCACCGGCTTGTCGTACTTGCAGGCGATCTCGATCAGTTGCGCGAACTGCTCGTCGCGCTTGGCGCCCTTGCCGACGTTGCCGGGATTGATCCGCAGCTTGGCCAGGGCCTCGACGCACTCAGGCACTTCGGTCAGCAGCTTGTGACCGTTGAAATGAAAGTCGCCCACCAGCGGCACGTCCTGACCCATGGCGATCAGGCGCTCACGGATTTTCGGCACGGCGGCGGCGGCTTCGCGGGTATTGACGGTGATGCGGACGATCTCGGAGCCGGCCCGCGCCAATTGGGCGACCTGCATCGCGGTGCCGAAATCGTCCACCGTGTCGGTGTTGGTCATCGACTGCACCACCACCGGATGGTCGCCGCCCATGGCGACGCCGCCTACGCGAACGGTATGGGAACGGCGGCGGGCCAGGGGGCCGCCGGGGATCAGGGATTCGGAACAGCTCATTCGATGGTCAGGCGGGCAACTTCGTCGCGGGCGTGGGGGCCGAGGTCAATCTTGCGGTCGCCATCCGTCACCTTCACACCGGAGGCCTTGCCGACCCACAGTTGAAAAGGCGGGCGGCCGACGGCGACCTGTTTGGCACCGGCGGAAAACTCACCGGTGAGGATCACGCGATTGCGACTGTCCTTGATTTCGACCCAGGAGCGATCGACAAATTCAAAATTTAGCTGGCGCTCGCCCGGAGCAGTAGGCGCCGCCACCGCGGCAGCGGGTGCGGCAGCCGGTGCGGGTGCGGCGGCTGCAACCACCGGCGCCGGAACTGCCGTGCCGGGCGCAGGGGCAGTCGGCGCTTCGCTAACGACAGGTGCCGGTACCGGTTGTGGTGCAGCAACGCTGGGCGCTTCGGCCGGAGTCACCGGAGTAACGGCCGGCGGGGCGACCGCCTGATCGGCGGAATGCGATTGCTGGCTCAGGCGGAATTCGTTGCTGGCAGCAAATTCGGAGGAAACAAAAACGTACAGGCCGACGGTGGCGAGCATCAGCAATGCCGCAGCCACCAGCCATTTCCGGTTGCGCTCGGCAAATGGGCGCGGCGTGGCTTCGCCCATATTCGACGGGGCGACGATCTCCGGGGTCTCTTGGGGCGCGTCGCGAGTCAGCAGGCCCAGCAGAGGCTCCGGGTCGAGCTTAAGGAAACGGCAATAGCTGCGGATGAAACCGCGCACGAACGTGGCCCCCTGCAGGGACGAGTAGTCGTCACGCTCCAGCGCCTCCACCTGGCGAGCGCTGAACTTCAATGCCTGGGCGACATCGTGGCAAGTCAGGCCGAGGGCTTCGCGGGCCTCGCGCAGGCGGCGTCCGGGCAACTCGGGGGCAGGCTGCTCGACTACATCCGGGCTGATAAGGAGCTGTTCCGTTTCACTCATTCGTACTGCCCCTGAGAAAGTTTTTTGAATTCCGCCGATTCGGAAAAACGTTGGCGCATCAGCGCCACATAGCGCGCTTCTTCGTTGCGGTCAGCCTGCTTGCGGGCAATACGCAGGCCCAGCCAGACGGTTTCGGCACTCAACGGTGCGACACGATTCAGGTCGGAGAGACGGCGCTTGGCTTCGCCGAAGCGGCCCCGCTGGTAAGCCATGTCGGCAGCGAGGAACAACACACGCGGATTGGTCGGGTCGACCAGCACAGCACGGGAAAGGGTTTCGTCGGCGCTCTTGGTATCGCCGATCTTCTCCGCACACATGGCGGCATTGGTCAGCGCCACGGCGGGGGAGGAATACAACGGGTTCTTCGCGGCGGTCTGGAAGTAATTTAGGGACTGCACCTCGCGGCGGGTCTGGCAGAGGAACCAGCCGTAGTTGTTGCTGATGTCCGGATCACCCGGCGCCAGTTGCAGCGCCTGCTGGAAGGAGTTCTCGGCGGCGGCATTTTCACGCAGATCCATGTACACCAGGCCGAGCAGGTTGTAGGCCAAGGCATAGCCGCCGTCGATTCCGATCGACACCCGCGCCTCATCCAGCGCCTGGTTCATGCGCTTGGCCTCGTAGTAGGCGTAGCCCAACTCGGTGTGCACCCGGGCACGATTCCGCACATCGCTGTCACTGCTCTGCTGGGCGACGGGCTGCGCCATCGGCGACCCGGAGTTCATGGTGTTGCAGGCCGCGAGGGCGAGCAACGACAACAGGGCAAGCACGAGTTTCAAGGGGCAACCTCCACCAGAGAAACGGTTTTACGTCTGGACTTGTCTTTGACTTGCCCGGCCAATTGGCCGCAGGCGGCGTCGATATCGTCGCCGCGAGTCTTGCGGGTCGTGGTGATGATCCCAGCCCCCATCAGGATGTCGGCAAAACGCCGCACGCGCTCGGCGCTGGAGCGGCGGAACGGAGATTTCGGGAAGGGGTTGAAGGGAATCAGATTGAACTTGCAGGGTACGTCGCGCACCAGGTGGATCAGTTCGCGGGCATGGGTATCGCTGTCGTTGACGCCGTCGAGCATGACGTACTCGAAGGTGATGAAATCGCGCGGCGCGGCCTTCAGGTAGCGCTGGCAGGCGGCCATCAGCTCGGCCAGGGGGTATTTCTGGTTGATCGGCACCAGTTGGTCGCGCAGCGCATCGTTGGGCGCGTGCAGCGATACGGCCAGGGCCACCGGGCAGGCATCGCGCAGGCGGTCGATGGCCGGAACGATGCCGGAGGTGGACACCGTGACGCGGCGCCGGGAAAGCCCGTAGGCGTTGTCGTCCAACATTAGGTGCAAAGCGGCAACGACGTTGTCAAAGTTGGCGAGGGGTTCGCCCATGCCCATCATCACCACGTTGCTGATGATGCGCTCGCCCTTGGGGTCGTGCCCCAAGGCTTTGTTCACCTGCCACAACTGGCCGATGATTTCGGCGGTACTGAGGTTGCGGTTGAAGCCCTGCTTGCCGGTGGAGCAAAAGGCGCAGTCGAGGGCGCAGCCGGCCTGGCTCGAGACGCAGAGGGTGCCGCGGTCCGCCTCGGGAATGTAGACGGTTTCAACCAGATTGCCGCCGCCGACATCGAACAGGAATTTGCGCGTGCCATCGTCCGACAGCTTGTCGGAAACGATGGGAGGGGGCTGGATGACCGACAGCCCACGCAGCTTTTCGCGCAGGCTTTTGGCGATATCGGTCATCCCGTCCAGATCGTCCTGCCCGAAACGATGCATCCAGCGCAAAAGCTGAGTGGCGCGAAACGGCTTCTCTCCCATACCGGCGAGAAATGCCGTGATGCCCTCGGCGTCGTAATCGAGCAGGTTGATGGTCATTAACGGCTGTAGACGTTCAGCGCGGGGAAGAAGTAGGCGATTTCCACGGCGGCGGTTTCGGGCGCATCGGAGCCATGCACGGCATTGGCGTCGATGGACTCGGCGAAGTCGGCGCGGATGGTGCCGGGAGCGGCCTTCTTCGGGTCGGTGGCGCCCATCAGGTCGCGGTTCTTGAGGATGGCGCCTTCGCCTTCCAACACTTGCACGAAGACCGGGCCGGAGATCATGAACTCGACCAGATCCTTGAAGAAGGGACGCTCCTTGTGCACGGCGTAGAAGCCTTCGGCCTCGGCGCGGGAGAGTTGCACCAGACGGGCGGCGGCGATCTTCAGGCCGGCGGCTTCAAAGCGGCCGATGATCTGGCCGATGACGTTCTTGGCAACGGCGTCGGGCTTGATGATGGAAAGGGTGCGTTCGATAGCCATTTGAATCTCCTGGGGGATGTCCCCGTATGTATTGAAAAACCCTGGATTTTACCAATTCGGCCCGCTGAACTCTATGTAAATTCCGTCCTCATCGGGCAAACAGCGCCATTCGCCAGCGATTCCGACCCCCGGCACCCAGATCAGTTCTTCCCCGGCAAACAATAAGGGAATCGAGTTGCGTCGCCAGGGCGGCATGCCGGACTCGCGCAACAAATCTTTCAGGGGGCGGCGCGGGCCTTGTGCATGGAGGCGCATGCGCTCGCCGCCTCGGCGACGCCGGAAACTCAAGGTATTTGCCGCCGCTGTGGCACGTACCCCCGACCCCTTGGCGCGGTGGGCGGTGATGGCGCCCTCCCCCCAAGACAGCGGCGTCTCGCCCTGCCACGAAATTTCTTTATCGGGCGGCACATCGGGAACGACAATCCAGAGCGCGTGGCGGAAGACCCGCAGCTCACGACCCGCAAGGCACACGCGGATCGAGGTATCGTCGGCCGCACTCAGGAGTTGCTCCAACAGGTTATCAAACCATCGCTGGCCGGGAATTGGCAGATCGTGACGACGCAAAAAAGTGGTCAAAGCATTGGCCGCCCGATCACGCCCCAACGCCTGCATTCCTTGGAGGTCCAGGGGATCGCGGCCTGCCCCGTCCAAGATCGCCAACTGATCCAACAACGATGACGCTTCTCTGCAGCGCTGGGCCATTCTCGCCAGCGTCTGGGTGGCGGCAGGGAAACGAGCCTGAAGTTGGGGGATGACCTGATTGCGGAGAAAATTTCGGCTCAGCGCATCGCTGGCATTGCTCTCGTCCTCGACCCAGGTCAGCTTGTGCTCTAGGGCGTATTTTCTGAGTTCCCATCTGGGAACGTCGAGCAACGGGCGCAGGTAGCGCCCCCTGATTTCGGGCATTCCGGCCGCCCCATGCACACCGGCGCCACGCAGCAGGTTGAGCATCAGGGTCTCGGCCTGATCCTCCCGATGGTGCGCAAGCAGAATCCAGTCTGCGGCCTGCCGGTCGAGAATCCGATACCGCACATCCCGCGCCGCAGCCTCCACGCCGCCGCCTCGATTTACGACAACAACCGGTTCGACGTGGAGCGGTACGCCAAGGCCGCCGCAGACGGCCGTGCAGTGAGTTGCCCAAGTCTTGGCATGGGGGCTGAGACCGTGATCGACATGAACTGCACGCAACTGAAATGCCGCACCTCCTTGCAGGAGATGAGCCAGCGCATCAAGCAGGACAGTCGAGTCGAGACCACCCGAATAAGCCACGCATAGCGTTTGCCCCTGCGTGACGTGTTCTTCCAGGCAGCGACTCAGCGCCGCTGCGATCACGTCGTCAGTGGATGGCCTGTTCGCGGAACTTGCCATAGCCCATCAGGCGCTCGAAGCGGCGCTCGACAAGCTCGGCCGACGTCAGCCCCGATACCTGCTTCAGCGAATCCTGCAATGCCTTCTTGAGGGATCCTGCCATTGCGATCGGGTCGCGATGCGCGCCGCCAGTAGGTTCGGTGACGATGCGGTCCACCAATCCCAAGGACTTCAGCCGCGCAGCGGTAATGCCCATGGTCTCCGCGGCATCACTGGCCTTTTCCGCGCTCTTCCAGAGGATGGACGCACAACCCTCCGGGGAGATAACCGAATAGATCGAGTACTGCAGCATCAACACCGCATCCCCCACGGCAATTGCCAAAGCGCCACCAGACCCCCCCTCGCCGATGATGGTCGTGATCAGCGGCACCTTGATTTCCGCCATGACATACAAGTTATGGCCGATGGCTTCCGACTGCCCGCGTTCCTCCGCGTCAATGCCGGGATAAGCGCCGGGCGTATCGACAAAGGTAAAAATCGGCAGGCCGAATTTTTCCGCCAACCGCATCAGGCGCAAGGCCTTGCGATAACCTTCGGGGCGCGGCATGCCGAAATTGCGCAGAATTTTTTCCTTGGTGTCCCGGCCCTTCTGATGGCCGATCACCATGCAAGACTGACCATTGAAGCGTGCGATACCGCCGATGATGGCCTGGTCGTCGGCAAACGCCCGATCGCCGTGCAGTTCTTCGAAGTCGGTAAAGATGTTCTGGACATAGTCCAGCGTATAGGGCCGCTGCGGATGACGCGACACCTGGGCGATCTGCCAGGGTGTCAATTTCCCGTAGATATCCTTGGTCAGTGCCTGGCTCTTGGTCTCCAGCCGGCCGATTTCTTCGGAGATGTCCACGGCGGAATCATCCTGGACGAATCGCAATTGATCGATGCGCGATTCGAGCTCAGCAATCGGTTGTTCAAACTCGAGGAAGGTCGTTTTCATAGGCGGGTATTCTACAAGCAAGCCGCAAACGAAAACCCCCTCCGCGGCAAGCCGGGAGGGGGATTCTTATTGGGAGTCTGGCGCTGACCTACTTTCACAGGCGGTGAGCCTACTATCATTGGCGCGGTCTTGTTTCACGGTCCTGTTCGGGATGGGAAGGGGTGGTTCCAAGACGCTATGGGCACCAGACGAAACTGGTGTGCTCGG
>DATDMT010000114.1:0-13568 GCA_036518635.1 Rhodocyclaceae bacterium | reverse complement strand
CACCAAGCCGGCGAAATAGGCAACAGCTATTTAAAGTATTGCGACAATCAACTGGATCAATCGACGACGGACGGCCAAGATGCGAAGCGTCAACCGACTAGGACGCCAGTACGAAAGGAGCAACACCATGGCCGCCAGCACTAACCACACCGCCTCCGCCACCATCAAGAATCTGGAATCCGCCTTCGCCGGCGAATCCATGGCCCACATCAAGTACCGCTACTTCGCCAAGCTGTGCCGCGCCGCCGGTGACGAAGCCACTGCCAAGGCCTTCGAGGAAACCGCCGACCAGGAAGTGATGCACGCCTTCGGCCACCTCGACCTGCTCTTCCCCGCGGACCAGATGAGCCCGGCCCGCTGCCTGGAAATGGCCATCGCCGGCGAGACCTACGAATTCACCGAGATGTACCCGGCCTTCCGCCACGCCGCCGAGATCGAGGGCCGCAGCGATGCGGTCAAGGAGATCGATGAGCAGATCGCCGAGTCCAAGGAACATGCGGAACGTTTCGCCAAGACCCTCGCCACCGCCGCCAAGCGCTTCGCCGCCCTGGCACGGATCGAGGAGCGCCACGCCAAGCACTACCAGGCGCAACTCGCCAGCCTTCAAGCCTGACCTAACGACGAACAGGAGAGATCAAATGAAGAAATACATGTGCGTGATCTGCGGCCACATCTACGACGAGGCCCTCGGCGAACCGGAACACGGCATTCCCGCCGGCACCCGCTGGGAAGACGTGCCCGCGGACTTCCTCTGCCCCGACTGCGGCGCCGACAAGGCCGCCTACGAGTTGGTGGTGGAGTAGAACCCGCAGCCTGATCGAGCAAAGGAGAACATCATGGACATCGGCATCAACAAGAAGGACCGCCAGAAAATCGCCCAGGGCCTCTCGCGGCTGCTGGCCGACAGCTACACCCTGTACCTGATGACCCACAACTTCCACTGGAACGTCACCGGGCCGATGTTCAACACCCTGCACCTGATGTTCATGGGCCAATACACCGAGCAGTGGACCGCCCTCGACCAGATCGCCGAGCGCATCCGCGCCCTCGGCTTCCCCGCGCCGGGCACCTACAAGGAGTTCGTCGCCCTGGCCTCGATCAAGGAAGTGTCGGGCGTGCCCAAGGCCGAGGAAATGATCAAGCTGCTGGTGAACGCCCAGGAAGCCACGGCGCGCACCGCCCGCGAGTTGTTCCCCGCCGTCGAAGCCGCCCACGACCAGCCTACCGCCGATCTGCTGACGCGCCGCCTGGAAGTGCACGAGAAGACGGCCTGGATGCTGCGCAGCCTGTTGGAAGGCTGAGTAAATCTATTCACCACGGCGACACGGCGAGCACGGCGACAACCAAGATCAAGACCTCTCTGGTTAAGGGTTTTCGCCGTGCTCGCCGTGTCGCCGTGGTTAAGGAGTCTTAGTTCATGGAACCCATCACCATCATCGGTAGCGGCCTGGCCGGCATCACCCTGGCGCGGGAGCTGCGCAAGCTGAACCGCGAAGTGCCGCTGCAGATCGTCGCCGCGGACGAGGCCGACTTCTATTCCAAGCCCAGCCTGTCCAACGCCCTGGCCGGCGGCAAGAGCCCCGCGCAACTGGTGGTGACGCCGCGCGACAAGCTGGCCGCCGAACTCGGCATCGAGATTCTGCCGCACACCCGGGTGGACGCCATCGACGTGCCGGGCCGCAGCATCCACACCGGGCGCGGCATGCTGCCCTACGGCCGCCTGGTGCTGGCCACCGGCGCCCATCCGATCCGCCTGCCGATCGAGGGCAACGGCGCTACGCAGGTGCTGTCGGTGAACTCGCTGGATGACTACGCCCGCTTTCGCGAAGCGCTGGAGGGCAAGCGCCGCGTCGCCATCCTCGGCGCCGGCCTGATCGGCTGCGAATTCGCCAACGACCTGCGGACCGGCGGCTTCGATGTCACGGTGTTCGACCTCGCTCCTGCGCCGCTGGGCCGCCTGCTGGCACCGGTAGCCGCAGCCTTCCTGCGCCAGCGCCTGGAAGCGGCCGGCGTTGTTTTTCACTTCGAAGCCAGCATCGGCCGCGTCGAGCGCCAGGGGGCCGGCTTCCGCTTGATCGACAATCGCGGCGCCAGCCACGAGGCCGATCTGGTGCTCTCCGCCGTCGGCCTCAAGCCGGCCACCGAACTGGCGGCCACCGCCGGCCTGCAACTAAACCGCGGCATCGTCGTAGACCGCCTGCTGCAGAGTTCCCAGCCCGGCATCTACGCCCTGGGCGACGGCGCCGAAGTGGGCGGCCTGAATCTCCCCTTCATCATGCCGATCATGCGCCAGGCCAAGGCCCTCGCCGCGACCCTGAACGGCACGCCCACCGAGCTGGTCTACCCGGCCCTGCCGGTGGTGGTGAAGACCCCCGCCTGCCCGACGGTGGTCTGCCCGCCGCCGATGGGTAGCGTCGGCGCCTGGCGCGAGGAAGCGAGTGAAAGCGGTGTCGTCAGCCGCTACGAGGATGCCGCAGGCAAGCTGCTCGGCTTTGCCCTGGTCGGCGACACCAACGCCAAGCAGGTGCTCGGCGCCCAGGTGCCGGCCTGGCTCTAGGGCTGCTCAGGGCGCGGTGTCGAGGGCGCGGCTGCGCCCCGGCGGCACCTCGTCCAGCGCCTGCATCACCTTCATGAACGAGGGCAGCAGCACGCCGTAGGTCACTCGCGCCGAGCCGCCCATATTGCCGAAGTGGGCCGCCTCGGCGCCATGCACCACGCGAACTTTCGCACCCATGGCCTGCAGCAGCTTGTCCACCAGCGCGGCCCGTTCCAGTTGCAGGGGCTCCGCGGTGGGCAGGGTGCCGCGGACGAACACCGCCAGATTGCACAGCAGGTCCTGCACCATCCAGCCGCCGCGCTGGGCGATGGCGGCGGCGATACCCAGTTGCTCGGCGGTGTCGTCCGGCGTTGTGCCTTGCACCAGAGCGAAGACGAATTCCACCGGGCCGGCGCTGAGGCAATTCAGTTTGCTCGGCGTCGCAACGACCGTATCGGTGCGCTTGAACAGGCGGTCGAACATGGGCGGTATCTCCGGAAAGCGTTAGGCGTTCTGGCGCAGCAGGGCCGCCGCCAGATCGGCGTCCATGGTCGCCAGATGGCTGCGCAGCCAGTGGGGGATGCCCTCGGCCAGATAGGGCCGCACCAGAGCCGGCCGGCCCCGGGCGGCGCGGGCCTGCATATTGGTCAGCTCGCCCAGCACGCGCCGATGGTCGGCTTCGTGTTCCAGGCGGGAGCCCAGGCCACACTCCGCCATCAGCGCCGACTCCCGTTCGAAATGGGCCTGGGTGTGGCTCAACAGCGTCGCCATGGCCGCCCCCAGGCCGGCGTCGTCGGCCGCCAGGGCGGTGTTCACCAGGGCGACGAATTCCTCGTGGGTGGCGTCCATCTCGGACTGGCCGAGACTATGTTCCTGCGGGTTCCAGATCAGAGCTGTCTTCATTCTGTCGCTCACTCGTTTGCGTCCACCAGAGCCTTTTCGATACGCCGATCCGGCACCAGCCAGAGCAGGGCCACCAGCACATACACGGCCATCGAAATCCACGGCTGCCAGAAGGCCGCGGCCATGCCGACTAGATAGCTCAGCGGCGACAGCTTGCCCTTCCAGTCGCGGCCTACCGCCTTCTGCAGCAGCGAGCCGGTCCCCTGGGCAGCGATGATCGCCTGTTGCAGCAGCCAGTAAGCAATCGCCGCCATCAGCAGGACGAAGCCATACAGCGCCGCCGGCATCGCCGCGAAGTGGTTCTCCCCCATCCAGCCGGTGGCGAAGGGGAACAGCGACAGCCAGAACAGTAGATGCAGATTGGCCCACAGCACCGCCCCCGTCACCCGGCCGCTGGCGTGCAGCATGTGGTGGTGGTTGTTCCAGTAGATGCCGACGTAGACGAAGCTCAGCACATAGCTGAGGAACACCGGCAGCAGCGGCGCCAGGGCCTCCAGGCTCTCGCCGTGGGGCACCTTCAATTCCAGCACCATGATGGTGATGATGATCGCGATGACGCCGTCGCTGAAGGCTTCGAGCCGGTTCTTGTTCATCGCGGAGTCCTTTTTTCTAATCCCAGCCCGCCGGTGCCACCCGACGGCGGCAAGGGAGTTGGAACACCCGTCTATCCTCCAGCCGCAACGCGGTCAGGGCGCCGCCCCAGAGGCAGCCGGAATCGAGAGCCATCAGGCCGGGCTGGAGGCGCAGGCCGAGGGCCGACCAGTGGCCGCAGATGATGGTGTGGTCGGCACTGGCGCGGCCGGGCACGTCGAACCAGGGCAGGCAGCCGGCGGGGGCCTTATCCACTGGGCCCTTGGCGCGGAATTCCATGACGCCTTCGGCGCTGCAGAAGCGCATCCGAGTCATGGCGTTGACCACCACCCGCAGGCGGTCCCAGCCCTGCAGATCGTCGCGCCAGTGGTCGGGGGTGCTGCCCCACATATGGGCGAGGAAGTCGCAGTAGTTTGGCGCGGTCAGCGCCGCAGCGACTTCGGCGGAGAGATCGGCTGCCTGCTCTACGCGCCATTCGGGCAGCAGGCCGGCATGGACCATGGCGTATTCGCCTTCGACATGGAACAGGGGCTGGGTCCGCAGCCAGGCGATCAAGTCGTCCCGATCCGGCGCGTCGAGGATGGGCTGCAGGGTGTCTTCCTCGTTGGCCCGGCCGTAGCCGTCGGCCTGCATCACCAGATGCAGGTCGTGGTTGCCGAGGACCGTGGTGGCGGCCTCGCCGAGGCCCTTGACGAAGCGCAGCACTTCCAGGGATTGATCGCCGCGGTTCACCAGGTCACCGACGAACCAGAGGCGATCACGCTCCCGGTTGAAAGCGACCTGGTCCAGCAGTTCTTCCAACTCGCTGAAGCAGCCCTGCAGATCGCCGATGGCGTAGGTGGCCATGTCAGTGCTTTGTCTGTTGGTATTCCGGCACCCACTGCGCCAGCGCCGCCTTGACTTCCGCGCTGTCGCGCAGCGGCGGCGCTAGCCAGGCGTCGAGGGCCTGCAGCCAGGCCGCGTCCGGCGCGGCTTCGGCGCGGGCGGTGCGCAGCTTGGGGTGGGGCGTCGGCAGGGTGGTTTCGTTGTCGGCCAGCAGTTCCTCATAGAGCTTTTCGCCGGGACGCAGGCCGGTGAATTCGATGCGGATGTCGTCATCGCCGAAGCCCGAGAGGCGGATCATGTCCCGCGCCAGATCGGCGATCTTGACCGGCTCGCCCATGTCGAGGACGAAGATCTGGCCGCCCTCCGCCGCGGTGCTGGCCATCAGCCCGGCCTGCAGCACCAGTTGCGCGGCCTCGGGGATCAGCATGAAGTAGCGGACGATGTCCGGATGGGTGACGGTGACGGGGCCGCCCTTGGCGATCTGCTCGCGGAAGCGCGGGATCACGCTGCCCGAGGAGCCCAGCACGTTGCCGAAGCGTACCGTGACGAAGCGCGGCCCGCCCGCCGCCTGCAGGGCCTGGCAGGCGCGCTCGGCGAGGCGCTTGCTGGCGCCCATGACGTTGGTCGGATTGACCGCCTTGTCGGTGGACACCATGACGAACTCGGCGCAGCCGTGGGCGGCCGCGGCGCGGGCGACGCTCATGGTGCCGAGGACGTTGTTGCGCAGGGCCTGCCAGGCGTTGTCGCCTTCCATCATCGGCACATGCTTGTAGGCCGCGGCGTGGAACACCACGTCGGGGCGGTAGCGGGCGAAAGTGCGGTCGAGCAGGGCGGTGTCCTTGACGTCGCCGACGACGCAGACAGTTTCGAGGCCCCGGCGGTTGTCGGCGAATTCCTGCTCGATGCGATACAGGGCGAATTCCGATAGTTCGTAGAACACCAGCCGCGCCGGGCCGAAGGCGGCAATCTGACGGCATAGCTCGGAGCCGATGGAACCGCCGGCGCCGGTCACCAGCACCGTCTTGCCGGCCAACTGGCCGTGCAGGCCGGCATCGTCCAACTGCACCGCATCGCGGCCGAGGAGGTCTTCCAGCTCGACGCGGCGGATGCTGGAGATGGCGACGCGGCCCGACAGCAGGTCGGCGAAGGCCGGCACGGTCAGCACCGCGAGGCCGGCCTTGGCCGCCAGTTCGGCGGCATGGCGGCGCTGGGCGGTGCTGGCCGAGGGCATGGCGATGATCGCGTGGGCGGCACCGAGCAGCTTCTCCGGCGTATTCAAAAGGGATAAGGGGCCGAGGATCGGCACCCCCTGCAACTGGCGGCCGTGCTTGTTCGGGTTGTCGTCGAGCAGGCCCACCACATGCCATTGGCTGCTGCGCGCCAGTTCCCGCAGCAGGGCCGCGGCGGCCTCGCCGGAACCGAGGACGATGGCCGCCTCGCCGGAGAGTTCGCGCGCCGACAGCAGGTGGCCGTCCTTCCAGGAGCGGTAAAGGAAGCGGCTGCCGCCCATCATCAGCACCAACAGCAGCGGGTCCAGCACCAGCACCGAGCGCGGCACCGCGTCCAGGCGCCAGACCATGAACAGCAGCAGCGGCCCGGCCAGGGCGGCAACGCCGACGGCATTGATGATGCGCTTCAGGTCCGGCAGGCTGGCGAAGCGCCAGATGCCGCGATACAGGCCGAAGGCCCAGAAGATCGCTGCCTGCAGCGGCACCACCATGAGCAGCGAGAGGGCGAGGGTGTGGCCGTAGCCGGCCGGTAGCTCGAAGTTGAAGCGCAGCAGGTAGGCGATGACCCAGGCCAAGGCCGCGGCACACAGGTCATGCAGGATCACCAGCAGGGAACGCATGCTCATGCCCGGTTCTCCTGTGTTGCGCACCAGCGCTGCCAGCGGAAATCCACCTGGACCATCAGCAAGGAGTACACCACCGCCCACAGCACCAAGCCGGAAATCTGCATCAGCGGCGGCGCGCTGCGCAGCGCCAGGGCACTGAGGGCGACGGCGGCCATCAGCGCGTATTCGGCCAGCGCCGTGCGGCGGTGGCTCCAGCCCATGCGCACCAGGCGCTGGTAGTAGTGCTCGCGATGCGCCTGCCACACCTTCTCGCCGCGCAGACCGCGGCGCAGCAGGGTTACCGTGGCATCGACGACGAAGGGGGAAAACACCAGCAGCGGAAACCAGGCCTGCCACAGGCCCTGCTGCCAGCCGGCGAAACCCAGGGCGCCGGCGAGGAAGCCGAGCACGATGGAACCGGCATCGCCCATGAAGACCCGCGCCGGCTGGAAGTTGAACAGCAGGAAGCCGGCGGCGGCGGCGGCGGCGGACTCGGCGGCGAAAGCCAGTGCGCCTTCGCCCGCGGCCCAGGCGAAGGCGGCAAAGCCAAACAGGGCCATGCCGCCGGCCAGTCCGTTGGAACCGTCCATGAAGTTGTAGAGATTGGTCATCCAGCCGATGGCCAGCATCGCCGCCAGGGCCACGCCCCAGGATTCGCTGCCGGCGCCCCAACGCGCCCAGCACAGGGCGGCCGCCAGATGCACGGCGAAGCGCACCCGCACCGGTACGCCGCCGCGGTCGTCGATGAAGGAGAGCGCCGCCAGCAGCACCGCCAGGCCGGTGAGCAGCAGCGGCACCGGTGAGGCCAGCCACAGCGGCAGCAGGCAGGCCATCATTGCCAGGCCGCCGATGCGCGGCACCACCTTGCTGTGCAAGGAGCGGTGATTCGGCTCATCCACCGCCAGGCGCCAGGCGAGCCCGCTCGTCAGCAGGGCGTAGATCACCAGTGCCGTGGCGGGAAGGGGAAGCAGGGGCAGAAGGGTATCGGCAGTCGCCATGACAGGTGCTTGGTTGCGAGCGGCCATTATAGCCGCCGCGCCTCTAGCGCCCCCGGCGTTGGCGATACCAGGCGACGGTGCGCGCCAGTTCCTGGTCCACGCTGAGCGGCGGCGTCCACGCCAGTTGCTGGCGGATGCGGCTGGCGTCGATCCGCAGTGAGCCGGCCAGGCGGGTCAGCTCGTCGCCCCGTCCGAGCAGCGACGCCGCCAGCCGCATCAGGGCCGGTGGGAAGGGCCACAGCCGTGCCGGCAGACCCAGGGCATGGGCGATGGCGCGGATCAATTCGGGGGTGGACTGCGGCACGCCGTCGCAGACCAGGAAGGCCTGGTTGGCCGCGGCGGGATGGAAGGCGCAGGCCATCAGGGCGCTGACCAGATTGCCGACACCGACCATGTCGCGCTGATTGCGCACCGAGCCCAGCGGCAGCGGCAGGCCCGATTCGACCAGGCGCAGTAGGCGCAAAAAGTTGGCGCCGACGCCGGGGCCGTACACCAACGGCGGGCGCAGCAGCGACCATTCGAGCCCGGTCTCCGCGCCGATATGGCGCAGCCCGGCCTCGGCCTCGGCCTTGGAGATGCCATAGGGGTCCTGCGGCGCGAGCGGCGATGTTTCGTTGTAAATCACATCACCGCCACCCTCGCCATGCACCTTGACCGAGCTGACCAGCACCAGGCGGCGCACCCCGGCCTGTGCCGCCTGGCGGGCCAGGTTCAGCGTGCCGTCCACGTTCACGCGGCGTGACAGGGCCAGCGGATCGGCGGCCTTGTCGTGCAGCACGTGCACTCGGGCGGCGAGATGGATCACCCGATCTACGCCGGCCAGGGCTTCGGCCCACGGGGTGTTGCCGTCGATTTCTCCCACCGTGACCGGCTCCACCGCGGCCGGCCAAGGGGCGCTGTGCGCCACCCGCTGGGCCGCGCGGACGCGGTGGCCGGCGGCAAGCAACGCCGGCAGCAGGGCGCTGCCGACAAAGCCGCGGGCGCCGGTGACCAGCACGCGGCTGACGGTGTCGTGAGGTTTCGAATCCATTGCTGTCCGGGTGCCGTGCCGAGCTAACACCGCGACTTCAGGACTTGCCTGGCGCGGTCGAAAATTTTCGCCACAACGAATTGCGCAAGGCCTATCGGCAAGCCCATTTCCCGTGCCGCCCGCAGAATCTCCCGGTTCTGTTTCAGGATGTTGCGCAGGCTGTTGTTGGTGACGCCGCCCTGGCGCATCTTGATCCAGACCTTGGGCACATGAACGGTCTTGATCCGGGCGATCTCGAGAAATTTCATCATCAGGATCACGTCGGCCGCGAGGGTGTAGCGCAGGTCGAAGACGCCGAGCCGTTCATAGACTTCGCGGCGGACGAAAAACGTCGGATGGGGCGGGCACCAGCCCCGGGCGAACAGGCCCGGCCGGAACGGCGACGACTGCCAGTAGCGCGACACCCGGCTGGCGCTGTCCCGGTCCACATACACCAGGTCGGCATAGCAGGCGTCCACCGTCGGGTCGGCGAACACCTTGGCTACCTCGGCCAAGACGTCCGCATCCGCATACATGTCATCGGAATTCAGGGTGCCGATCACGTCGCCGCTGGCCAGGGCGATGCCCTTGTTCATGGCGTCGTAGATGCCCCGATCCTTCTCCGAAACCAGCTTGCCGACCCGGCTGCCCAGTTGCTTGACCAAGTCCAGGGTCGCATCCGTCGAGCCGCCATCGACCACCACATGCTCCACCTCCGGGTAGCCTTGCGCGGCGATCGAACGCAAGGTGTCGCCGATCGTGTCGGCGCTGTTGTAGGCAATGGTAATGACTGAAATTTTCATCGGCGCGGCGGCAATCAGGAATGGGCTTGGTGGGCCTGCGCCACCAGTTCGACGAAGCCGGCGGCGAATGCCTGGATGCGGCCGACGCTCTGCGCCTCTGCTGCGGCCCGCAGTGCCGCGCGCTGCTCGGCCGGCAGCGGGACGGTCTGCGCCAAGGCATCTGCCAAGGCCTCCGGCGATTCGGGATCGAAGAAGCGGGCGGCGCCGTCGGCCTGCTCGCGGTGCACCGGGATGTCGGAGAGGAGTAGCGGCGTGCCAATGGACTTCGCCTCCTCGACCGTGGTGCTCCAGCCCTCGAAGAAGGACGGATTGATCAGGGCGGTGGCGCTGCCCATCAGTGCCGGCAGGTGTCGGTAGGGCAGCAGGCCCAACAGGCGAAAGTTGTCGCGCAGATTCCATTCGTCCAGCAGCTTCAGGATTTTTGGAAAATGCGACGGGTCGCGCGCGTCCTCCTGCTTGCCGGTGACGGCAACCACCACATCGAGCCCCCGTTGCTTGAGCAAATGCAGGGCGCGGACCACGCAGAGGTGGTTCTTGTGCGCCCAGAACTGATTGGGCAGGAAGAAGAAGTGTTGCGGCAGACCGTAGCTGTCGGCGACGGCGCGCGCGGCGCCCCCATCGGTGGCCGGGGACGGCACGGCAAAGCGCACTACATGCGTTCGGTCGCGGCTCGCCGGATAAAACCGTTCGCAGTCGCGGCGCGAGTCTTCGCTGCTGAGCATGATCTGGCGCTTGGCCAATACCTGGGCACGGAATCCGAGTTCGCGCTTCCAATAGGCGCCGAAGCCGAACAGGTGGCGCAAATGCCGATGCTGGAAATCGGGGATCCAGGCCACCGTGGCAAGTGGGAAGCGCCAGCCGTAAAACTGCGCCGGCTCGAAGGCCACATCGATTCCCTGCTGGCGGAAATGTCGCGCGGCGACCTGGTCGCAGCCGGTCAGCAAGGCTAGCCGCAGTCGAGCGGACTTGGCGCTGCTATTGAAATCCGCATGCCGGATGATCGTCACCCCCGTCAGGGCTGACAGGGGGGCGCTGTCTTCCTCCGCCAGGTCGTCGCCGAGGAACAGGAAGGGCTGAATTTGTTCCCCGGCGTGTTGTTCCAGCGTGCGCAACAGGTTGCAGAGATAGTGGAAACCGCCCAGCCATTGCCGCCCGCCGATGAGCGGGAAGGCCACCTTCAGCAAGGGGTTTGCTCCGCCTGTTGCAGATACCAGCGCACGTAGTCCGGGATGCCCTGTTCCACCGGCACCTGCCAATCCAGGCCGCCCAGGGCCAGGCGGGTGTTGTCCGCCACCAGGCTGAACGGGTCGCCCGGGCGGCTTTGTCCGCTAAAGCTGATCTGGGCCGGCGACGGCCAGGCGGACAGCGCCAGTTCGACGATTTCGCGCACGCTGGTGGCTTTGGCCATGCCCACGTTCAGGGCCGGCGACTCGGCCGTGGCGGCATCCGGCAGGCGCGCCAGGACGCGCGCCACATCACGAATGTCCACCCAGTCGCGCAGCTCGTCGCCGCTGCCGGCCAGCTCGATCTGCCCGGTATTGCGTGACAGCTTGCCGCAGAGGTCCCAGAGCAATTGCTTTCTCAAGCCCTTGCCGTACACCGAGAACAAGCGCGCGACCACGCTCTGCAAGCCATAGCTGGCGCCGTAGGAGCGGCAGAGCTGCTCCATCATCAGCTTGTGGTAGCCGTAGGGAGAGTAGGGCGTGCCCTGCGTGTCCTCGGCAATCGGGCCGCTGTGCCCCGCTCCGTAGACGGCGGCGCTGGAGACCACCACCGAGCGGGTGGTGGGGGATTCCAGGCGCATCCAGTCCAGCAGATTGACGGTGCTGGCCACCGTGCGGAAAAAATCTTCATGGGGGGCCGCAATCGCGGCGCCCACCGAGGAACCGCCGGCCAGGTGGTAAATGCAATCCGGAGCGCCAAAATTTCTGCGCAGATTTTCCAGATTGCTGGCTTGGATGTCGCCGTTGGTCCAATGCGCCACCCCCCAAGCCATGGCCTCGGCGTCGGCCCAGGCGCCGTGTCCGATGCCGGCAACGCGGTGGCCCTGCGCGGCCAGGTGTGCCGCCAGGTTGCGGCCGATGAAGCCGCGGGCGCCGGTAATCCAGATCAAAGCCAAATCAGTCTCCCAAGCGTTTGTCGGCGACGAAGGAATACAGCCGCCCCGGCCGTCGGTCCACATAGGTCAGCACGTGCAGCATGCCATCGAGGAGCCATGGCAGCGCCAGCAGGCCGCGGAGCAGGGCGCTCAGCGGGGCGATGCGTCCGAGCCGCAGCGCAATTTCGCGGCGCAGGCTGTCGCGCGTGTGGGGAAAATAGTTAATCGGGCTCAGCAGGGGTTTTATCACCGACTGGATCGAGAAGCCGCCGCCCTTGAGCGCGGCGCAATAGTCGTCGAGCAGGTAGGCATTCTCACCGCCATACAGATGGTGCAGCGGGTGCAGGGCGAAAAATGCCGGCAGATCCTCGCGTCTTGAAATGACGTGTTCGCGCACCGCGATCAAGCGTCCGCCGGGCTTGAGGACACGGAATATTTCGCGACAGGTGGTCGCCAGATCGCGGGCGTGGTGCAGCACCGCCCGGGCAAAAATCACGTCGAACGACCCATCGGCGAAGGGCAAGCGTTCGGAGTGTTGCTCGACGATGGTGACGGCGAGCCCGGCATCGTTCATCAACTGGCGAATCGCGCCGGCGCCGACCAGCGAACTGGGATCCGGCTCCAGGGCGGTTACCGCGAAACCCTCCCGCGCCAGCGCATAGCTGGCAATGCCGCGGCCGGCGCCGATGTCCAGCGCCGCCCCGCCCCGCCCCGCCAGCAGGCCGCGAATCGCCTGCCATTCGCTGCTGTTGCGGTAGCGTTCCGCCGCGGCGCCGAGCGGGTCGTCGTAGTAGGCGCTGAGGATCAGCTCTTGCTGCTCCGGCTGCTCGCGCAACCAGCGCACGGCCGCCTCCCAGGAGACGAAACGGCTTTCAGCGTTCGTCATCGCGCAACTCGCGAATGGTTTTGGCCGGGTTGCCGCCGACGATGGTGTAGGGCGCCACATCGTGGGTGACCACGGCGCCGATGGCTACCACGGCCCCGATGCCGATGCTGACGCCGCGCAAGATGCTGGCGTTGGCGCCGATCCAGGCATCGTCGCCGATGGTGATGGGCCGCTCGCCGAGATCGATGGATTGCGGATGGCCGGACTGGGCGATGGCCCGGAACTGCTGATGGCGCTGCTTGGCGCTCAAGGGGTGGGTCAGGGAGTCGAAGATGTTGACGTTGTGGGAGATCAAAACCCGATCCCCAATCCGTATCGAACCCGCCGACCAGATGCGTGAGCCTTCGCCGACATAGCACCAGCGGCCGATGGCGATGCTGCCGCCATGGCGGAAGGACAGCAGTTCTCCCGCGATCACCGAGTGTTCGCCCACCGTGATGGATTGACTGTCGCCGCGGATATTGCGAATCCTGGCATGGCGGGTCAGGCGTGCGCCTGGGCCCAACACGCAGGTGGCGCGACCCAGCAGTCGCTGCAAGAGGTGGTCGAGGTTCACGCTACCAGCCTGATGCAGGCCACGCCGCGGGCGCCGGCAGCGAAGTCGGGCGCGAACTGGCGGGTTTCATGGACATCGTGGAATGTGGCGTCGGCCAGGGCTTCCGGCGTAGACGGTTGCCAGCCGGATGCGCCGTAGCCGAAGTAATCGACCTGGAACGACTGCGGTCCAAATGCCTGGATCACATGGGAGACCAGATCGGCATCGAACACCTGATACCAGCCATGTATGCCGCGCCGCCCGAACGGCACGGTGATCAGGCAAACCCCGCCCGGCCGCAGGATGCGGTGGAATTCCTTGACTGCCGGAACGAAGCCCAGGGAATCGGATTCGCGCTTGGCCTGATCGCCGGTGTACAGCATGGTGTTGTCCAGACCGATATGTTCGATGGTGGAAACGCTGATCACCATGTCGAATTCGCCCGCGGCGAAATAGGGTTCGCGCAAGTCGCCGTAAACGTAGGAGATGCCCCGTTGCCAGAAGCAGCGCCGTTCCGGCGCCAGGGTCATGATGGTCAGGCTGGCATCGC
>DATDMT010000113.1:0-20172 GCA_036518635.1 Rhodocyclaceae bacterium | reverse complement strand
GCGCGGCGTGTGCACGCTACGGCCCGGCGTTCAAGGACTGTCGGAGAACATCAAGGTGCGCTCGGTGATCGGCCGCTTCCTCGAACATCACCGCATTTTCTACTTCCATGCCGACGGCAAGGAGACGCTGTATCTCTCCAGCGCCGACTGGATGGAGCGCAACTTCTTCCGCCGCATCGAGGTCGCCTTCCCGATCCTCGACCCCAAGCTGAAGCGCCGCGTCATCAAGGAAGGCCTCAAGGCCTATCTGGCCGACAACAGCCAGAGCTGGGAGATGGACGGCAACGGCGACTACCGCATCAAACCGCCGCGCCGCGGCCGCATCAGCGCCCAGGATCTGCTGCTGGCGGAACTCTCGGCACTGCCGTCCTGAACGCAGCCGGGCCGGCCGGCATCCTCTATAGTTCCACTGACGCCCCGTCGCCGTGGAGCCCAGGATGTCGGCCACAGACTTCGAGCACTCGGTACGCATAACCGCCCAGCGGCTTTACCGCCGCTGCGGCGACGCATCCCCCTCGCTGCAGCGCGGCCTCCAGGGCGCCCTGTTGCGCCGGGTGGCTACCGATGACGCCCTGCGCGGAGGCCTGTTCCAATTCATCGACACCCTGCCGCAACTAGCCGATGACCGGGCCATCGCCGAGCATCTGCAAGCCGCCCTCAAGGATGTGCACGCCGGCCTCGTCGGCATGCTGCTGCGCTTCGCCGCGCGCCCCCTGTTCGGCGGTGCGGTGCGCTGGCAATGCCGCCGCCTGGCGCGGCAATTCCTCGCCGAGGAAAGCGCCGCCGGCATTGAAGCGACCCTAGCCACCTTGAGCCAGGCCGGCTGCAGCGCCACCGTCGATGCGGTCGGCGAAGCGGTGTTGAGCGAAGCCGAGGCCGACGCCTATCTCGCCCGTAACCTGCAATTGCTGGAATGGCTGGCGCCGCTGCAGCCACGGCCCCACCTCTCATTGAAACTCACCGCGCTGACCCCGCGCTTCGATCCGCTGGATGCGGCCGGCACCCGCCGCCGCGTCTTCGCCCGGCTGGCACCGCTGGTGCAGGCCGCCGCCGAGCGCGGTGCGACGCTGACCTTGGACATGGAACAGTACGAGCTGAAGTCGCTGATCCTGCAGCTCTTCCTCGACGCCCTGGTGGCCTTCCCCGATCCACGCTGGCAGCCGGCCATCGCCCTGCAGGCCTATCTGCCGGAGACCGGCAGCGACATCGACGCCCTGCTCAGCGCCGCCGAGCGCCACGGCCGCCGCCTCGGCGTGCGCCTGGTGAAGGGCGCCTACTGGGACCAGGAGCAAGCCTGGGCCGCCCAGCGCGGCTGGCCGGTGCCGACCTTGTGCAGCAAGTCGGCCACCGACGCCCACTACGAGGCCCTCACCGCCCGTCTGCTGGCGGCGACGGATCGACTGCAGCCGGCCATCGCCTCGCACAATCTGCGCAGCCAGGCAGTGGCCCTCAGTCACGCCGCGGCCCACGCCCTCAAGCCCGAGCAATGGGAAATGCAGATGCTGCAAGGCATGGCCGAGCCGCTGCGGCAGACCCTGGTGGCCGAGGGCGCGCCGCTGCGGGTGTATGTGCCGACCGGCGATCTGGAGATCGGCATCGCCTACCTGATCCGCCGCCTGCTGGAGAACACCGCCGGCAGTTCGGTACTGCGCCAGACCTGGCTGGGAGAAATGGACATGGCAACCCTGATCGCAGCGCCCGTTGCAAGCGACCCAGCAACGCCCACCGCCACCAGCCCCACCCTGCCCTTGCTGGACTTTTCCCGCCCCGAGGAAGCCCAACGCTTCGCCGCCGCCCTGGGCGCCACCCGCGCCCAGCTCAAGCCTGCCGATGAAACGCCGGGCCTCTGGCTGGCGCGCAACCCGGCGCGGCCCAACGAGGTGCTCGGCGCCGTACCGCTGGATACGCCGGACCAGGCGATTGCCGCCCTGGAGCAGGCCCACGCCGCCCAGGCCGAATGGGCCGCCCGCGGCTTCGGCGCCCGTGCCGCGATCCTGCGCCGCGCCGCCGACCTGTTGGCAAGCCGCCGCCGCGAATTGGCGGCGCTGCAGGTGCTGGAAGTCGCCAAGCCCTGGCGCGAAGCGGATGCCGATGTCGCCGAAGCGGTGGACTTCCTGCGCTACTACGCCACCCAGGCCGAAGCCATGGACGGCTGGCATACGACGATCAACTTCCCCGGCGAGGAGAACCGCGTCGCCTACGGGCCCCGCGGCACGGCGGTGGTGATCGCGCCATGGAATTTCCCCCTCGCCATTCTCGCCGGCATGTCGTCGGCCGCCCTGGTGACCGGCAATGCGGCGGTGATGAAGCCGGCCCTGCCGGCCCTGCTGGTGGCCCGCGCCTGGCGCGAGGTACTGCTCGAGGCCGGCGCGCCGGCGGCGCTCTGCCCGCTGCTGGCGGGCGAGGCCGAGGTCGGCGCCGCCCTGGTGGCCCATCCGCAGACAGACCTCATCGCCTTCACCGGCTCCCGCGCGGTCGGCCAGCGCATCCTGCAGATAGCCCATACGCCGGTGCCGGGGCAGCGCCACGTCAAGCAGGTGATCTGCGAAATGGGCGGCAAGAACGCCATCGTCGTCGATGCGGATGCGGACCTGGACGAAGCCGTGGCCGGCATCGTCGCCTCGGCCTTCGGCTACTCGGGGCAGAAGTGCTCCGCCTGCTCCCGCGTCATCGCCCATGCCGCCATCCACGACCGGCTGGCGCAGCGCCTCGCCGAGGCCGCCGCCGCCTTGGCCTGGGGGCCGCCGGAAGACCCGGCCTGGGATCATGGCCCGCTGATCAGTCAGGCCGCCCAGAGGAAGGCCATCGACTACATCGCCATCGGCAGCAACGAAGCGCGCCTGCTGTGGCAGGGCAACATTCCCAACGAGCGGGCCAACGGCGGCTGGTATGTGGCGCCGACGATCTTCGTGGACGTGCAGCCCCAGCACCGCATCGCCCGCGAGGAGATCTTCGGCCCGGTGCTGGCGATCCTGCGCGCCCCCGACTTCGCCAGCGCCCTAGCCATCGCCCAGGACAGCGACTATGGCCTCACCGGCGGCGTCTATTCGCGCCTGCCCGAGCACCTGGCCCTGGCCGAAGCCGGCTACGGCGTCGGCAACCTGTACCTAAACAAGAAGATCACCGGCGCCCGCGTCGGCATCCAACCCTTCGGCGGCCGCGCCTGGTCAGGAACCGGCGTGCAGGCCGGCGGGTCTGAGTATTTGAAGCAGTTTGTCTGGAGCCGTTGCGTTTCGGTGAACACCATGCGCCACGGCTTCATTCCTGCGAAGGGAGGTGGATCATGAAGACCCTGCACTTTCTACCCGTGCCCTGCGCCCTTGGCGGCCCCCCCGTGGCCCATGGCCAGGGCAGCGACGCCGGCCCGGAACACCTGCAGCACCTGGGTTTCGGCGCGGTATCGCGCAGCCTCGGGCTGCGCGCCGAATGGCACCATGCCCTGACGCCGTTGCAAGGCGACCGCTGGGCGTCCCTCTGCGAACTGCTGCTGCGGCTCGACCAGCGCGTCGCCGAACTCGCCGGCCCGGGCCGGTTGCCGGTGATCGTCGGCGGCGACCACAGCATTGCCGCCGCCACCTGGCGCGGCATCGGCCACGCCCTGCATCGGGCGCCGGGCCTGCTCTGGATCGACGCCCATCTCGACGCCAACACACCGGCCACCACGCCCTCCGACAACCCCCACGGCATGCCCCTGGCGGCCCTGCTCGGCCATGGCGACCCGAGCATCACCGGCCTGCCCGGCCCGGCCCTGGACCCGCAGCGGGTGGTGGTGTTCGGCGCCCGCAGTTGGGAGCGCGACGAGCATTCGCTGCTCGGCCGCCTCGGCGTGCGCGTCTACGCCATGGCCGAGATCGAGCAGCGCGGCCTGCACACCTGCCTGCACGAGGCCCTGCAACGGGTCGCCGGCGGCGACTTCGGCATCACTATCGACATGGACGTGTTCGAGCCGGGCGAAGCCCCGGGCGTCGACTGCCCGCAACCGGGCGGCATCCAGTCCCGCGTGCTGCTCGCCGAGCTGCGCGGCATGGCGCGCCACCCGCATTGCGTCGGGCTGGAAATCACCGAGTACAACCCCCACCGCGACAGCGCCTGCCGCACCGGCCGGCTCGCCCGCGACCTGCTGGAAACCCTGCTGCTGCCCGAATCCGCCGACCTGCGGCAATGGGAGGCGGAACACGGCGCCCACAACTACGCGCCGCTGCCGGTGATGCTGGCCCGCGGCGAAGGATCGTGGCTATGGGATGCGGAAGGCCGCGCCTACATCGACATGATGTCGGCCTATTCGGCGGTGAGTTTCGGCCACAGCAATCCGCGCCTGGTGGCGGCCCTCGAATCCCAGGCGCGGCGCCTGGCGGTGACCTCCCGCGCCTATCACACCGACCGCCTGCCGCTGCTGCTGAAGCGCCTCAGCGAGATCACCGGCTACGATCAGGTGCTGCCGATGAACAGCGGCGCCGAAGCGGTGGAAACCGCGCTGAAAGCCGCGCGCAAATGGGGCCACCAGATCAAGGGCATCGCCGAGGATCAGGTGGAGATCATCGGCTGCGCCGGCAACTTCCACGGCCGCACCATCGCCATCATCGGCCTGTCCACCGAACCCCAGTACCGCAAGGGCTTCGGCCCCTTCCCACCCGGTTTGAAGTGCGTGCCCTACGGCGATGCCGCGGCACTGGAAGCGGCGATCACGCCCAACACCGCCGCCTTCCTGGTGGAGCCGATCCAGGGCGAAGGCGGCATCCTGGTGCCGCCGGCGGGCTACCTCAAGGCCTGCGCCGAGATTTGCAAGAAGCACGACGTGCTGCTGATCGCCGACGAGGTGCAGACCGGCCTCGGCCGCACCGGCGCCCTGCTCGCCTGCGAGCATGAAGGCGTGCGCCCCGATGGCGTCTGTCTCGGCAAGGCCCTCGGCGGCGGCCTGCTGCCGGTCTCGGCCTTTATCGCCGACCGGCGCCTGATGCGGGTGTTCACCCCCGGCGACCACGGCAGCACCTTCGGCGGCAACGCCCTGGCCGCCGCAGTGGCGCTGGAAGCCCTGGACCTGCTGGTGGATGAAAACCTGGTGGAGCGCGCAAAACGCCTCGGCGAACACCTGATGCGCGGCCTCAACGACCTGAAGAGCCCGCTGATCCGCGACATCCGCGGCCGCGGCCTGCTGACCGGCATCGAGATCGATCCGGCCTATGCCAGCGCCCGCGAAATCTGCGAAGCCCTCGCCGCCCACGGCGTGCTGACCAAGGATACCCACGGCACCGTGATCCGCCTCGCCCCGGCCCTCACCATCGGCGAGGACGTGCTGGAATTGGCGCTGGAACGCATCGCTGAAACACTGCAGGAGTTTGAGCATCGAGTGCCGCGCCGCGCCTAAGTTCCCCCCTCAAAAACGCGACGTGACCGACTTGGCAAATGAATAAAGAAAGGGGGATTACAGCCCCTAATTGGCTTCAACTTTTTACTCCCTGGGCCGTTAATACAAGTACGGACATCTGCCGTACGCCCCTGGGAGGGCACCATGAGATACCACTGCACGCCTCGCACCGACCTCGACGACCTGATCGGCCAGGGCGACACCGCGAACTTCGAATACGGCCCGCTGTGCCAGGCCATGAAGTCCGGTGAAGAATTGGTACTCGAAGATGCCGCCAGCCTGCCGATCATGCTGCTGACCAAGCTCGACTGCCTCTGCCACGGCTTGGTCATCGCTGAAACCGGCGAACGTATTGTCCCCGACAGCCACTTTCATTTGCGCTTTGATTGAGCGCACAACGCCGTGCTTATGATCGAGCGGATGATATTTTCCGCTTGCCGCTAAGTGTCTTCTTCGCCGGCTTGACGGCAACATTCGCCTGTTCCAGCCAGAGCAGCGCATCAGCGTAGGCCATGAAGCGCTTGAGATAGTCCGGAGCGGTGTCGCGCATCAGCTTCAGGGACTGCAGCACCAGGGAATGGGAATTCAGCGGGCCGGCGTTTGACGGCCCCGTTGCCAGGGCCTGGGCCAGTGTCTGGTCGGCGCTGAGACTGGACCAGGTATCGCGGAAATAACTGACTGACTTCAACTCGGCACGGTCGCCGCGGCTTGGCGTTGTGGCACCGTCGAGCGCTGGCGATGCCGGCTGTTCGAGTTGGCAGAGCAGCGCGGACAGCGGCGTGGCCTGGGGCTGCCGCTGCAGCCTTGCCACCTCGCAACGCAGGCTATCGAAATTGCCGGCGTTGAATAGCTGCCATAGCGCCTCGGCCGATGCCGAAAACTGCGCCGCGGTGCGTTCGACCTCAGCCCTGGCTTCCCCCTGTGCCTGATCGAAACGCGCCCGGTATTCAAGCAGGGCCGTTGCCAGCTTGCCTTCGAGAATCTGCCGTACCGGCGCCGGCTGGGCCTGCGCTCGCTGCGCCAGGGTCTCGAGGTAATGGAAACGCACCGCATCGATCTGCACGCCGCCCTGCTCTCGCAATGAAGCGATCACCTCGGCGTAGTCGTGTGCTGCGCTTTCACTCATGGGCGCTTGCCGGCGCCGACCGCGGCACCGGCGCCATTTCCACCCGCCGATTGCGTGAGCGCCCGGCCACGTCTGCATTGGAGGCGACCGGCTGCGCCGGCCCGAAGGCGGCGGCGAAGATCATCGACGAAGGGATGCCCTCCTCGATCAGCGCCCGGGTCACGGTCAGAGCCCGCTGGGCCGACAGCTCTAGGTTGTCGGCGAACTGGGCATTGCTCTCGCGCACCGGCCGGTCGTCGGTAAAGCCGCTGACCATCAGCAACTCATTCCGCGCCTTGAGATAGGCGTTGAGGGGCGCGGCCAGGCTTTGCAACAACTGGCGGCCCTCCGGCTGCAGCTTGTCGGAGTTCAGCGAGAACAGCACGCTGCCGCTGATGCCGATGCGGCCGTTGTTGAGGGTCACCCGCCCCGAGGCCAGCGGAATCGCCAGGGCCTTTTCCAGGGCCATGCGCCGCTGTTCCTCCATCTGGCGTTTCTTGACCTCGGCTTCCAGGTTGCTGGCCAGTTCCATCTGGACGCCCAGCACGCCGACCAGGATCAGCACGAAGGCCCCCAGCAGGCCGGACATCAGATCGCCGAAAACCGCCCATACCGGCGCGGTCTGCTCGATGCCGTCCACGTCTTCCATCAACAGACCCCGGCGGCGGGCAGCGCCTGCCTATCGGCGAGTTGCTGGATGTCTTCGACGATGCGCTTCTGCGACATGATGCTGAGGTCGATGAGCTCCCGCGCCTGGGCCACGTAGTAGGCCAGTTGCTCGTCGCTGCGGGCCATGGACTTGTCCAGGGCGTTCTCGATCCGCTCCAGCTTTTCGATCATCCGCTCGTTGGCCGCGCCGAAGCGCTCGACGGCGAAGCCCAGGGTCTCGCCCAGGCTGGCGATCTCGACGGCGCTGCCGCCGACCTGGGTGGCCGAATCGGCCATCTTGGCGGACTCGGCGCCGACCTGCGCGACGAACTCGCCGCCGACCCGCTCGAGCAAGGCCGTCGATGTGGTCACCAGGGCGTCGATGGCCTGCCGCTGTTCGGCGGCCCCCTGGTTGATGGCGGCCAGCAGGGTGTTCAGGGCTTCCATGATCCGGCCGCGCTCTTCCAGCAGCGCGTTGTCCCGGGCGATGTTGTTGGAGATTTCCTGGCGCAGTTGGCCGATCACCTCGGCCGCGGCGCGGGGTGCCGCCGCGGCGGTTTCCATCAACTGGCCGATCTCATTGATGGTCTTGCTGGCATGGCTTTGCGCCTCGGTGGTGATGTCCCGCGCGGTGCGCTCCATGGTCTCGCAGATCTGCTGTTGCTGGGCCAGGGTCTGGGCGCCGGCCTGCTGCCATTCGCGCTGCAGGCCCGCTGCCATCGCCTCGACCGACTGGGCCATGGCCTCCAGTCGCTGCTGGTCACGCTGGGCCAGGTCGGCCTGGAGGCTGGTGATCAGGGCCGCCGAGCGCTGCTCGAAGCTATCGGTGAATTGGGTCAGCGACTGCTGCAGGCCCTCGCTCAGGCGCTCGCTGCTGCTTTCATGCTTGGCGAGGGCCGCCGCCCAGGACGCCTCCACGCTGCCGACGGTGCTGCCGAAGCGCGTCGCCAAGCCATCGAGCTGCTGTTGCAGGCTGGCGCCGACGCCTTGCTGCAGGGCCGCGGTTTCCCGGGCGATGCCCTGCATCGTGGCTTCGACGATGGGCTTGATGCTGTCGGCAGCGGCGCGGGCGCTGTCCCTCAGGCTGGCCTTGAGGGACTGATCCACGGCCCCGGCCAGATCGGTATAAACGCCTTTGACATCACGGTGGAAGCCCTCCTGGTTGACTAGCATCTGCCCGTGCAACTGCTGGTTCTGCTGCGCCATCGCGTCCATCATCGCCTGCAGCTTGTCCACCACCGCAGGCAGAGCCTGGGCCTGGAACTGCAGCAGCTTGAAAGTCTCCTGGCGTTGATGGGCCAGGGAAAAGCCGCGCAGGACGGTGGCGATCCTGCTGTCCAGCAGTTGCGCCGCCTGCCGTCTTTCGCCGCGGCACAGGGCGGAAATCAGGCCCAGCATCGCCGAGGTGGCGACACCGGCCACCGAGGTGCCGAAGGCCAGGCCCAGGCCGCGGATCGGCGCGGACAGCGAGGCGCGCATGGTCTGCAGATCGGTGGTGCCCTCCAGGGCGAACACCGCCCCATTCAGCGTGACCACCATGCCGAGGAAGGTGCCGAGCATGCCCAGCATCACCAGCAGACCCAGCAGATAGGGCGTCAGGGCCGGGCCCGGCAGGCCGCTGCGCTCGCCTTCGATGCGCAGGCGCACCGGGTTCTGCAGGGATGGATGAAGCCGGTCGAGCCAGTCGCCCAGGTTCGTCAGGGGCTGCGGGATCGCCGTCAGCGCCGTCGCCAGGGACGCGGTGGCCTGGTCGTAGCGGCGCATTTCCAGCGCCCCCATGCCATACACCGCGCCGATGATCAGGGTCATGATCAGCGCCAGGGGATTGGAATGAAGGTAGCCCCAACCCACCCAGGCCACGGTCAGCAGACCGGCGACAAAGGCCGCGATACAAAATTTTCTATTCATTGCTGCTCACAATCTCACTGCGATATGCCTCGATGAGGCCCATGACCGGCAGCAGGCGAAGCTCCAGCTCCGCCAGCAGCAAGTCCTGCAAATCCCGGCCGAAGCGGGCCAGCCAGCCGCCGGGCTGATCGCCCGTCGGTTGCGTCTCGATAGACGCCTGTTCCTTGCGCAATTGGTCGAAGTGCCGTTCCAGCAGCAGGGGCACCGCCGCCAGGGAATCGCGCTCCCGCTCGCGCAGGGCCTGGTCGAAGGCGGCGTCCACCGCGGCGAGCTGTTTCAGCGCCGGGGAACCCTTTGCCAGGACTTCCCGCGTCGCCGCCCGCAACGGCGCAATCCGCGCCGCCATCTCCCGCTGCTGCGCCTGGTAGTAGCGGCGGTAGGGCGAGAAGTCGCCCAGAGCCTCGGCCGACGCATCCGCCGCCGGTGTGGGAAAGGCGATGCGCGCCCTGCCCCCCTCGCTTCCGGTTATCCCATCGGCCAGGGCCCGCTGCACCCGTGCGAATTCCTCCTCCACGGCGGACACAGCCCCGGAGCGCGCCGCCGTCGAACGCGCCGCGCCCGGACTCAATGCGGCAAACAGGGCGATGGCGTCGCTGACGCTCAAGCACTGGGCCAGCCGTTCCGCGAGGGAGAGATTCGACGGGGCGACATCCACCAGGGACAGGCCGGAAAGCGAACGAACAAGCCTGGAACGATTGAAATTCATACGCGGCAGAGCGCGCGCCATGCTTGCGCGCAGAGCCAGAAACAAAATGGGGGGCGAAGGTTACTACAAACTCGCGCCGAAGCCATTTTGTTGTTTCTGGCCGGGGACTTAGCTCGGCAGAGCCTGCCGGAAAACGAGGGAATACAGGCCGCAAGCTGTGAATGTCATTTACAGGCCATAGTTTGTAAATGTAATATACAAAGGCAGGACTGTTAATCCAATTTACAGCCTGAGGCCTGTCTTGCAGCAGGAAGCATGAACGGAGGCAAACGTGATTTACCCCATCAAGACCCTCAGCCAGCTACCGCTAGTCCTCAAGGGCTTTCGCAAAGCGAAGGGGCTGACTCAGGCAGCCATGGCCGAAAGGCTGGGAATCACTCAGCAAAGCTATGCCTACTTTGAAGCCAATCCGGCGACAGCGACGCTGGAGCGGCTGTTCCTGGTGCTACGCCTGCTGGATGTTGAAATTTCGCTGGATCAAGCCTCTCCCGCGGCCGGCAAGGGGGCTACGTCTGCCGCCAGGCGCCCCTCTCCGGTCAAGGCTAAAAAGGTCGGCAAGCCACCCAGCACCGAGGCGAGCACGAAGGCAAAGCCGTCCGCCGCGATCAAGGCGAGTCGGATTGTTGCCCCGAGAACCAAGAAGGAAAGTTGGTAAGCATGGGGCGCCGCACAAAGACCCAAAGGCTGAACATCTGGATGAACGGCATCCCGGTGGGCTACTGGGAAACCACCCGACAAGGCGAACGCCTGGCCTACTTCGATGAATGGCTCACGGACGAGCAATCCCGCCCCCTGTCCTTGTCGCTGCCCTTCCTGCCAGGGAATGCCCCCTACCAAGGCCAGATCGTTACCGACTATTTCGACAATCTGCTGCCGGACAGCGACGCCATTCGCCGTCGCCTGGCGCAACGTCACCAGGCGGCGGGCACCAATGCCTTTCAACTGCTGACAAAGCTGGGGCGAGACTGCGTTGGAGCAATCCAACTCCTGCCCGAAGACGAGACGCCATCGGACCTGTATGAAATCAACGGCGAGAAATTGAACACCGCGGGGGTCGCGCAGCGACTGCGCAACACCACCTCACCGCAAGCCTTGGGGCAACACGATCACAACGACGACCTCAGGCTGTCCATCGCGGGGGCGCAGGAGAAGACCGCCCTGTTGCGCCACAAGGGCCAATGGCTTCTTCCCCACGGGAGCACCCCGACAACGCACATTTTTAAACTGCCCTTGGGGCTTGTCGGCCATATGCAGGCCGATATGCGCACCTCGGTGGAGAACGAATGGCTGTGCGCAAAGATCATGGCAGCCTACGGAATTCCCATCGCAGCGTGCGAGATCGCGAATTTCGAGGACCAGAAAGCCCTGGTCGTCGAGCGCTTCGACCGCAGCCCATCAAGCGACGGTAGCTGGATCATCCGTCTGCCCCAGGAAGACATGTGCCAGGCAACCGGCACCTCGCCGCTGCATAAATATCAGGCAGACGGCGGCCCTGGCATCGCGAAAATCATGGAATTGCTGCTCAGCTCGCACAATGCCGAGCAGGACCGGAGCCACTTCTTCAAGACCCAGATCGTCTTCTGGATGCTGGCGGCCACCGACGGCCACGGGAAGAACTTCAGCATCGCCCACCTCCCCGGCGGCGGCTACCGCGCCACACCGATCTATGACGTGCTATCCGCCCATCCCGTCATCGGCAAAGGCAAGAATCAAATTCCCCCGCACAAGGCCAAACTTTCCATGGCTGTGCGGGGAAGCACCAACTACTACCTGATCGAGAAAATCCAGCGACGGCACTGGATTGCTCAAGCGCAGCAAGTCGGACTCGGGGCTGCGGCAGCAGAACAATTGATCGAGGAAGTGACCGAAACCACCGAAGCCGTGATCGGCGCAGTGGGCAAGTGGCTGCCGGATGGCTTTCCCATGGATATGGCGGAAGCCGTATTCAGCGGGATGGAAAAACAGTCTGCAAAACTGGCGGCCGCGCCTTAGTCACAGCAACACCCAGCCGGCGGATTGGAATCGATAGGCCGCCACCATCTTGAAAACGGAGGAAACCAGATGACCATCACCAAGGGCTACCAGCAACTGATCGCCGAAGCGCGGGCGAAGATTCGCACCTTGAGCCTGGAAGAGGCCAAGGCCAAACACGAGGACCCGAATGTCGTCTTCGTCGATATTCGCGACGTCCGCGAACTGGAGCGCGAAGGCATGATCCCCGGCGCCTTCCACGCCCCGCGTGGCATGCTGGAATTCTGGGTCGATCCAGCAAGCCCGTACTTCAAGGAAATCTTCGGCTCGGGCAAGGAGTTCGTCCTCTATTGCCAGTCGGCCTGGCGCTCCAGCCTGGCCACCGCCGCATTGCAAGACATGGGCCTGAGCCCCGTCTGCCATGTCGAGGGCGGTTTCAAGGCCTGGAAGGAAGCCGGCCTGCCGATTGAAGCCAAGCCGCAACACCAGAAGTGACCCGAGCGGGGGTCAAGGCCCCCCCCCGCTCACTCTGGTGCTTGATCCCGCCAGACTCGCAACCCTAACCGGATTAAGCCGCCACCTTGGCCCGCGCCCTGTGCAGTTTTTTGTAGCTATCGATCAGGCGCTGGTGCCGATCGAGGCCTTCGAGTTTGATGCTCGTTGGCGTTAGGCCGAAGAAGCGCACGCTGCCATCCACCGACCCCATCACCGCATCCATCCGCGGGTCGCCGAACATCCGGCGGAAATTGGCCTCGTAGTCGGCCAGTTCCAGGTCGTCATCCAGCAGCACCTCCAGCACCACGTTCATGGCCTGGTAGAACAATCCGCGCTCGGCGGTGTTTTCGTTGTACTGCAGGAAGGTACCCACCAGCTCGTGCGCCGCTTCGAACTGCTGCAGGGCGAGATGGATCAGCAGCTTCAGCTCCAGAATCGTTAGCTGGCCCCAGACCGTGTTCTCGTCAAACTCGATGCCGATCAGGGTGATGATGTCGGTGTAGTCGTCCAGCTCACTCTCTTCCAGACGTTCAAGCAGTGCGGCCAGGCTGGCATCGTCGAGGCGATGCAGGTTCAGGATATCGGCGCGGAACGACAGGGCCTTGTTGGTGTTGTCCCAGACCAAATCCTCTACCGGATAAATTTCCGAATAGCCCGGCACCAGGATGCGGCAGGCCGTTGCGCCGAGTTGGTCATACACCGCCACGTAAACTTCCTTGCCCATGTCTTCGAGAATGCCGAACAGCGTCGCGGCTTCGTCGGCATTGGAATTTTCGCCCTGGCCGGAGAAATCCCACTCGACAAAATCGTAGTCCGCCTTGGCGCTGAAAAAGCGCCACGACACCACGCCGCTGGAATCGATGAAGTGTTCGACAAAGTTATTCGGCTCCGTCACGGCGTTGCTTTCAAAGGTGGGCCGAGGTAGATCGTTCAGGCCTTCGAAGCTGCGGCCCTGCAGCAGTTCGGTAAGGCTGCGTTCCAGCGCCACCTCAAAGCTGGGGTGCGCCCCGAAGGAGGCAAACACGCCGCCGGTGCGCGGGTTCATCAAGGTGACGCACATCACGGGAAACTCCCCGCCCAGGGACGCATCCTTCACCAGCACCGGAAAGCCCTGCGCTTCCAGGCCCTGAATCCCGGCCAGGATGCCGGGGTATTTCGCCAGCACTTCGGGCGGCACATCGGGCAGCGCGATTTCACCTTCCAGAATTTCGCGCTTGACCGCCCGCTCGAAGATCTCGGATAAGCATTGCACCTGCGCTTCGGCCAGCGTATTGCCGGCGCTCATGCCATTGCTGAGGAACAGGTTGTCGATCAGGTTGGAGGGGAAATACACCACCTCGCCGTCCGACTGGCGCACATAGGGCAGCGAACAGATGCCGCGCTGGACATTGCCGGAGTTGGTGTCGTACAGATGCGAGCCTTGCAACTCGCCATCGGGGTTGTAAATCTGCAGGCAGTACTCGTCGAGAATTCCCGCCGGCAGCGCATCCTTAGGGCCAGGCTTGAACCAGCGCTCGTCCGGGTAATGCACGAAGGCCGCGTTGGCGATGTCTTCCCCCCAGAACTGATCGTTGTAGAAATGATTGCAATTCGCTCGCTCGATGAATTCGCCCAAGGCCGACGCCAAGGCGCTTTCCTTGGTCGCGCCCTTGCCATTGGTAAAGCACATAGGCGAGTGCGCATCGCGGATATGCAGCGACCACACATGCGGAACAAGATTGCGCCAGGAAGCGATTTCAATCTTCATGCCCAGGCCGGCCAAGACTCCGGACATATTGGCGATGGTCTGCTCCAGCGGTAAATCCTTGCCGGCGATATAGGTGCTCGCCTCCGAAGCGGGATTCAGCGTCAGCAAGGCCTGGGCATCGGCATCCAGATTTTCCACTTCCTCAATCACACACTCCGGCCCGGCTTGCACCACCTTCTTAACCGTGCAACGGTCGATGGAACGCAAGATGCCCTGGCGGTCCTTGGCGGAAATATCCTCCGGCAACTCGACCTGAATCTTCAGAATCTGCTGGTAGCGGTTTTCCGGATCGACAATATTGTTCTGCGACAGGCGGATGTTGTCGGTGGGGATGTTGCGGGTTTCGCAGTACAGCTTCACGAAGTAAGCCGCACACAAAGCCGACGAAGCCAGAAAGTAATCGAACGGCCCCGGCGCCGAGCCATCGCCCTTGTAGCGGATAGGCTGGTCGGCGATTACCGTGAAGTCATCGAACTTGGCTTCAAGACGAAGCTTGTCGAGAAAGTTGACCTTGATTTCCATGCGGGGAGCCCAGCGTTCAAAACGAATAGGCCGCTATTATCGGGCTTCCCCAGTGGGAAAACCGTGCTTCTCAGTAGTTCGAGGATACGAGGGAGCTGGCGCCGATAAGCGCAGGCGCAGCCGCGGCGAGCATTTCAAAAGCACACCACAAAGCCAAGTCCGACCCGCTCTACGGCAAGGCGCATCCGGCGAAACCGGCCAAGTGCTACAGGCCCGCCGACCTCCCCTATGACGCGGTCGCGGGGACTTTCATCTGTCCGGCCGGAAAGCAGTTGCAGAGCCAATTCACACAACTCGGCCAATGTTGCCATTTGGGTCTTACTAACCAGGTGGCGGGATTGTAAGGAAGAGCAGGCTTTGCGGTGGCCACGAAGCCCTTGGCGATTATGCCATCGAGTTATCATGGCTTATATTGGAAAATTTGCCAAAGGCAGGGACGCGTGTGAAGCTCAAAAGAGAAGCCAAGACACTGAAAGCTAAGGCCATCGCATCGTTGAAGCGTGGACTGGAAGCCTTCAACAATCACGATGATGACGGAAGGCCGGAAACTGTTCTGCTTTTGCTCCAGCACGCCAGTGAGATGTTGACCAAAGCGTTATTGGTTCAAAAGGGGCAGAACGTCTTCGACAAGGAAAAAGGTACCTCGATCGGCATTGAGAAGGCGTTGAATATCGCTCAGTCCAAAGGTTGGATGGGGGCAACACAGGCTGGGTCAATTCGAGTCATTGATGCGATGCGTGACCAAGCCCAGCATTGGATGATTGTGGTTCCAGAGGACGCGCTCTACATCAATGCAAGAACCTTGATCACCGCCTTGGATGAAATATTGACCGGGCACTTCCAAGATACACTTGCCGATAACCTTCCCGTGCGGGTTCTGCCGCTGTCGACCCAGCCTCTTCCTGATTTTCAAATGCTGGTGAATCGAGAATACGAGCAGATTAGAGATCTTCTTGCTCCTGGTCGTAGAGCGCGAGACGAGGCTAGGGGCCGCATAACGGCCCTGTTGGCGATGGAAGCGCACGTCAGCGACGATGTAGCGGTCTCCAAACGAGACCTGGACCGAATCGAAGAAGCCATCAAGCTGAACGAGCCGGTGGAGCGGGTGTTTCCTCGGTTGCTGACTTTAGCAACGAACATTGAAGGTGAAGGTCCGACGATTCGCATCCGAATTACTCGAGACGCAGATGCTCCCGCGATTCGCTACGTGTCTGGCGATGATCCAGAGGGAGCGGCGGCTATCCGTGAAGTGGATCTCCAGAAGAAGTACCACTGGAGCCCCAGTGCGCTGGCGGATAAATTGGGACTGAGTGTAAATAAAACTAAGGCAGTGCGCGACTTCCTGCGGATAGATGAAAATCCGGCCAACGTAATGGTGTTCGAGTTCGGGTCTCAGATACATCCCCGGTACTCCGATAACGCGTTAAGGGCGCTTCGAGAGGCGATCACCCCCGAACTGATCGAGCAAGCATGGCGTGAGCACCAGCAGCACCGCCGTAAATAGCGTACCGGATTGAGTGGGCTAAGCGTCTTAAATGACGTTAGCAATAGAATCGTGGTCAGTTTGCACGGAGACTGCATTGCCTCATTACGACGAAACGCCAGTTCCAGTTCACGGTTCTGCGAGAGCGACCACTCTGCTGGTCAACGAAGCGCCTGGGCGATCAGAAGCCGAGTATCGAATCCCGTCCATTGGCCCTCAGGGCGGGAACATCTATAGGGAATTCAGAGCGGCGGGCATCGCTTGGGCCACTTCTTTCCCGAAGTTCTCGTGGCCGAACCTCATTCGAGATCGCTACAGATTCCCGGATAAGAAGGAGCAAGCGTTTGCCTTAAGAGATCAATTTCTTGATGTTCGCGCCAACTATCTAGCATGCACGAATGCATACGATCTATGGCCTCGAAGTGCGCCCGGCGCCGATGATTGGGTCGATCCTGCGTCAGCCGACGTTCTATCGCCTAAAAACATAGACCGACTACGGAGGGAAACTCTGCAAGGCCACCGAGTGCTTCTTGTATGCGGCGAATTTGCGTGGCTCGCATGCTTGGGGACTCAGTTGGACGGGCCTGCGTCCAGAGAAGGAACGAGGCTAACCGCAGAAGAACTTCAATTAGCCATAAGCAGGTTAAGTGGCTCTTTCACACACGGTTGGTACATGGGGCACACGAGAAAGTGGGGTTTTGCTCGAAGCCGAACATCAAGAGTCTTGCAGGAAGTTGCTGCCGCTGCCGGATGGTAGCGCCCCCAGGTGTGAGCGCCTGCTATTAGTCTTGAATGTGGCAATACCAGTGCCGGCCTTCCGGGCAGGTCGGTCTGCAGCGAACGGTCTCTTGTTATAACCGTACCGGCCATCCGACCGAGCCGCTTCCAATGGCGGCAATGGCCGACGAGCCGACCTTAGTGGGCGGCCCAGTCGGCTATTAATTCACGAAGCCAAGCAAGCCGTGCATCCGACGCCTCAGCTCCCGAACACCGCCCGCAACGCCGCGATCATGTAGCCGTGATCCGCCACCCCGGCGCTCTCCCGCGCGCTGTGCATCGCCCATAGCGGCGAGCCGACATCCACGCTGGCGATGCCCAGTTGTGCGGCGACCATCGGGCCGATGGTGCTGCCGCAGCCCAGGTCGGTGCGGTGGACGTATTGCTGGCAGGGCACCCCGGCCTGCTCGCAGAGGTTGAGGAAGCGCGCCGCGGATTCGGCGCCGGTGCTGTAGCGCTGGTTGCAGTTGGTCTTGATCACCGGCCCGCCGTTCATTGCGATCTTGTGGCCGGGCTCGTAGGCGGCGGGGAAATTGGGCTGGTAGGCGTGGGCCATGTCGGCGCTGACGAAGAAGCTCTTGGCCAGGGCGCGGCGGCTGTCTTCCGCATCCAGCGCGGCCTGGGCGGCGATCCGGGCGATGACGTCGGTGACGAAGCTGCCGCCGGCGCCGGCGGCGCTCTGACTGCCGACTTCCTCATGGTCGAAGAAACCGGCGATGCAGGTGGCCTGGGGCGCATCGGTCGCCAGCAGCGCGCTGAGGGCGGCATGGCAGGAGGCGAGATTGTCCAGTTGGCTGTCGGCGATGAACTCCTCGTTCGCGCCCCACAGGCAGCCTTTCTGCACGTCGTAGACGGCGAGTTCCCAGCTCAGCAGATCGGCCGGCTCGGCCTCGGCGGCGGTCGCCAGCAGCTTGCGCAGGCTAACCTCGGCATCCTGCCCTGCGGCAAGCTGGCCGAAGATCAGCGGGAGTTCGGTCTGCTTGTCGAGCTTCAGGCCCTTCTCGTTAACCTCGCGGTTCATGTGGATCGCCAGGTTGGGCAGGCGCAGCAGCGGCTGCTCGAAGCGGAGATTGCGCGTTTCCAGGCCCGCCGCGCCGCGGACGACGACGCGCCCGGCGAGGCTCAGGTCCCGATCGGTGAAGGTGGCGAGGATCGGCCCGCCGTAGACCTCGACGCCGAGGCGCGCCAAGCCGTCGCTGCCCTGGGCGCCGCGCGGCTTGATGCGCAGGCCGGGGGAATCGGTGTGGGCGCCGACGATGCGGTAGCCGGCCTCCGCCAGGGGCTGGCTGCCGAGGACGAAGGCGATCAGCGAGGCGCCGCCGCGGGCGACGAAATAGCGACCGCCGGGGGCGAGTTGCCAGCGCTCCTCTTCCTTCAGCGGGGCGAAGCCCTGGGCCAGCAGCCGCGCTTCGGCGCTGGCCACGGCGTGCCAGGGGCTGGGGCTGGCGTCGATGAAATCGATCAGTTCAAGGGCGGCGGTTTTTGAGTTGGGACGTTGTGACATGGCAGGCGCGCTGATTGGAATTGATGGGATATTAATTCGATGGATGCTGCTTGATTACTGCCCTTGCGTTTCCTTCCAGGCAAGGAAAATATCGCGCATCACCGAGTTGCCGACGGAGATGTAGCGGCCTCCTCCTGGCTCGCCGCATTTGTCGTCATTTCGCAAGATCGGCAGCACGATAGCCTCGTAGGCCGCAGCCATTTTGGCTTTGTCACCGGTACGGTGGATATCCACCAGTTGCTCGCCGGAGGTACGCGCACCGCAAGTATCCGCCAGGCAAGCTTGGAAGTCCGCCTGCCAGACCGGGCACGGATCGCGCCCCTGGTCCAGTGCCATGCGCCGACAAGCCTCTGGCGTCTTGGCATTGATTTGCACGCTGCAGTTTTCATCCACGGCGTGGCGTATGTCCGCTGCAATTGAATCGTTCCGCAGCGCGCAGGGGATGCCGAGCAATCCCGGCAACATCGTCTGCGAGTAATGCGCGCCTATGCCCAGCGATTCGTAAATGAACTTGGGAACCTTCAATTCGACTTCCTGGTTTGTCGAACCGTCCATGACCGTCAGGTAGTAGTCGTCCCGGTTGAGTGGCGCGAACAGCATATTGACGATCATGCTGTCCACGGCATCGCCGAGGCTTCTGGCTCTTGTGGTGCTCGTCCGCAGGCGGGGATCCAGTCGTTTATGCAGGACCGGCCCCTGGTAAACAACCACCGGACCGGTGCTGCCGACATAGTTCGCAAAATCCAGATAGCCATAGATGGCGAACCAAACCGCAAACGCTCCGACCATTGCATAACCCGCATCTTCAATGCGCAATTTCAGGTCGGCGCGGAAACTGTAGGCAAAGATGGACAAGCCGACGAGCAGCGCCGCCAGCACCGCAAAGCTCAGCGCGACCAGACCCCAACCCGTATCGGCCGTCTCCACCCCCCATTCGCTGAAATAAAACAGCACGAACCCGAGGCAGTACCACAGCCATGAGACGGCGGATAGCCAGGGGTTTGCCGACCATCGCTGACGAATCGTCGCGTCGAATATCCCCCGTGCCGACCAACGGCCCGGCTTCGCTGCGGGAGGTACCGGAGTGATCTTCGATTCGCCTTGGGGCTTTTCCTCCGGTCGCCTGGCCATTGCTTATCCCCGCTAGCCCCGCTTCGCCGACACCACACCCGGCACTTCCAGCAGCAGCGTCAGCACTCTTTGCAGGCGCGTCACGCCGGGCATTTCGACGGTGAAGGACATGCGTGCCGAGCCGGCCTTGGAGAGGGTGTTCACAGCGGTGACGTTGATCTTTTCCTTCGACAGCACTTCGGAGATGTCGCGCAGCAGGCCCTGGCGGTCGCCGGCTTCGACCAGCAGATCGACGGCGTAGACCGCATCCTCCTGGCCTTCGCCCCATTCGGAGGAGAGCACCCGCTCAGGATTGCGCGCCGCCATGTTGCGGAAGTTGGCGCAGTCGACGCGGTGGATCGAGACGCCCTTGCCGCGGGTGACGAAGCCTTGGATCGCGTCCGGCGGCGCCGGCTTGCAGCAGCGGCCGAGCTGGGTCAAGAGCTTGTCCACACCGACGATCAGCACCTTGGAACCGCCAGCGCGGCTGCGCCGGGTGACGATCTCGGGGGCCTCATCGGCCTCGGCCGGGCCGCCGCGCAGCACGGTATGAATCGCGTGCGGCCCCAGCTCGTTGTGGGCGGCGGCCAGGAACATGGCATCGGCATCGCGGTAGCCGAGTTTGGCAGCCAGCTCCTCGTGCTTGAACTGGCTCTGGCCTTCGCGTTGCAATTCGCGGGTGACGAAGGCGCGGCCCTGACCGAGCAGTTCCTCCACCTCCTGCTGGGCGAACCACTGCTTGACCTTGCGCCGCGCGCCGGGCGTGGCGAGGTAGCCCTGAGTCGGGTTGAGCCAGTCGCGCGAGGGGCCGCCGGTCTTGGCGCTGACCAC
>DATDMT010000112.1:0-25903 GCA_036518635.1 Rhodocyclaceae bacterium | reverse complement strand
GCCCAGCCGTTGGGTAAAGACTGCTCGCAGCAAGGACTGCTGTTCGCGCAGCAGCGTGGCCCAGATGTCGTTCAGGGATTCCGGCCGGCCGAGGGCCAGGGCTTCTTCGAGCCGGAGCCGCAGCAGGGCCTGGGGCGCCAGCGGAGTGTCGGCCTCCGGCCCGGCGCGCTCGGCTTCCGGCGCCGGCGGGTGGTCGGGCTTGGCGGCGGTGGACGTAGCGGCGGTGGCGGCTTGCTCGATGGCTTGTTGCAGGTCGACGATGCGACCCGTGATCAGGCTGTCGACGATGTGCCGGTAGTAGCGGGCCTCGTCCGCGGCGTCATGGGCGTGGCGTTCGATGGCCCGCCAGAATTCTGCCGCCTTGGGGGCGCCGTCCTGGCCGATCAGCGAGCGGGCGAGTTGTTTGGTTTCCCGCGCGCTGAGGGCCGGGAGATCGAGCGTCAGTTCCGCCGCCGCCAGTTGCTGCTGCAGTTGCCGCAGCAGTTCGGGATGCGATTTGGCCAGCTTGACGATGTCCGCCGTGATGTCCTGTTGGGTCTGACCGCCCAGCCGCTGCACGATCCGCGCGTAGGCGGCTTCGGCGGCGCTGGGCGCTGGGCTGGGTACCTCGGCCTCGGCCTCGGCAGGGGCGAAATGGTCGATGCGCGCCAGGGCCGCCTGGAGGGCCGCAGTCTCCGCGCTCGCCGTGCCCATCTCGCCCTCATCGTCCTCTTCGCGCCAGTGAGTGCGCAGGGCGGCGAGGTAGTTCGCGGCGTCGAAGGTCGCTGCACCTTGCCGCTGCAGATAGGCCAAGGTGTTGGCCCATAGCCGTTGCCGCAGGGCGCCCTCCGCCGGGCCGTTCAATTCCACCAGCAGCCGCTCCACCACCCCGCTCGATGCGCCCAGCAGCAGCTTCAAGCCGTCCAGCCACAGGGCTTCCGGAAGCTCGGCCACCAGGCGCTGGCGCAGCTCCTCGTCCGCCAGACGCTGCATCAGGGCGGACCGCAACTTGACCGCCGAGCCGGCCCGCATCTCGCGCCAGCGTTCGATCAGTTCCGCGGTGGCGCCCTGGGCCAGGGCCGCGTCGAATCCGGCCAGGGCGCGGGCGAATTGCCAGTCGCCGGCAGCCTCGCCAAGATCGGCGCGCGTCTCCTGCGCGGCGCTGGCTTGCGTCCGGGCCACCGTTGCTTCGCCACTCCGGCCACCGCCGCTCGATCCCGCGGCGGCAGGCGCCAGAATCGCCGCAAGCGCGGCCTCCCAGTCCGCATCCGTATGGCTGGCGGCGATCCCACCGGCGGCGCCTTCGGGCCGGGCGTAGGCGGCCGACAACAAGCGCATCAATTCCATCAGGACGTTGGCCGGAAACTGCTTCGCCAGGCGCCGGAGGATCGCTTCGCGGCGGGGTGCCCGCTGCAAATACTCGGCAAACCCGGCGGGGTCGGCGCGGGCCACCGCGAGCAGCGTCTCGCCGATCAGGTCGGCGGTTTTCGGATCGGTGTCCCGCTCCACCCGGCCGGTCTCGAGGAAGCGCCGCAGTTGCCGCTGGGCCTGCGCAGCGCCGGCGGCTTCCTGCGCCTGCCTGACTTGGGTGGCGGTGGCGCCGCGCAGCGCGGCGCGGAGGCCCTCCTGAAAACGCTGCGGCATGTCGCGCTCGACGCGCGCCTCACTGAAATTGCCGAGATCCACTTCGAGATGGTCGATGCTCGCCGGCGTGCCGGAAAACTCATCCAGCACCTGTTCCACCAAGGGCATCAGGCGATCGCGGAAAAACACGGCCAACTCGCCCTGGCGGCGACGCGCCAACTCCGGCGAGGCGAAGGCCACGTCGAAGATCGCCTCGCCGATCAGGTGGCGCTCAGCCATGGGATGCATCCTGCACGCTGCGAAGGAAGCGCACCAGCGCTGCGGCGGCAGCATCGGTCGCCGGCTCGCCGACGCCGCCCTGGCGCCGCGCCGTCTGCCAGGCCGCCAGCAGCGACTCGCCCTCCCCCATCCGCGCCCCATCGAGCCAGATCACCGCGGGGCAAAGGTGGACCGGACAATTCAAGGCCACGGTCTCTTCGACCAGCTTGCGGAATTCGGGGTTTGCATAGCGCCCCACCTCAGCGGGGAACAGCAGGCTGAGACGGAAGCCGTAGAAGTCGGCCGCAGCCCCAGCCTCGGCCTGCCCCTGGCGGAGGAGTACGTGTTCGATCAACTGAAATCCGGATTCGGCCTCATCCAAGCCCAGCAGGACGGCCAGTTTTTTTTCCAGGCCGGCTTTGTTAATTCCCCCGGAGGTGCCGGCACCGGCCGACTTGCGATAGTCGAAGGCGGCGGCGCGCCGCTGCCCGATTTCGACGACGGCCTTGAGGAAATCGATCTTGATCCGCAACAGCGCCGCTTCGTGGTCGGCGTCATCCCCCAGATGGGGCCGCAGCGAGTTCTGCGCGAACTCCTCGCCGTAGAGTCCCAGCAGATAGTCGAGAATGCGATTCTTGCGGTCGCCGAAGTCGTCGAACAGCGCGACCACTTCGGCCAGCTTCGTCTCCATCTCCCGGCCGTCGTAGCGATAGACGGTCTCGGCCTGGGGCACCGAGTCACCGCGCAATAGCTGATGGGCATAGGATCGCGTCGGCACTTCGTCGAAGGTGAACAGCGCGGGAATCTCCTGAATGTTCTGCAGGAAATTGGCCATGATCTGATCGAAGCACAACAGGTAGGCCTTGAGCTGGGCGACGGCCGCCTTGCGCTCCACTGGCGCCGACGGGCTGATGCCGGCGGCATTGACCCCGTAGATCTCGGGGAACTGGTGCTGAATCGATGCGTACTGCCCGAGCTGGCGGTAGTGCCCCTTGGGCAGCAAGGCATCCACCCAATCGAAGCGCGAGCGGCGGCTCCTGGCCGCCTGGGCGCTGTAGTCGAGGCGATTGAATTCGAACTCCACATCGGTGGCCGGCGCCGGAACCGGCTTGTCGTTGCGGAACAGCGCGACGCCGGCACCTGCTTCCGGCGTGGGCAATTTGAAGCAGGCGATCGGCAAGGGGTCGTCGCCGCTCAGCGCAATGGCATCCGTGCCATTGCCTTCCGGATCGACGAATTCGAGATGACGGATATGCTTGACGCCCTCGACCCGCAGGATTCTGCCGCTCAGTTCCTGGATGAAATACTGCCCGCTCCAGGGATGCAGATCCTCCTCGGCGATCTGGCCGGAGCGGGTGACCACCCCATTGAACAGGGCATCCAGGCCGACGCCGGCCTTGTAGGCGTCCTTGTAGGGGCGGACGGCGACAATCGGGCAGAGGTAACGCGCGCACTCGAAATAGACTTTCGCCAATACGCTGGCCGGGGCACGGTTGCCGACGATGTCGATCTCCCCGCGCAGGCCGTAGCGCACCCGCTTCGCCAGGCGGACTTCGGCCAGGTCTTCGCCGAGATTGCGGTTCGCGGCATAGAGTTTTCTGACCGCCTCGGCATAGGTCTTCTCGACCCCGGTGTGGTCCTGCAGCTTGACCCGTTCGCTCAATTGCAGATGAACCCGGTAGAGCCCGCCGATGCCGCCGGCCTCGCCGCCCTGCAGCTCGAGCCAGGCGTTCTCGACATTCGGCACCGCATCGATGATCAGCTTCCGATAGTCGTTCTCGGTGATCGCCGCGCAGGCCAGGGCCGCATCGGGCCGGTGCAGCGACAAGCGCTCGAAGTCGATCTCGCCGGCGGCCGAAACGAGGTAGTCCGCCACCGGGAATCCGGTCCGATAGATCAGATCGGAGAGGCCGTAGCAGACCTGCTCGAGTATCGTCACCCCCGGGTCATGGAGGTTGTAGTCGGTCCAGGTTTCCCCGCACAGCTCCTGCACCAGGCGGATACCCTCCTGGCGCAGCCCCTCGAAATCGAGGCCGTCCGCTTCCGGCTGAAGCTTCTTGATGAACTGTGCGGTGCTCATGTCGGGGGTGGTAGCGCGGCGGCCGCTCAGGAACTGGGCGCGTCTTCGACGCTGCCGTCCATGAACGGATCGAACCACAGTTGGCTGATGTAATAGCGCACGTAGACCGGCGTGTCGCCGCCCTGCTCGTAGCTGCAGCGGGTCCGCATCTCCAGCGCGTAGTTGTGCGTGTCGCCGGTCCAGCGCAGGTCGATCTGGTCGCAGCGGGAGGAAAAGCGCGCCTGGCGGCTGTCCACCGTGCTTTTCGGCGAGTTGAAGGTGTTGAGGGCGAAGGCGTGGAGCAGCGCATAGCGACCAGTGTTCTTCCTGCCCACGCCGGCCATGATCTCGAAGGCCTGGCAGCCGTCGAGGCCCTCGATGATCGGATGCCACTGGCCGTCGGCGCGCACCGGGTTCTTGCCGGCGCGGCCCATGCGGCCGTCGGCCGCTACCACGCCGCCGACGTCAAGTTCGCGCTCGGGGTTGCGCTTGTTGATGCCGACATTGACCTTGCCCGGCTTGTCTTCCTGGCTGCTGGCGCTGCGCGCCAGGGTGAAGCCGCCGTAGCTCAGGTCGCCGTAGAGGAAATTCAGGTTCTTGGCGGTGGCCGTCTCGACGCCGTAGCTGGGCGTGGAAAAGGAAATCGACCAGAGCGGCTCGCGCACCGTGATGTCGTCGTAGAAGCTGATCAGCTTGCTGTTGTTGTCCAGTTGAGCAACCTTCATGCCGTCCACGGCGGTCTTGTCGAAGCCGTCGTCGACGATATTGACCATGGAATCGATCAGATCGGTAAATGACCGCTGGGTCGGCATTTCGCCGTCGGCGAAGCTCTCGGCCAGGGTCTTTCTGTTTCGTTTCGTCATTTACTTTCCCCAAACAGAATAAAGCTGCGGCCGATTTCCAGATCGGAAATGCCGGTCTTCTCCGGCGGCAGCGCGGTTCTTTCGGTCACCACCTCGATCAGGTGCCGCTCGGCGGGGACCGCGATGCCCCACGGGAAGGACGGGCCGATCTCCGCCCGCGCCTGGCGGGCGGTATCCGCCAGGCGATGGTGGTGGTCGTCGGAGCGGCGGATCAGCAGCAGCGAAACCCCGGTGACGGATTCGATGTAGTCGAGCTTCTGGATGTGCGCCTGCATCTCATCGCAGCGAATTCGCCAGCCGAACTTCGCGGTGCGCCCCCAGTGGTTCCAGGGCGAAAGATATTCGACGATTTCCTGGTTCAGGCGATTCAGGCACTGGCCCTTCTCGGCGCCCCGCCGCAGCTTGACCTTGCAGCGCAACTGGATGCGCTCGTAGAGCGGATTGCGGACATGGATTTGGGCAAAGGGCGAGGCCAGGCCCTGCACGTATTCACGCACGTCGCGCAACAGCAGGGCGTTGGCCATCGGCTCCGAATTCACCGCGGCCCCTTCCTTCGGATAGGGAATCACCACCAGCAGCACATGCCCCGGCTGCGGCCGGCCGGCCTCCTCTTCCTTGCCCGACATGTTGGAGAAGCATTTGACCTTGTGGATTTCTGGGAAGCGCTGGATCACCAGGCGCTCGTAGTCCCAGGCGGTGACGGCGCGGTTCTTGTGCTTCAGGCGCTCGCTGACCCGGATCGTCCAGCGCTGCTCGCTCTCGGCCGGCATGCCGCCGAAGGAATCCATGATCTGGCGGATTTTTTCCAGGCCGACGATGGTGGACTTCGGCTCCTTGATGCTGCCGGCCGGCAGCTTTTCGGCGAGATGCGCCGTGCCGTTGCCTTCCTGGCGCTGCCAGGTCACCTTGAGGCCGTTGGTGTAAACCCCATACAGACTGCACAGCGCCCCCAGGTGCCGATCGGTGGACGAGACCCGCAGCCAGAACAGGTCCGCCGGCAGGATCGAGTTGTTGCGGTCGATGTCGGCGGGGATATCGAGGGTGACGATGCCTGAAGTGAGGAAGCCGTTGGTGCCGTCACCGAGCACCCGCGTTTCGTCGAGGCGCTTCCATTCGTTGGAGCTGAGGTACTGCCAGGTGAAACCGGCGCTGCGCTGGCCCGCTTCCGGCAGCGAGTCCTGGCGTAGATGGAACAGCAGTGCCAGGGGGCCGTCCAGCCGCCCGGCCGAGATGCCGATCAGCAGATTGCCGTCCGCGTCCCAGGGCGGCACCAGGCGAATCCGGCCGCGGGCATTGGAGACCGCTTCCTGGCCGGTCGGATGGAGATGGAACAGGCGCTCCTGCCCCGCCTGGTCGTCAGCAGACCCGAGATGTTCCAGGCTGAGGGTCGAGATGGCCCGGTAATTCACCGAAATCGAATTGACCAGGGGCGTGTACGGCTGATTGGGCAGTTCCTTGGTGGCCTTGTTCCGCAGCAGCAGCCGGGCGAGGCCGAAGCGTTTGGCCTGGGCGTTTTCGCCGATGATCTGGGACAAGGCCATGGGGTATTCCTTGTGGCCGAAGCCATAGTCGGGGCCGCTCAAGGTCAGCCGGAAAAAACCGTCCTTGGTGTCCGCCGAATAGCTGTACTGATCTTCGGCAACGCGCTCGAGGGGCCGCATCAGCGGGCACAGGCCGCTGAATGAAAAGCGGCGCTTGGCGCTCACCTTGGCATCGCCTTGATGGTTGGCCTCCTCCGCGGAATCGAACAGATCGGTTTCCGGCAGCTCCTGGGCGTCGTCCGGTATCCACTTGCGATCCCGCAGAACCCCCAGGCGCACCTTGAATTCGCCATTGCCGAAGGCCATCGGATAGCTGCGGTAATGGCCCTCGAAGCCGCTCGGGTCGCTGGGCAAGCCGCCCCACTCGACATCCACCTCGAAGGCGGCCAGCCGCTTCTGGGCCGCCTCGTGGCAACCCAGCACAAGGAAATCGCCCGGCGCGGGCAGCGTACCGAAGGGCGCGAATTGGGCGTCGCGGCTCAAGGGGCCGAGCTGATTGGACACCAGCACGCTGTTGCAGCCGGTCACTTTGGCCTCGATGACGATCTCGCGGACGATCATTTCGCGCAGCAGGCTGTAGGAATACAGGTAGGCGCCTGGGTTGATCCGGCAGCGGACCATCGGCAATTCCGTGTCGAAGCCGGCCCCATGTATTTGCGGCTGGTAGCCAACGATGGCCGGGGCGCTGTCGGGCAGGCGCAGACGCAGCTTGAAGCTATCTTCCTCGCAGGCCGCGTCGACCAGGCTGCAGAGCGGCAGGTATTCGTCGATGTCGTGCCAGCCATGCTCGGCCGTCAGCGAAATCTCGAACATGTGGCGGAAGGCTTTGAAAAAGGCATCGGCTTCCGTGGTTTCGAGGATTTCGCTGAGGCGGGAGACGAAGGGCCGCACCGTGGCCGCACCGTCCGTCGCCTCCAGGCGGAAGCCCAAGTCGATGTCCCGTTGCCCCTGGCCGAGCAGCAACACATTGCTGGCGACGGCAAAGCCCACGCGGGCATCCTCAAACAGCAGATTCTTGCCGTGGCGCTGGGGATCGCCGAACAGCGGCCGGGCGATCCCCGGCGCCGCGCCCTTGTCGCCCGCCCCGTCCGCCGTCCAGTCCCGGTTGAGCTTGATCGCGGTGACGAACCGGGCGTCGTCACCGGGCTTGCAGCACAAGGCGTTTTCCGGGGAGATCAACGCATCGCGCTCGAGATAGACCGTGATCAGGGAGCGCACTACCGCGTCGGTCACCAGCAGCTCGTCGTCGGCGACATAGATTCGTTCGATCTTGTTCTCGTCCAATCCGGCGCGGAACTCGGTACCCTTTGCAATCGCCACTTCGCGCCCGGCGACGTCCGGCGTCAGCACCAGATGGGCGCTGTCGGGAACCCAGTCGGAACGGGCGATCCGCAGCACGTCCCGGTAATAGAAATTCCGGTGATTGCGCGTGAACTCGTTGAGCTGGTCCTGGGCCTTGGCGAACAGTTGAAGAAAGGCGATGAACAAGCCCATGGCCGGGTCGTGATCGCGGCGGCCCAGCGACAGGCTCAACAACTCGGTGGCGCCGTCCTGCAGGAAGAGCACCGCGTTGCGGAAGACCTGGAAATTCGCCCGCAGGAAGGCCGCCGCTTGCGCGTCCTCCACCGGGGTAGTGCTGGCCTGGCCCAGCTTCCACTGCGGATCGAAGCCGGCAAAGGCGCGCGCCGCCCCATCGTGGTCGATACGCCGCAGAAACGCCTGCAGCGACTGGAGTTCCGTCGCCAGCGACTTCGTCACCAGGTCGACGAGCCGCTCCTGGGCCCGCACGGCGGCTACGCTGGGCAGGTGCCCGAGACTCTGCAGCCACTGGTCGATCTTCGCCGCCAAGGCGAACGCCGGCAAGGCCTCGATCGCAACGCGCCCCTGACGCAGGGAAGCCGCGATATCCACGGCGGGGTCGGCGACCAGATGGGAGAATTCGGCTTCGCGCAGCTTGACGTTGGTCGCCAGGATGTCGGCGATGATCGCCGCCTCGTCCGACTGGAAAAACGCCTTCCAGTCGCCGTCGCTACCGTCGCCACGCTTCAGCAGGCCGGAAAATTCGCCGGCAAAGGCAAGCAGATCGGCAAAGCCCAATTCGGCCACATCGACGTAGCCCTCGCTCAATGCGGAGATCAGCCGATCTTCCTGGCTGGTGCCATCCTTGAAATTGACTGTCGCCATGCTCAGAGCTGCGCGTTTGTGCCTTCTAGGAAATAAAACGGGTAGACGAGGTTGCTGCGGGTGTTGGTGGTCCTCACCGTATAGATCAGGTTGATCCGCAACAGCCCGTCGTAGGCGTCTTCGGCATCGATTTCGATTTTCTCAAGGGTGACCCGCGGCTCGAAGTGGAGCACGGCCTTCTCGATCGACTCGCGAATCGCGGCCATCGTCGTTTCAGTGATGCCCTTGAAGACGTGAATGCGAAGGTTGCAGCCATACTGCGGGCGCATCACCCGCTCGCCGGGAGAGGTGCTCAACAGGATGCGCAGGCTCTCCTCGATATCGTCCTCCGCAGCGACCATCCGCGTCCTGCCCGACGGGATGTCGAAGCGCGGCGGGAATGCCCATCCTCTCCCGAGGAACGACTTGTCTGATTCCATGGCTGTCCGCTCCCTCACCCACTCAGTTGATCATGACCATCGCGCCCTTGACGGTCGTTTGACCGGAGGCGGAAAGTTCGGCCGTGGCATTGCCCTTCGCGGTGAAACCGGCTTTGGCGGTGTGGGTGATATTGGTCGCCCCCACCGTCGCATCGGCCTTGGAATCGACTTCGACATTGCCCGTTGCCGACAGGCTGATCTTGCCCTGGGCCTTGATGATCACATCCTTTGGGCTGTCGAGGAGGATTCCATCCTCGCTCAGCTTGACCTTGTTGCCGGTCTGGTCCTGAACCAGGATCGATTTGTCGTCGTCGCTGATGACGATCTTGTTCTTCGCCGGCGTGGTGACCGTGATGACCTTTTTTTCGTCGTCGAACTCAAGGGTCAGCTTGCTCTTGGTCACGATCGCCTTCTTGTAGTTGTCGGCGGTGAATTCGTAGGCCGGCTTGCGCTTGCTGCTGTACAGGCTGCCGAGGATCACCGGGGAAGAAGGGTCGTTGTTGAAGTAGCCCAGCACGACTTCGTCGCCGATTTCCGGCACGAAGAAGTAGCCAAAGGAATCCGAGGCGTAGGGCTTGGCGAGGCGTGCCCAGACACCGTCGGTTTCGGCCTGGAGCAGCGGGATGGACACCTGGACCTTGTACTGGCCGTCCGGGTCGGCATCCAGTTTTTTCACCACCCCGACATGCAGCCCCTCGATGCCCGGCAACAATCCTGAGGCCGGCGGCGCAGTCAGGTCGCGGCTTTCCGCGAACCAATCCTCCGACATGCCAAAATCGACCTCGGTGATCCAGTTGCCTTCGGCAATACGGTGATGCACCGCGCTGACGAAGACATCGCCGTTGAAGCGGGCGCCGACGCCGGCCAGGGTAATCAATCCCCCCGCCTTCGCCTGGGCGCTGCCCTGAAAGCGCATATTGCCGCGGATGCGCGCCAGGCCGGCCTTGATCTGCTGCGCCTTGACCCAGGATTGCAGGGCCGTGCTCTCCAGCGGGACGGGCGTCTGCAGACGGAAGATGTCCGGGCCGACGACTGTCGCCAGGGTTGCCGAGTCGATGTTGCCCTGGGTATTGAGCGTTTGCGGAGCAGCCTCCTGCTCGACGGTCGCCTGGTTCTTCAAATCCCAACTGACCGCCTTGACCTTGGTCAGTTGGCTTCTGGCATCGGCATGCGCGTGGAACTCGATCAGATCGTCGCCGTAGGTCACCTGCAGGCTCGCCGAGCCGCTGGTGGCGGGCGCCTTGACCGACACCTTGGCGTCGTCGACGATCACCAGCAGGCCGTTGATCTCCGCCCGCGACAGCATGAAATCCCAGTCGGTGCAGTAGTACTGCACCAGTTCCTTGAACTGCGTGTCGGTGCTGCCGACATCCGCAGTGAGGCTGCCGTAGTTGCCGATCAGCTTGCTGATGACGTCGCTGTCCTTGACGTCTACGTAGTTGGCGTTCTTGCGGCCGATGGTCATCGCCACTGCCTTGTCGCGACAGTCGACGACCAGGCGGGATTCGTTGTCTTCGATATCGATGCCGAGGGAAACCACGATGCCCTCGAAGATCGCCGTCTCAGCGTCGGCGTAACCGGCGGCAATCTTGATCGGGGTGCCGGGTTTGAAGTGGTCGGCGTCGGCCACCGGAAAGGCCTTGTTCGGCATGTCGCCGTCGAGTACGACGATCCGGGCGGACGGAATCCGGTTGATGGATTTCCTTACCGATACGGAAACGATGCCCACGGTGCCAGGAATGGCAGTGCCGTTGCTGTACACACTGAGTTTGACGACGCCTTCGGCGCTTTTCGCAGGCGAGTCAGCCATACGGTCACCCCAGCGGTGGGAACTTCAGCCATGCGCCGGGCGTGAGGCTGCGGAAATTGACCAGCCCGTTGATGCGGGCCACCTCAAGGTAATAGCTGCTGTCCTTGTAGACGCGATAACAGAGCAGCGGCAGCGTATCGCCGGACTTGACCTCGATCAGGTGGGACAGATCGGGGGAGGACTTGTTGGCCGATGCGGCTTCGTCGCTGGGACTCGTGGTCCCGATGAACGACATTTTCACCTTGGCGCGCAGGGGCTGCCCGGTGGGCTTGAACAGGTTGTAATTGACCGCCAGCTTGTCCAGGCGCCCGAGAAAGGAAAAATTGCCCCAGGCCAGCTTGACGTAGTTCGGCTCGTGCTTGCTGCCGTCGAACTTGTAGACCACCGCCTTGAGGGAATCGACCTGGACCTTGGCGTCGTCCGGCGGTGTACCGCTGCCGCCATTGACTTCGGCATTGGCAACGCCGGTGCCGTCGATATCGATCTCGAAACTCACCCGCTCCGGGCGATAGGCGTTGAACTTCTGTTCCGGCGCAGACGTTCCGAGGGAGGCGGCGGATTGATAGCGGATCGAGTGCTCGTGATCGAACGAGGTCGGGTTCATCATCACGGTATAGGCGCTGCCGGCAGCGCTACCGCTGCTACTGCATGGCGTGATGCTCAGTTTTTCCAGCGCCATGTCAGCGTTCCTTCTTTTCCCGCAAGGACTCGGCAATCATCTTCTTGCAGGCGGCAAGCAGGTCGTTCCGCAACAACTCCAGCTCGGCCGGATCCAGCTCAGCGGATTTCCGCCCTTCCCGGCCGCCGTCCGCATCGCCGGTCACCGAGCTTTTGACCACCATTTGTCTGATCTCGACCGCCACGCTCACATCATCCGATAAAAGTGGTGGTACTTGAGCTCGATGGTCTCGATGGCGACTTCATTCTTGGTGGAATTGAATGCCTCCACCGACCACTTCACTGGGTAGGCACGCACGAAACACCAGGCGCGCATCGGCGAGCGCTCCTCATTCAACAGATAGACGAGCACATCGGTCGGGATGATCGGCTCCGCCAAATCGCTATGCAGCACCTTAGAGCACCAGGTGGCTAGCGGCGAATCGAGCGGCGCGATGCCCCGCTTCAACACCAGATTGCTGTAGTCGATGCTTTTGGGGAGAAAAATGTTGGACGAGTTCTCCCCCCCCTGAGTGGTCTCTTCCGCGGTCAAGGTCGCCGATATTCCGGACACGTCCTGGAATGAGGTATCCACCCTCCCGGTCTGGGAGGTGAACACCACCTTGAAATGGAACGATGGTGGTGGATACTCATTCGAAAACTGGTCCTTGTCTTGGTCCATCAGCAACATGACCGCGATTCCCGATCGACTTAGGCGTTAGCGATGGTGAGCCCCTCGTGCACGATCTCGATGGTCTCGATCGCCACTTCGTTGCCTTCCGACTTCATGTCCGTCCCCTGAATCTTCGTCGGCCAGGCATTGGCCAAGGTCCACACCATGGTCGGCGCGCCGGTCTCATCGAGCAGGCTGATGGTGACCGGGATGCGCTTGATGGTGTTCATCTTGATCTCATTGAGCCAATCCCAGAACTTGTTGTCGCCCTTGAAGATGCCCTTCTTCATGGTCACGTTGCCGAACTTCTTCAGGCCGGGCATTTTGATGACCGAGAACTCGGGGCTGTCGCCGTGGCGATACTTGATTTCCTCGGATTGCATATCCAGCCCAGAAACTTCCTGAAACGACATGACGTTCGCGTCCCACTTCACCTGGAAGTGGAATTTGGGCATTGGCCATACCGTCGTGGATTGTGCGGAGCCGTCGTCAGCCATGGTCTACTCCTTTCGATATTCGCTCTAGTTGCGCTGAGAATTAAAGTATCCGATCCGGCGGATCAGGACTTCTGCATCTGCTGCTGGAAGGTGATCTCGATGAACTCCGCCGGACGGCTGATGGCCACCAGGACGGACACCCGCATGATTCCCTCGAGGATGTCTTCCGGCGTCATGGTTTCGCCAAGGCCGCAGAACACCGCGAAGGCATCGTCCGGAACCGAGCCGGCCAAACCGCCCTTTTTCCAGATGCCGGTCAGGAAGTTGCGGATCATGCTCTTGACCGTCACCCAGGTATTGGCGACGTTCGGCTCGAAAACCAGCGCCTTGGCGGCAAGCTTGACCGACTCTTCCAGCATGATCATGGTCCGGCGCACATTGACATAGCGCCAATCCAGGCTGTTGCCATCCAGCGTGCGAGCGCCCCAGACCAGCACACCTTCGCCGACAAACGGGCGGATCGCATTGATCGACTTGCCCTGGGGCGTGACGTTCAGATCCTCCTGGTCGCCATTGGTAATGTTGACCGCGGGCGACACCACGGAATTCAGGCTGACGTTGGCCGGTGCCTTCCAGACCCCGCGATTGTTGTCCACCATCGTGTAGACGCCGGCCATTGCTGCAGACGGAGGCAACAGATTGATGAAATCAACGATCTCTTTGAGGATCAGGTTGTACATCTGGCTGAGGGTCAGCAGGCTGGTGTTCGCCAGGCGCTTGTCATCCGCCGTCGCATCGCTCTTGGTGATGCCGTCCACGATGCTGGTCAGTTGCTTGCCCTTCTCGGGAGACGACTGACTGACCTCGGCGATCTTCAGTTCATCCTTCAGCAGGGTCTGCAGCAGCTTCTTGCCGTCGTCGTCCAAGTTATTGAAAGACAGATCCTTGGACTGGTTGACGGTGCTGTTGAGCCACGGATAGTAGGCGGAACCGAAGCCGAGGAAATTCACCCCCAGCGCGTCACGGAAGGTGGTGATCGGATCGCCCGCCGGATCTTGGCGCGAGCGGTAGCCGTCGGAGACGTCGAGGATCGCCACGCGATTCCGCATCACGTTGCCGCAGTGATCCAGCATGTGCTGCTGGACTCCGATGCAATCGGGTTGCGGCAACAGCACCGCCTCGGGAATCACCACCATGGTCGGCTCCTGCTCCTTGATCAGCAGGTCCACCCCCGCCTTCAACTTGGAGGGATCGACGGCGTCCGCATAGCTGCCGACGGAGACGATGTAGCAGGGCCCGCCGCCGTTCTGGAAGAACAGCAACATGCTGTAGAACAGCGTGTACCGCCCCCCCTTCTGCTTGAGCGAATACTGCTTGCCGGACAAGGTGAGCCGGGGGCCGGCGTCATCGGCAGCGGCCTCGGTAAAGCTGAACGTCGGCTCCGGTGCCCCCCCGAAATAGCTCATGAACTCAGCCATGGAGGAAATCCGCCACGGCTGATTCGCCAGAGATTTACCCTTGTTGTCGGCATATTCCGTGTAACCGATAAACGCAGGCACCGCAGTTGCCACTTCTACGACCGAACTGGGAAAAGCGTTCTTCTCGACGATATAGACGCCGGGAGTTTTCATTGCACCCATGATGTCACCTTTCGAAAAAGCGCGTTAATCAACGCCAATCTGGCCCGTACTTCCACCCAACAACACCTCAAAAATTCACGTAGTTCTCGAACACGACCTCACGCTTGCCGTCGATCACCTCGAGCCCAAGCCTGGACTCGGAAGCGACCGGCAAACGCCTGACCAAAATCCGGTCCCCCTGACGATCCGCCTCGCGCAACTGGAAACGATGCTGCGATTTTTCCGCCAGCGACACCCGTGAGGTGGACATGAAAAGCTGCGAGCGGCGATTCCCCGGAAGCACCACCTCACCCCGCGATTCAAATTCGACCTTGTTGTCCAAATCCACGATGCGCGCGCTATCCCGCCCCATCTTGCCGAGCAGATAATATTTCCAAAAAGATTTTCGCGCAGCGAACCTGATGCAAAAATCCGGCGCGCGTCCCGCCTCCCCGGGCGCCACCTTCAGCGCCAGGATCACCACGAAATCAGGGAGAACCCGACGCTCCCGTTCGTTCAACACACCCTCGTCGATGAGGGCAGCCACATCCCGGTAATCGGCCTCGGAAGCCTCGTCATATTCAGTCAGGCGCTCGGCGTCCCGGCCGACATTGCCGAAGCAGAGAACCTTTTCCTCCCGTGGAACGAGGGGATACGTGTAGCTGGGAAAGTTTTTGTCGCCCACCCGCGCGACAAATGCAAAATTCAATGTCGCCCCATCCGCCGCATGCAGCGGCAGCGCCGGCAGTCGGTCTTCGGCACAAATCACGGCGATCCCGTTGTCGATGCGCTTCACCATCAGCCCGACAGAGCGGATCACCGCGGCCGTCGCCGGGCTGGGAACAAAGTCGACGCCCCGCATCACTCCGTCGACAAAGAAGGAATGCTCGATGCCAAGAGTGAATAAGGGGCTGAAGTTCGGCATGGAATTGGGTCACTCCACCGAAGACGCGTAGCCGTGAATCGGCGAAAGCTGGCCGCGGATGTCGCCCGCGTCGAACGACACCAGCCGGACCTTGTACAGAATCGAGGGCAGATACTTGCCGCTCAACACCCCCCACAGGCTGCTCAAATCCTGGATATTCAGATTCTCGATATCCAGGGCAAGCTTGGTGATCCGGCGATCCAGGTCCGGCGTGACCTGATGATCGAATACCGGCTGGCGCTGAAAGAAACTGACCGCGTTCGACAGGAACTTGAGCGCCTCCGGATAGTTGGCGCAACTGAAGTTCGCCGCCACCATTACATATAGATTCAGCGCCACCGGCGGATAGCCGGAAACCAGGGAGGTCAAGCTCAGGCCACCACCCATGGGCCCCTTCGCCGTGGCATCGCGTTCCACATTGACCAGGAAGACCAGCAACTTGTTGGCGGTGTTGGGCGCCAGCGTACCGTCCTGCTCCATCACATTGGAAAGCACGACGACATCCTCGCCGAGGTCGAATGACCTGCGCAGGAACTGATTCAATTGACTGGCGATATGCGATATCGCGGCGTGAATCATGCTTCGCTCCCTGTTAGAGATGCCAACACGATCTCATGATGGCACCACTCTCATCTGGCTTTATGATTTTTTTATGCTGCATACGCACAATAGCTATGAAGCCTGAACCGTGAGCCGCCTTGATCCGCGACCAGCCATTTGGCCGCTGCCGATCGGGGCTCGCCGCCTGCGCCACCGCCATCTAACCGTCCAAGTATGCCAAACGCAATGCCAAAGAAGTGCGCAGGGTCGGAAAAAAATATACGGCCCGATCGAAGCCCACTTGAAGCCCACTTCCCGATGCCACTTAGAACCCTGCCAAACCCAACCTGAACAGGCCCAGCCGACAAGCACAAACACTGATCCCGAAAGCCTTTAATAGTGGATGCGCGCGGTTTTTGCCAGTAAAACCCGGCATCCGCGCGCTTTCGACGGGCTTCGAGCGTTCCGAACGCGGTGCCCCGTTCGCATCTCGGCCTAGCGTTCCTGCTGGGTGTCGCTGCGAAAAAATCTGGCGGCCGCACCCGGTCGGGACGACAATGTCCGGCGCGGCCGAACGACAAACGGAGGTAAGAGGATGGCGCAGCAAGTCTGCATGGGAGCGGTCATGAAGTGCAGCTTCGGCATGGCGCCGAGTTCGCTGGTGGTTCTCCCCAAGAACCGCACCACAACGAACCAGATGCCCGACGCCAACATCATGGACAACATCCCGTTCGTGAACATCCTGCCCTTCGGCATGTGCCAGAGCCCGGCCAATCCGGCGGTCGCCGCCGCCACCGCCGCGGCGCTGGGGGCCCTGACCCCGATGCCCTGCACCCCGGTGATCCCCGCTCCCTGGGCCCCCGGATGCCCCACGGTGATGATCGCCAGCATCCCTTCGCTCAACAACACCTCGAAACTGATGTGCGCCTTTGGCGGCCTGATCGAAATCACCTACCCGGGGCAATCGACGGTCAACATCCCCTGAACCGCGAGCGGTAGACGCAGCCCGCCTACCCCGCGACCTAAAATCCGCTAGTGCCGATTAACCCATATCAACATTATTGCTATTAGTACTTAAGGCGTATATTCCCCCGCACAAAAAATACATTACGGGAGGAGTACAGAGTGTTGCAAAAACTAAGCGTCAAATCGCAATTGGTGGGCATGCTGGCCGGAGTCATTTTTCTCCTAGCCGTTTTCACCGGTGTCGTTTGGCTTGCTACCGGCTCAATTTCCAAGGCAGCGGACAACATGGGCCAAGGCAAGGATGTGGTGGCCGACATCCTGCCGCCGCCGCTGTATGTCCTCGAAGCCGAACTGACCGTATTGCAACTTCAGGAGGCCAAGGCGGAGGAGCACGCACCGCTGCTGGCAAAGCTGACCAGCCTGAAGAAAGACTACGACGAGCGCAATACCTTCTGGGAGAAGGAAGCCCTCGACCCCGCCGTCAAGACGGCCTTGTTCGGCGAACAAAAGCAGGCGGCGGACAATTTCTGGAAACTGGTGCTGGGCGACTATGCCGCAGCGCTCAAGCAAGGCGATGCCGCGCGCATCCGGCAACTGGCCGGCGAGGTTAACAAACTCTACATCGCCCATCGCAACGGCGTCGACGCCACCGTCAAGGTGGCATCGGGCTACGCCGACAACACCCTGAATTCCCTGCACGACACCTCGGTCCGCGTGCGCTTGCAAGTGCTGCTGTTGGCCGGCGGCGGCGCGCTGCTGGTGGCGATCGGCATGGCCCTGGTGGTACGCGAAATCATGCGCCGGCTGGGCGGTGAGCCGCTGGCAATGCAGGCCGCGGCGCTGTCCATCGCCAACGGCGATCTGACCGTGCCGCTATCGGTCGCCCCCGGCGACAAAACCAGCCTGCTGGCTTCGATCGACCATATGCAGACGAATCTACGCGACACCATCACCCAATCGCGCCAGGTTGCCGAACAGGTCGCCGATGCGGCGCGCAAGCTGGCAACCAATTCGCAGCAGGTATCGCAGAGTTCAACCCAGCAGAGCGAGGCCGCTGCCTCGATGGCCGCTGCAGTCGAGCAGGTCACGGTCAGTATCGGCCATGTCGCCGATAGCGCCGCCAGCGCCCGCGGCCTGGCGGAAGACACCGGCAGCCTGTCCAGCGAAGGCAAGGGCCTGGTACAGGACACCATCGACGAGATCCACAAGATCTCCGACTCCGTCACTCGCTCCAGCGGCGTCATCCAGACCCTGGGCGAACAGTCGAATCAAATCTCCAGCATCGTCAACGTCATCAAGGAAATCGCCGACCAGACCAATCTGCTGGCGCTCAACGCGGCCATCGAGGCGGCCCGTGCCGGTGAGCAGGGGCGCGGCTTCGCCGTCGTCGCCGACGAGGTGCGCAAGCTGGCCGAGCGAACCACCTCGTCCACCCAGGAAATCGCCACCATGATCGACGCCATCCAGCACGGCACGCAAAACGCCGTGCATGGCATGGAAGAAGGCCGCCTGCAGGTTGGCGAAGGCGTCCAGATGGCAGCCAAGACCGGCGACTCGATGGCCCGTATCGAAACCGGGACGCAACAGGTGCTGAACGCCGTTGAAGACATCTCCAGCGCCCTGGCCGAACAAAGCACCGCCAGCGGCCAGATCGCCAAGAACGTCGAAAAAATTGCGCAGATGACTGAAGAAAACAGCGCCGCGGTGAAGGACGTTTCCAGATCGGCAGAGCGACTCGAACTACTGGCGGCCACCCTGAATTCTTCGGTCGGGAAATTCAGGGTGTGAAGCAAGGGCACGAACATGACCCTCCGAGCCCACAAGGCTAATTCAGCCTCACTCTGAATTCGCCAGACGCCAAGGCGGCCCACGCCTTGGCACGGCTGACTAGGTCGGGCAATAGCTGGAATAAGTGGTCTCGCTGGTGCTAGCTCAAACCCTTGCGCACATGCCGCTCGTCATTCGGCGGCGCCAAATTTGGATTGAGGACTGCCCTCGCCACTCCGGCAGCCCGAAAATCAGAATTCCGCCGTTCGCTCGAAGTTAAGGGTGATACCAGTCTGAGGATGGGTGAAGGCAAGCAGCCAGGCGTGCAGCAGCAAGCGCGGCACGGCTTCGGCAATGGCCTGCGGGGCGTAGAGGCGGTCGCCCAATAGCGGGTGGCCCAGGGACAGCAGATGCACGCGCAACTGGTGGGAGCGGCCGGTGACGGGCTCCAGTTCCACTCGCGTCGTGTCGGCATCGCGGGACAGCACCCGGTAGTGGGTCAGCGAGGGCTTGCCGATGTCGTGGTCCACCTTCTGCCGCGGTCGATTGGGCCAATCGGTGATCAGCGGCAGATCGATGCTGCCCTCATCTGCCACCAACTGTCCGGCGGCCACCGCGACGTAGCGCTTCGCCACTTCCCGCTCGCGGAACTGGCGGCTCAGGCGGCGGTGCATTTCCTCGCCGCGGGCGAGGACGATCAGGCCGGAGGTTTCCATGTCCAGCCGATGCACGATCAGTGAGTCGGCAAATTCACGCTGGGCGCGGGCCACCAGGCAGTCGGCCTTGTCGGCGCCGCGACCAGGCACCGATAACAGGCCCGCCGGCTTGTCCAGCACCAGCAGCCAGTCGTCGGCGTAGACGACGGCCAGGCCCTCGTCTGGCGGCGGCCGGTAGGCCGCGGTGGGAACGCTCAAAGCCGCCCCAGCAGCGCGTCGAAGCCGGGGTAGTCCTGGCGCAGCAGGGCGTACTTGTGGGCATAACGGCTCCAGCTCTCACCTTCCACCAGGGATGCACGGAAGCCCTCCCGGTCGGTGATCCAGGTGCCGCCCAGCAGGGTCACGCCGCGCTCGAACAGCGGGTCCGGCAGACAGCCGGCGCCGGGGCCGACCAGGGCGAAATAGCGCGCATTGCGGCTGTGCTGCAGGATCAGGTCGAGGGTGTCGTTGAGCATCACCGAACTGGTGGACAGCACCTTGTTGCAGTCGGCCAGCTCGGCCACATCCAGGGTCACCCGGTAGCCGTCCCAGTCACCGGCCAGCTCGGCCTTCAGTTCGGCCACGGTGAGTTGGGCGCCGGACTGGATGATGCGCGGGATCAGCGGATTGAAATGGCCGACCATGCCGATGTGGTCGCCGGGCACCGGATTCATCATGCCGATGGAATCGGCGCTGGCGTCGGGCACGAAGCCGGTGCGGTCGAAGAAGCTGCGGGTCAGGGCGCACACCGCCGTATAGCCGAGGGTGCGCCAGAGCCCGTCGGATTCGGCGTAGCGCCGCGCTACGGCCAGGGCATCGGCCCCCACCAGTTCGCTGCGCTGGGGGCCGTTCAGCAACTGCATCAGGGTGTCGTCGAGCAGCACGTAGCCGAGGCCCATGCTGCCGTCATCCAGTTCCAGGGCGCAGAACTCGCCGTCCTTGGTGCCGGCCTTGTCCGGCGGCGGCAGGTGCAGGGCGCGTACCTTGGGCAGCTTCATGCGCAGTGCCAGGTGTTCCAGCAGGGAGAGCAGTTCGCGGGCTACGGTCATAAAGGTTCCAGTAAATCTAAAAGGCGTTCACCACGGCGACACGGCGAGCACGGCGGAAAAACACAAAAACCCATTAGGCTCATGAATTTCGCCCTGCCCGCCGTGTCGCCGTGGTGAAAAATTTTTTTCTTCACAACTTCTCCCCCCGATGCAACCCCGCCTTGACCGCTTCCGCCGCAGCGTCGCCGCCGACGGTGCCATTGCGGTTCTCCGGGGTGCGCAGGGCGCCGGGAAAATACATCGCGGTGAGGCTCTTCGAGTGCACCGGCGAATCGCTGTCGGAGGTGCCGTAGCGGCGCCAGTCGCGCACCCAGTAGATGTGGTCGGCCAGTTCGAGGAAGCCGATGGTTTCCCGGTCGCCGATCAGCACGCCCTGCACCCGCAGGCCCTGGCGTTCCTTGGCTTCCTCCACCAGGGCCGCCAGTTCCGGCGTGGCGCCGAATTCGCCGTCGGAGGCGATCAGCAGGTCGGCCAGTTGCCAGGCTTCCTCGGTCAGTTTTTCCATCGCCCGGCCCAGGGGGCCGCAGATGTCGGTGCCTCCGCGGAAGCTCTGGCCCATGAAGTGGGTCAGCCGCTCCAGGCCCGGCTCGTCCACGCCGATTTCCATTTCGACCACGTCCTCCGGGCCGCTGAAGGCGAACACATGGCAGGGCCGCTTCTGGTCGTGGGCGGTGCGCACCGCTTCCAGCACCACGGCCTTGGCGACGGTCTCGGCGCCGCCCTGCATCGAACCCGAGGTGTCCACGCAGACGATCATCGGCCCCATCTCCAGACGCCGGTCGGGGCGCGGCTCCGGGTTGGGGCGCCAGGCCGGGGCCTGGTCGTGCACCAGCTCGGGCATCACCTCTTCATCCTCGTAGGTGAGCAGGGTGCGCTCGGCGTGGCGCGCGTGCCAGATCAGGCGCAGCCGCGGGTGGCCGAGCAGCATCGCCTCCGCCGGCAGCATCCGTGAGACGCGGCCGGAGCGGCGCACGCCGCGGGTCTCGCCCGGGTAGTCGGGCACCCGCACCTCGCGCACGTAGGTATGGGCGACCATCGCCTGCTCCATGGTCGGCGTTGCCATCTTGCGCGACTCGTCCGGCTCGTCGGTGACCTGGGCGCGGCCCAACTGGCGGATGATCTCGGCCAGCTCGGGCAGGCTTTCCAGCAGGCGGCGGATGCGCACCACCTCCTGCCAGCCGCCGCTACGCAAGAGGCCCCGCAGCATGTCCCAGCGGGTGTTCTTCAGCATGTCGCCGCAATCGCCGAAGACCGCGATCAGTTCGTCCATGCTGCCGCAGCGGTCCGCCCAGTCGGCACCGAAGGCCGCCAGGGCATCGGCGATGGCCTGTTGCTCGCTGGCGCCGCGATCCATGTAGTCCACGATCAGATCCAGGTGCCACAGCAGGGAGCGCAGCAGGGTCTCGGTCAGGTCGGCCTGGCCCATGCAGTAGCGTTGCAGCTCCAACTCCTCCAGCACCGCCTTGAGGCCCGGCGCCAGGGCCGGCGACGGCCAATGGGGGCGGTCGCTGAGCTGGCCCGCGATCAGGTCGTGGCGCAGGCCCTCGATGCCTTCCAGCCGCGGCTGCAGCGAGCCGTGGGAATGGATCAGGCTCCACAGCCAGAGCCCCCGCGGCAGGCGGTCGATGCCGCCGAGGCGGGATTCCAAACCCTCGAACAGCAGAGGGGTGGCAGTTTGCTGGCTCACGACAGCGCTTCGTGATCCACCGGCTCCGGCACCGCGCCGGGTTCCGTCGGCGGCAACGGCGGCAGCGCCTCGAAGCGGGCGCGGGCCAGCAGCGCGCGCTGGCGCAGTTCGTCCACCACCTCACCGGTGGCTTGCAGGTTGGCGTCGGCGCGGCGGGCAAAATCGCCATCCAGCCACAGGGACTGGGCCAGGTAATCGGCCAGCTCGCCGCGGCGCAGAGCGATCTCCTCGGCGTAATCGGCGATGCGGACGATCAAGTCGTCGATCTGGCGCACCCGCGCCTCGATGTGCTTGCGGCCGTAGCGGCGACGCTTCTTGTAGGACATGCGCATCGCCTGGGTACCGCCCTTGGCGTCGCTCACCTGAGCTTCCACCTCCTGGTTGAAACGCAGCCGGCCGGACTCGTCGTAGTCCAGGTCGTCGGCCTCCTCCTCCAGCTTGATCTGGGCCTCGAAGGCCTGCACCACCCGGGTCAGGCGCGGCGGCGCAAAGGCCTCGCGCACCCCGAGACGGCCGCAGAGCCAGGCATCCACTTCGACCTGGCGTTCCATATCTGCAGCGACGCACCAGGGCAGCAACCACAGATCCCACAGGGCGACGCGGGCGCGGCCCTCGGTGGCGGCCATCACCTTCAGCAGCCAGGCGATCTTGACCCAGCGCCGGTCGGAGACGTAGCCCTGCTCCGCCCGCAGCCGCTCGCGCAGCTCGGCCAAGAGGCCCAGAACCTCGGGCGCCAGGGTCACGCCGCGGGCCGCCGCGGCAATCGCCTCCCGGTCTTCGGCGCGCAGCGCCTGCAGATCGGGCATAGCCACATCGCCGCCCTGGCCGAGCAGATCGAGAAAGCCTTCAGCGCTCACCGCACCCACCGGCAGACGGGTCAGGAAGCGGTCGAAGAAGGCCTCGGCCACTTCGTCGCTCGGCACCTCGTTGGTGGCGCCGACGCAACTGATCAGCGGGCACTGCTCGCGGCCGGCGCCGTTGTCGAATTCCCGCTCGTTTAGTAGGGTCAACAGGGCATTCAGGATCGCGCTGTTGGCCTTGAACACCTCGTCGATGAAGGCGATGGTGGCCTGGGGCAGGAAGCCGGCGGTCTGGCGCTCGTAGCGGTCCTGTTCCAGGGCGCTGATCGACAGGGGGCCGAACAATTCCTCCGGCACCGAGAAACGGGTCAGCAGTCGTTCGAAATAGCTGGCCTCGTGGAAAGCCAGGTGCAGCCGCCGCGCCAGCTCGCTCTTGGCGGTGCCGGGGGGGCCGATCAGCAGCGTGTGCTCGCCGGCCAGGGCGGTCAGCAGGGTTAGCCGCACCATGCGGCGACGCTCGACGAGGCCGGTCTCCAGGCCGGCCAGCAGGCCTTCGAGGCGGCTGCGGAGGACGACCGGATAGTTGGATATAAGTGTATGGTTCATCAGCCGCATCTTAGCCAAACCTGCAGATTTCGCCCCTGAGCGGAGTCAAGAAAACCGCCAGTCCGAGCCTCGCCGCAATGCGGCGCTGATTGCTCCCTCCCTTTCAAGGGGAGGGTTGGGGTGGGGATGGGGTATAAACCCGCCCTGCGCCGAAGCCCCATCCTCCTCCTGTCCTCCCCCTTGAAGGGGGAGGGACCTACATCAAGCCCATGTCCGCCTTCCTGCACTACCTCGAACTTTCCGTCCCGCTGTTTGCCCTGGTCTTCGTCGGTTACGCGCTGATGCACTGGGGTCATTGGCCCAAGACCATCTCCGAGGGGCTGTCGCGCTTCGTCTTCTCGGTCGCTCTGCCCGCCCTGTTGTTCCGCCTGATGGCCGACCGCTCCAAGCTGCCGCCGGTGGATGCGCGCCTGCTGCTGGCCTTCTTCGGCGGCTGCCTGATCGTCTTCGTCATCGGCCGCATCGTCGGCGCCCGCCTGTTCCGCCTCGACGGCGTGGCCGGCTCGGTGTTCGCCCTGGGGGGCATCTTTTCCAACAACGTGCTGCTCGGCGTGCCCCTGGCCAAGGTGACCTTAGGCGAAGCCGCCCTGCCGACCGTGGCCCTGGTGGTGGTGTTCAACGCCCTGACCCTGTGGACCCTGGTGACGGTCTCGGTCGAATGGTCGCGCCACGGCTCCCTGTCGCTGCACGGCTTCGGCCGCACGCTAAAAGGCGTGCTGACCAACCCGCTGGTGGCGGCGATCCTCTCCGGCACCCTGTTCGGCCTGACCGGCCTGCCGCTGCCGGCGCTGATCGACACGCCCCTGGCGATGACCGGCCAGGCCGCCACGCCCATGGCCCTGATCGCCCTGGGCATGGGCCTCGCCGAATACGGCATCCGCACCGGCTGGCAGCAGAGCGTCGGCATCTCCGTCCTCAAGCTGATCGTCCAGCCGTTGGTTGTCTGGGTATTGGCCCGCCTCTTGGGCCTGCCGGCGATAGAAACCCAGGCGGTGGTGCTGCTGGCCTCGCTGGCCACCGGCGCCAACGTCTACCTGATGTCGCGCCAGTTCAAGACCATGGAGGGCCCGGTGGCATCGAGTCTGGTGCTGACCACCGCCCTGGCGGCGGTGACCACGCCGCTGGCGCTGGCGCTGGTGGGCGGCTAGTCGTTGCCCCGGTTGGCGGTGACCAGGAAGGTTTCGAAGTCGGGGATGGGCATCGGCCGAGCAAAAAAGTAGCCCTGGCCGAAGTCGCAGCCGGCGGCCTCCAGCAGGTCGCGCTGCTCGGCGGTTTCGACGCCCTCGGCGATCACCTTCATGCCCAGCTTGTGGGCCATGACGATGATGGCCTCGACGATGGCCCGGTCGCTGGGATCGCTGGTCATGTCGCGAACGAAGGACTTGTCGATCTTCAGGTAGTCGATGTCGAACTTCTTCAGATAGGACATCGCCGAGTAGCCGGTGCCGAAATCGTCCAGGCTCACCTCGATGCCGGCGTCGCGGAAGTCGAGCAGCTTCTCCGCCACCTCCGGCCGTGAATCCATCAGCAAGCCCTCGGTGATTTCGATGACGATGAAGCCGTTGGGCAGGCCGATCTGGCGCAGGTGCTCGATCCAGGATTTCTCGGTATTGCCGGTCACCAGTTGGCGCGGCGACTTGTTCACGGCGACCTGCACCGGCTGGCTGCCGCCGATGAACCAGGGGTCGCTCCAGCGCTTGGCCGCGGCGGCGGCCTCGCGGAACACCCAGTCGCCGATCTCGTTGATCAGGCCGATCTCTTCGGCGATGGGAATGAAGCGGTCCGGCGGCACCATGCCGAGGAGCGGGTGGCGCCAGCGCAGCAGCGCCTCGGCCTTGACGATTAGGCCGCTCGACAGATTGACGATGGGCTGCAGATACACCTGCAACTGCCCCAGCGGCAGGGCCTGGCGCAGATCGTTGGCGAGCTGCATGCGCAGCCGAGCCTTTTCCTGCATCGACGGCGTGAAGTAGCTGAAGCAGTTGCGCCCCTGCTCCTTGGCCGCGTACATGGCCTGGTCGGCGTAGCTCAGCAGGGTGTCCATGTCGTCGGTGTCGTCGGGGAACAGGGCGACGCCGATGCTGGCCGAGACATAGGCGGTCTGGGCGTTGATCTGGAAGGGCTGCACCAGGGCATCGATGATCTCGCCCGCCAGGCGGCCCACCTGGGTGGCCTCGGCGATATCCGGCAAGATCACGATGAACTCGTCGCCGCCGGGGCGCGATACCGTGTCGGTGGCGCGGACGCGGGTGCAGATGCGCTGCGCCGCATCGATCAGCAACTGGTCGCCGGCATCGTGGCCGAGGGTGTCGTTCACTTCCTTGAAGCGGTCCAGGTCGATGAACAGCAGCGCCAGGCCGCGGCCGGTGCGGCGCGCACGCTTGATCTCCTCGCGCATCCGGTCGCGGAACAAGCGGCGGTTGGGCAGGCCGGTCAGGGCGTCGTAGTTGGCCTCGCGCCAGACCCGGTCCTCCATGTTCTTGCGGTCGCTGATGTCCAGCATCACGCCGACGATGCCGCCAAGGGAACCATCGGCCTTGTTGAAGGTGGCCTTGTAGTACACCACCTCACGCTTGCTGCGGTCGGCGTGGGTCACCGACGCTTCGTAGGTCTGGGTACCCGGCTTGTCCAGCAACTCCTGGTCGGCGGCGAAGTAGCGGTCGGCCGCCTGGCCCGGCGCGATGTCGTACACCGTGCGCCCCACCAGACGCTCCCGCTCGATGCCGACGAACTGCTCGAAGGCCTTGTTGCAGCCCAGGTAGCGGCCCTTCTCGTCCTTGTAGTA